>NZ_JADPJR010000124.1:0-13425 GCF_023073535.1 Bradyrhizobium sp. 179 | reverse complement strand
GATCTCATCCTACGGCAGCCATCGCAGCGATGCCCCTACTGCAGAAGACGTATCCGTGAAAAACTGCAGCACAAACCAATTCTGCCAAAGTAGTGCTAGTATTGCGGCAGCGCCGCTACCTTACGGTAAACTATCCAACAGGCAGCTATTTGCCGATCAGCCACCCCGAACTTCGATCGAGGGGCGATGTAGCTCACTAATTTCTCAAGCAACAAAGGGCCAATCATTTCGATCCGTCTTGAGCCATCAGCTGTTTCAGTGATCGTCGTCTCAACTCTTCGAGGTTCACCGAGCAAGATGGCAGTGGGACATGTAGCCGGTGTCGTGTTGTCTTGTATTTCATCAAATCACCTGATAGGCCGGCTTTGACAATACGCCCCGCATCAACAGGTGCCCCATCGGCCCAATACGTTACTTCCAAATTGGGGTCGTCGTAGGAAAGCAGGACGCATGGAACAACGGCCAAACAGAGTCCGATCGCACAGAAGCGGCGATGGTGACCATCCATGATCACAGAATGGCTGCGTTCAACTAAGATCGGTTCCGTCCACCTGCCCTCTTCCTTGATTGCCTTTGCCAGCAGCCTAGCTCGTTCGATGTCAATTTCTTCGGTGGGCCTCAGCCGCGTGACTGGCAGTTTAATTATGGAGTAGTTCGATCCAGCGTCATTCATTTAAGTGACCGCCTCCCATCTTCCCTTCGCCACGGGGTGCTTGGATAAACACAAGCGATCTGCGAAAGAGCTCTGACGAGAATATGAGCAGGTATCGTGCCAAGGTAAGCAATTCTGAGGGAACTGATCGCAAGGATCGGCGGCCTGAGAGTTACTGCCTCGCAAGTTTTGCGTCTTCGAAACTCAAATTATCGTAGTTCGCCGCACTGTGGAGGCGAACCTCCCCATCAATAAGCAGCGCTTCGTGACATTTGGTAATGCATTTAGCGCGCCGGGGCTGCACGTGAGCCCGAACCAGGAAGACGCGTTCGGCCCGGCACAAGTTGTTGGAAATCTTACGCATCGATTCTCTTTATTCTTTTATTCTAACATGGACACGCCTGACGTGCGGAAACCCGAGCTGCCGCGTCGAACTCGGTCTTGCTGGCGACGAAAGCGGAGGATTTTCCTTTTCTCACACTCGACCCTGATCTCTTCATCCTGCGCCATCCTCATGAGATGAGTTCGCGCCCTATCGCGTGCTGTTGCGGTTGTGTTCTCTTCCTATTTGGGGTGGACGTAACGAATTTGCCATCCACGACAGCTTGTGCCAAGACCGTGTCGGAGTGACGAGAAGAACGGCTCCCGCCGTGAACATCCACTTGATGCCCTTAGTACCGTGGACCAGCTGTTCCAGACCTCGGCGTTCAAGGCAGAGAGGTGTCCCCCGTTGGTGAACGGAGTTTCCTTCCACCGCAGGGCAGGCGTCATGGCCGCATGAAGCCATTGCGACAGCTGTCCAGCCTCCGGTGCGATCCTGGCCACATCGAAACCGAGCGAACACAAGCCCCGCAAGATCCCGCGCGGGCTGTTCTCAACGTCCAGCAGCTTGCTCCGCACCAGCTTGCGCGCGGTCAGCACGGCTCACACTTGCTGCGCAGCGATCGACTTGCAGTGCACCGGCCGTAATCAGGCCAGCCGCATGTCGTTGCGGTCCGACTTCACCGGTATCGCCTCGAAGGCATCGCTCACATGGCGCGTCTCCAAAAGCTCGACTGCAAGGGCTAGCGGTCGAAAACTATCACCCGGCCACCACGCCTGGCGAGGCGATAGGCCGTTGTGATGCCGGTAATTCCTCGTCGATTACGGAAACGCGAGATGTATCGGGTGTGGTCATAGGTGTTGCTTCCCGCCCACTGCGGGTGATTCACTCCCCTCTGTCATTGGCCTAAGGGCTTCATCGCGCCCACTCACTAGGGCAACGACTTTTAACATCGCGCAGAACTGCCGTCCCGCTTTTCAGAGCTAAACCACGAAAAGCGGTACTTTTGTCTATGAGTGTCCCGGGGGCGATTGCTCCGTCGGCGCCGCTTCAGCGTTGGAGCACAAACGATCTCTCCTGCTGTTCCTGAGATTGCCCGGTCGATACCTTGAACTGTTAAACGTGGTTTACGTGCAGTTGCACATCAGCCCAAGAGAACATCCGACATTCTTTCAAGATCGCGCCAAAGTTCTTCAGCGCTTTCCAGACCAAGGCTCAGTCGGATATAGCTTCGGCGCAAGTCCGAGGGCATTGCTTGCCGCTCGCCTGCGACAGTCATGGGGGCGACAATGCTTCGCGTACCTCCCCAAGAAGCACCGATCACAAACGTCCTCAACTGGTCGAGAGCACGGTCAACTGTGCTGACATCGACTCCCTGCAGTAGGAGGCTAAAAACACCGGGGCAGCCCGCGAAGTCACGCTGCCATAAGGCATGCCCAGAGAACGAAGGAAGAGATGGATGCAAGACCTTAAGACCTGACTGTTCCAAGCGGTGCGCGAATAGCTCGCCAAGTGCGCCCGCGTGCCTTATCCGAAGAGCCATCGTTTGGATGCCCCGTAACGCCTGCCAGCAATCATCGGGGGATGTGCCTATCCCCAGAGCGCCCAAAGTGCTCCGAACACGCGCATACAGATCAAGATCATTAAGAATGATCGCACCCAGAAGTAGGTCGGAGTGACCACCTGCATATTTAGTAAGCGCCTCGGCCACGATATCCACGCCCAGGCTTAGAGGTCTACACAGCAAACCAGTCGCCCATGTATTGTCGCATCCCAGAAGCGCGCCAGATCTTCTGCACCTCGCTGCGATGGCCGGGATATCACAGATTTCCATCGTGGTTGAGCCCGGCGACTCAATCCAAACTAGCTTGGTTGCGCCAGGTCGTAACTTGGCGTCGAGGTCGCCGAGACGAGTCGGATCAAAGTACTCTGTATCGACTCCAAAGGCCCGAAGGATCGTCCGCGCGAATAGCTTCACTGGAGGATAGACATTGTCCCCGATCAAGAAGTGCTCGCCATGGCTCACCAGGGCGAGCATAACGGTTGTTATCGCGCACTGCCCCGACGGCACGATGATAGATCGGCTGGCGGAGTGAATTTCCGCTACCTGGTTCTCCAAGGTTCGGGTTGTTGGCGTTCCAGCGAGGCCATAAGTATAGCCATCCGGCGACCGCGTCGCGCGCGCGCGATAGGCCGCAGCGTTTGGGAAAACAATCGTTGAAGCTCGATAAAGCGGTACCGAGAGACTGGCAAACCCTTCAAGCGACGCCGCTGGCGGAGCGACGCACAGCGTATCGTTGTTGTTCGAGCTGATGTCCATGGGGCCGAAGGCAGGTCTCAAGGGTTATTGGCTAGTTAATGATAGTCGATTCCGCAAAGCTATTTCGCTGTAGCAGGCGTTGCATCACGCTCAGGGAAGTCGTAGCTCATGATCGTTCTTGCGACACACCCTTCCACGATTTTCTGAGCGAGGCCTTGATCTCGATCAAGTCACAGAATTCTTTGTCCTCAGGTCCAAACGCGAAGGACGGACGCGCTGCGTTGATCTGAGCCAGCGCTTCGTCAGGTCCAGAGAACGCATCCTTCAATAGATCAACCGAAGCGAAGTTGCACTATTGGTGTCGAGATTCGATAGAGCGCCACGCAAGGTAAGCATGCCACGCGCTTCATGTGACAGAGTCTGATCGTTATCCATCACGATCATGCCCGATGTGCGCCTTTGCGCCGATGCCTCGATCGCCTTCATGCCGTGAGTCTGACGTCGCGGCAGAAAGTTGATTATTACTCGGGTTCAGTTCTGGACTTCGGATATCAGGCCGCTATTAGCGATTGCGCGACGTGATCGCGCGAGGATTGCAATAATCATTAGCAGTAAGAGCGCACGCGCATGGCCGAACCGCCATGTTCAGCCCATCTATTATCATGGCTACACCGAAGTCGCAGTGTCCGCCGCAGGCGAGTTTCTGAATGATCTCCCGGCCGGTGCTGCTGTTGGATTTGACTATGGACCCGACATGTTTGGGCGCGGATCGATCGCACTGATCGATTGCTTGAGGGCGGCAGCGCAAGTTCTATCGCACCGGGCCGACCTCATCTGGCAGCAGCGGCGCGTCTTAAGTCAGCATGACCTGGCCACCAAACGTCGGGCCTGTCGCATAACAAGGGAGAGCGTTTTGCTGGTGGCCGATCTGCGATAGTGTGGACTGGCTTCCAGTTCGCTTTGATGCCGCAGGAAAGAGTTGCGCACAACCGAACTACAACGTTCCATTGGACCGCGGCAACTTCATCTGAGTTGATATAGGTGCACGCCGTGCTGATCAGATCAGTCGATCTGGATCGGGTCGCGAAAGGTCGGTAAGGCAACGGCAGGGCAGGAAGACATCACGGGTCCGCGAGAGGCGTGACAGTTCGACTAGCAGAGAAGGTAAGGCCTGGGATGATCGGCGCCATGGTCTATCGTTTCTTTGAGGAACTCTGGTCGGAGCGCAGCCTGTCTCGCCTGACGGCGGCAGGTCGTGTCGGCCACGGCTCACGAAACGCGTTGACGGAAGCGCCATCATTGATGGCCGGCTCGAACGAGATCATCCTGGGAGACATGGTCCTGCATCTTGAACCCAAGCTTGAGATGGCAGGCGGCGTGTAGCAGACCGAAGAAGTCTTTCGAGCTGCCGAAAGTGGTCCTTGAATTTCTGAGCGACATCGCGCCAGAACGATTGCCCAGTCGATCTGTAATATCTATATCAAGCCGCATGGTCCCGCCCCAGTCGTCGACCTGCAAGCGAAGAAAACTTCGCTGCGTTAGCCGAGCGATGACAGCCAGATCGCTTCACTGAATAGGGTTAACAATGAAAAGTCGCGTGTGGAGCAAGATCGATTTTTCGGCAACTGGAATGCAGGCGGACTATGCCCGCGTCCCATATTCGTCCGACATAGCCGCCTACGGCTGGATACCGGTTCCCATACTCTGTTTCAACGGCGGTAGCGGACCAACCGCTCTATTGACAGCAGGAACGCACGGCGACGAGTACGAGGGCCAAATCGCGCTACGCAATCTCGCAAGGGAGTTGTCTTCAAGCGAAAATCTGCGCGGTCGGATCATTATCCTTCCTGCTCTGAATTGGCCCGCCGTTAGCGCTGGTCGCCGGGATTCTCCGCTCGACGGCGGTAACCTCAATCGTGAGTTTCCGGGCGACGCAAATGGTGGGCCAACCGCAATGATCGCCCACTATATAACGTCAGAACTGTTTCCTCTGGCGGATGTCGTGCTTGATCTTCACTCCGGTGGCCGGTCGCTGGACTATTTGCCGGTCGCGCTCGCCCGCTCCGGCCGGAACGACGCTGAAGCTGCCGCGATTTTGCGGCTTCTGAAAAGCTTTGACGCACCATTTGGGGCGATTACCCATGGCTCGGGTGCCGGCTCAACCCTCTACGCCGCTGCTGAGCAACACGGAATTCCTGCTCTGACGACCGAGCTGGGTTTCGGGGCCACTCTCTCGGAACGTGGGCTGCGGATCGCTGAGCGTGGCCTGAGACGGGTTCTGCACGATTATGAAATTCTTCCGGCTTTGGATCCCATCGAGCCCAGCTCGTCCGTGATCCTCAAATATCAAAGCCCGCACAACTCCATCTACGCGCCTTGCGACGGCCTCTTCGAGCCATTCGCCAAACCCGCCGATCAAGTCAAGGCGAACCAGTCGGCGGGACGGATCTATCCATTAGGTGATGTTGCTGCCGAACCGGCCGAACTGAAGTTTCCCGCCTCTGGTGTCGTTGCTTACCGACGCTTTCCCACTTTGGCTCACACGGGTGATGCGCTTTTTGGTCTAATGTCGTTGATGGAGGATGTCGCTTGATACTCGCGCTCGGTGGCCATGCCGCGCCTTCCTCGAGCGAACTCCCTGTCATTCGCTTCAACGGAGCATGATCCGCCAGAGTTCAAGGCCGCTTCCGAAGTCAGGCTGGGACTAAAAACCGAAAGGGATGACCATCATTTCATAAATCTCATCGGCTTAGCCAAGCAAGAGTTCATCTTTGTATCCTCGGGATTGCTACTAAGGCCCAATTCCAGCTGCTGTAACGCAATTAAGTGCAAAACGTTGACAGAAAATGCCAAGTATAAGGTATGCCATCGCCCTATTCTACATGTTCGCACTCAACGCACCTCGCTGACGATCGAGATTGCTAGGGACAGTTCCACTAGGCGCAATCGGAATGCGAACACATTCGGCCAGAGGGAGATCGGAACGATATGTCGGTAGCACCTTCTCGTCTCCGTCCCAGGTCATCGGTACCCAATGAGATTCTGAAGCGAATCTCCAATGGGACTTGTCAGCCGGATGCGCCAATTCCGCCCACTGCTATGTTCGGAGAGGAATTCGGAGTCAGCCTTATCACGATTAAACGGGCGCTTCGGGTCATCCAAGCTGCTGGCGTGATCATCTCTGTTGGCGGGAAGGGTACAAACGTCAAGAAGCAGGCCAGGATTCTGCACACGCTGGATTTGACGGCTGCCTCCTTTGAGGGGACGACAATGAAATTGCTTTGCATCATACGAGAGAGGATTTCAGACCGTGTTATGCTTACATTCCGCCCGCCGAGGGAAGCGATGCTGTGCGTCCGCAAGACGATATTTATCGACGATATGCCGTTCTTGTATGACTCGACCTATCTGTCTACAGATGTGGACGGTGAGATCGTAGACAAGTTTGCTGAGCGATTTGTCGCTGAAGCGCTGCGCTATTACAACATTCTCGTGACAAATACTGATCTTGTCATTGATGCCGCTCCCGGCACCGGACAGGTCGAAGAAGTATTCGGAATACTAACTGAATATCCCATTCTTCGAGGGTTTTTCAAGTTCAGTACGGATACTGCAGACGTTTCGGTCTATGGTGTTCTCCAGGCACCATTCGAGCGTCTTTCCTGTTCTGTCAATTTTCCAGCGCGTGGACGCGCCTCGCGCGCAGCGGGACCGCGCGTCAATGCTTCAGGGCCTCGATCCTAGCGCGCGCAAGCACTCGATGAAATTTGTGCTTTGTTAAGCTCGCGCACAATGGCAAACGCAATGCGTGAGCTGCGGCAGCAAATCTAACCACACAGCTCAAGCGCGCCAATTCTTCTAGAAGGTACCATCCGGTGAAGCTTTTAATTACTCACAAATCTCCTCCGACCATGGCGCCCGGCGCGATGTCGGTGAGCGTGACGGCCCGCGCCACATGACGGTATTGTCAGGCCGCGGATCGCTGGTAGCCGGCCGAGCAGGGCGATCCTTGATAGATAATGTTATGTAGCGCGTTGTGCAGGATGGCAGTGCCATGGATTTGGGCTAGCGGTTTCGAGTTGAGATCCGTAAGCAGTCGCAGTCGAGAGCCAACTGGCGGAGGCGAGAATGAGAGCATGCTTGGAGCATTCAGAGGCATTTCATTCGCTTCTTCATCCTGCGTTCGCTTCGCAAGCATCGTGAACGCTTCTGTTCAGTGTTAAGTGCCGCAGTTGTTTGACCATCCCAGATATTGAAGGGGTAGGTGTGAATGGCCAGTGACGCATACACCTGAGTCAGCCGCCGTGTGAGCTTCCTTCAGCGTCAGGGACAGATGTTTAGCGATCTTCCGGAGCCGTCCCGGATGTTAGGTCGCGGGCCTTGCTGGGTGATACTGGAGCGACACCGAAGAGAGGCTTAGGGGCGCCTCGGGCGGGTTTTGAAGAAAGGAACTTTAGGTGTCAACCCTGCTGACATGGACTAGCTGGGCTGCAGAGATTTTTTTCACCCGCGGCGAGTTCGTCATATCTTAGAAGCTCGAACGTCTCGCTGAGCTGGGCGATATGGGATTCTATGCCCGCAACGCTCTCTTGGGCTGCGGTGCTATCGCAGACGCGCCGCATTGCAGCTGCCGCAGCTCGCATGGAGTGATTGGCCCAGACGACCGTGGAGATCCCTGCATCACGAAAGGTTGACAGTGACGTTCGATAGTATGTCGTCGGGACAATCACAACGGGTAGCCGGTTTCGCGACTCGCTGACAAACGAAAGAGTTTCGTATGCGGTACTTTTTCGCGAGTGAATCAAGATTGCGTCGGCGCCCGCCTCGGCACAGGCATGAGTACGCAAGATGGCTTCATTCAATCCATGTCCAGCGATCAGCGCTTCGATCCTTAGCCACGAGAACAAGGTGTTCAGCAACAGTGTCTTTCACCGGCCGCAGGCGACCGGAGAATTCATCGATATCGGCGAGCGGATGCCGCTCACCAATCAGCGAGTTCAGCTTCGGAAAGCAGCTGTCCCCAAGCGAGACGCCCGCCGCGCCAGCCTGATGAAGTTTGCGTGCGAGGAGACGAGCATTGTTGAAATTGCCGAACCCCCGTGACCGTCAACGAGCACAGGTAGCTCGGTTGAGTCCACTATGCATTCGACGCGCTGGACGAGCTGGGTCCATGAAGCTTCATTGGCATCCCGATAGCCGAGCGAGCTGGCAATCGACAAACCAGAGGCCCAGAGCCCCTTGAATCCCGAGCGCTGGGCGATCGTGGCAGACAGGACATCCTGCGCTTCCATCAGAAACGACAGACCATTTCGAGCGCACCTAGGCGCGAAGCTTTTCCACAGTCGATGGCTGTGCGCATTGACGACCTGCGTTAGGCCGAACTGGATTGTGGCTGATTCTGCTAGAAATCGTGGAGGCCGAGCTTCAATTCGCGCAAAGTTCACTGGTCATATCGTTTTGTCGTGATGTCGATCAATGACCAGCGTGGGTAGTCTATTGAGCCATAAAGGCTTGCATCATAGGATTGGCGCCGAACGTTAGCCTGTCGTTATGTTCGGATGAAGGTCAAGCCGACACGCTGGAGTGGAAAGCTTTGGTGCAAATGAAGATCTGGGCTCGCGAGCTGCATGCTGCAGCCCTTCACAGAGCATTCAGCCGTGGCGGGAGGAGCGCCTCGTCAAAGGGTGATATCCAGGCCACACAAATGTTGAAATGTCGACTGCTACCCTTGTCGTAAATGCTGCAATTGCGTTGTGACATATGTCTCAATCTCGTCGAGAGGAGGACTGCAGTTCGATGGCAGTCTCCCGAGAGTGGACCGGCAATCTCCCAAGAACTTGTCCTGCCGCCAGAGTTTGCGGGTGCCACTGAGTGGCATGTCACTTGCTGATCTCGTTCTTGTTCTCTCGGCTCCAGGAGAAATTCATGGCGGATTTGCAAGAGGTTGTGCTGTTGGAACGGGAGTCTTCCTGCCGCCCTACAGCGCCGACCTCAATCCAATGGAGCAGTCTCCGGCAGGCTCAAGACCCTGCTCCGAAATCCGCCGGGCGAATCGCAAATACAACCTGGAAGCCCATCGCTGTCTTGCTGGACTGCTTCATGCCCCAGGAATGCGCCAACTACATCGTCAACGTCGGATACGCTTCATGACGCACTCAGGCTCAGATCTTTAGAATGGCAAAAGCTCGGCAACGGTAAGAGGAACGGTACGATGTTTTGTTGGGTGTGTTGGGTTCGCGACACAGGTGTTCAACCGTGTTCGCAGAGCCGAACCGACCAGAAAGCAGTAAAAAGAGGGCCCGGCACAATCATCAAAGTGGCGCGAGTTTTGATGCGTTTCCCTGCGGCGCGGCAGGAGTTGCCAGCTGGACCTCATGTTTCGGGTTACCGTCACCGGTAGCACGGAGGGGGAAAGCGGCATGACAGGCCTCCTTCAAATTGCATGCTATTGGATGGTCGGCATGGCAGAGTTCGTGACCTCCGACGCTATGCGCGAGTTTCGACCTCCGGAAGAAGATTTTGAAGACCGGCTCCAGCCGCTTTCTTTGGACGGCGAGTCCTTGCCTAGCAGGGGCCAGCTTTTTTGCGCGCTTGGGCTTGGCTTGATGCTTGCGGTCAGCAACGCGATCCGCTTCGGCTCTTCCATAAAGCCTTACAGGAGGTGCTTGCATGAGCTTGGATATTCATTGCGATGGCGCGCCGCGCGGCAGCCCCGCCGCAGGTCAAATCCATGATCTTGGCGTTGAACCGGTCATTAATTGCGCCGGCATGCGTAGCTTCTACGGCGGATGCAATCCAACGCGATCTGTGCTCGCCGCAATGGAAGCCTCGGGTCGAGGTTTTGTCGTTATGGACGAACTGGCAGAAGTGGTGGGCCGAAAATTGGCCACGCTCACCGGTGCCGAGTGGGGCCTCGTGACTGGTGGAAGCGTGGCAGCAGTAAGCCAGGCTGTTGCTGCTTGCATAGCGGGTAACGATCCAGAGAAGATGCTGAAGCTCCCATTACGCGCGAGAAGGCGGTGGTTGTCGCTGCTGATCAACGGATGGCTTACGAGCATGCAATCCGTGCAGTCGGTTGTATGGTGCTTCCTATCGGCCGTGCCTCAGAGTTGGACCACCTTCCAATCGAGAACTTTGCGGGAATATGCGTCGTTGCCTCAGATATTGCGAAGTCTGTCGTGCCCTTCGAGGAAATTGCTCTGCGCTCTAAACAATTGGGGATCCCGCTGATTGTGGACGCGGCCGGAGCAGCCCCACGATTTCCGAGCGTTTGGCTTCGAAACGGGGCCGATCTGCTGATTAATTCGGGCGGCAAGTATATCCGCGGACCGCAATCTAGCGGCTTCTTACTTGGCTCGGAAAGACTATGTAGAGCAGCGTACCTGAATGGACCTCTGGCCAATCGTTTGGTCGGTCAATGAAAGCTGGTAAAGACGAGATCATCGGTGCTTACGTCGCGTTAGAGCAATGGGTAAGGGGAGGGCTGCTCGTGCGATGGAAAGGTGGCGCGAGTGTATTTCGATAATGAAGCGCGAATTTTTGAGTGTGCCTGGCCTGGCTGTCGAAGAGATGGAGCCAGACTCTGCATTCTGCAATCCACGAATTGCCGTTTCCTGGCAGGCTAAAACGTTCCCAGTAAAAGCCGACGTGATCGCCAGGAGGCTGGCCACCGGGCGTCCGCATTGTGCTGCACGACTGTTGGCAGCGCCCGCAGCGGATCGTAGTCGATCCGACCAATCTGACCAAAGTCGAAGCTGAGATCGTCGGCCGCTCAATCGTTCATGCCATTTCAGAGCCGCCTTTAGCGCCAGCGGCGCCTCAAGAGGCTGGTTTCGAGGAGCTAGCGGGAGCATGGCAGGTCTTTATCGACGTTCTTCACAGTAGCGCTGTCCATGCGTTCATGCTGCTACAGGATCGTCAAAACATTGTGGGCACGCACATCGGCGCTGAGGTCTCGGGTAACTGCAGAGGCAACATAGCTGGGTCGAAATTGAAGCTGTTTTCCCAATTGCCAGGCGATCCCTTCCTTGGACCACGAGTTCGAAGGAACGCTTCGCGATGGCATTTTGACAGGGGTTGTTTCTTGGGTGCGTCCGCAGCCAAGTATAGCGGCCTCACCTTTAGGCGGCAATTCGGACGTGCGAGTTGGCGCGCCACGCGTACCGGAACAAATCACAGGGATGGCGTAAAATGTGCAAATCGTGGCTAAACGGTCCTCTAAAAAAGGATTCCGAGCCATATCTTCGGAGGACAAATGCGGCCCAGTCTACGCTCGCATACTGTTGATAAGCGTCGCTAAGCTGATTGAATCGTATTTTGTCGCCTCGAAATACAAGTGCAGGCCGGCCGCTTCACATGTGTGTAGTGCAGACTACGGTTGATGGAGACCTACGGGGAAGGTGTGTGGTCGAGACGCCACGACTGACACGACCAAACAGCGGTCAAAAGTCGGCTTGCGCCGTAGTTCGTGTGATACACCATCGCTAGAATACTGAAATGGACCCCGGTTTTGGGACCAGAGGCTAAGTTGGAAAAGGGCCGCTCCGTTTGATAGACGGAGGGCATGATGACAAAGAAGACACGACGGAAGATCGACGCGGCGTTGAAGGCGAAAATTGCGCTGGAAGCGGTGCGGGAGCAGGCGACGGTTGCCGATCTGGCCCTGCGCTATGAGGTTCGCCCGAACCAGATCTATGCCTGGAAGAAGCAGCTGCTGGACCAAGCGGCCCGGGCTTTTGACGCGGGTGTCGAGCGCGAGAGCGAGGAAGCGCGCGAACGCGAGATCGAGAAGCTGCACGCCAAGATCGGACAACTGACAGTCGAGTGCGATTTTTTAGCGCGGAGGTCCGGAAGATGAGCACGCCGGACCGTCGAGGAATGCTCGATCGCGCCGACCAGGCGCTGTCGATCCGCCGGCAATGCATGTTGCTTGGCATCGCCCGTTCTGGGGTCTACCGGCCGCCACGGCCGGCCAACGACAACGACCTTGCCCTGATGCGGCGCCTCGACGAGCTGTTCACCGCCTGGCCGTTCCTGGGCTCGCGGCGAATGACCGCGATGCTGAAGGCTGAGGGGCTTCAGGTCAATCGCAAGCGCGTGCAGCGGTTGATGCGCAAGATGGGCATCGCGGCGTTGGGACCAAGGCCGAACACGACGAGGCCGGCGCCGGGCCACAAGGTCTATCCCTATCTGTTGCGCAAACATGACGATCGACCGGCCGAACCAAGTGTGGGCGGCCGACATCACGTATCTGCCCATCGGCCGCGGCTTTCTCTATCTCGCCGCCATCATCGACTGGGCGAGCCGTACGGTTCTGGCGTGGCGGTTGTCGAATACGATGGACGTCTCGTTCTGCGTGGCGGCTCTGGAAGAGGCGCTGGCGAAGTACGGCACGCCGGAGATTTTCAACACCGACCAGGGCAGCCAGTTCACCAGCGTGGCCTTCACCGGCGCGCTGGCGGCCGCAAAGATCAAGATCTCCATGGATGGCCGCGGTCGTTGGATGGACAACGTCTTCATCGAGCGGCTGTGGCGGTCTCTCAAGCATGAGGACATCGATCTCAAGGGCTATGCCGACGGCCGCGAGGCCAAGGCAGGGATCGCGAGCTGGATCACCTTCTACAACGACCGTCGCCTTCATCAGTCCCTCGGCTATCGCACGCCGATGGCGGTCTGGCGCGAACGGATGCAGGCCGCGAAGGCTGTGGACATGGTGGACAACGCTGACGCGTTGACCACATGCCCCATCTGTGGACGCCCCGGTGGATGCAAGAAGAATCTTTCGATCAGGTGTTGCGCGTAGTCGGGTGCTGACATCTGTCCGGCCTTTATTGCGACCGTCATATGTCGCGGGCCCGTATGGGAGTTCGCGGATCAGGTCCAAATCACAGCGGCGTACTTGGAAGGACCTGGGCATGTACTGGTTTTCCTGACCCCGTCTCATCGACTGTTGCGCCGTACCTTCCGTTTGACCTTCCTACCTCCTCGACGACCTCTGGGTCGGGCGGATTAGCGATTAAGCCGCTGCGACCGGAGCTTTGTAGACCCCACCGTTGACCATCAAAGCCCAAACGGTACGGGCCATCTTGTTGGCAAGAGCCACCGCGACAAGCATGGGCGGCTTACGAGCGAGCATGCGCTCCAGCCATCTCCCTTGCGATGCACCGCGTCGGCGAGCCAGCTTCACCACCG
>NZ_JADPJR010000084.1:0-13622 GCF_023073535.1 Bradyrhizobium sp. 179 | reverse complement strand
CGCACCGCCGACGGACCTCCGCAGCGGATATGGGATAAGGGTCAGCAGCATCTCCCGGGCGACGAAGCCTGGCTCATTGGCGAGCAACGTGCCTCAGGGAGACACTGTCAACTGCGACAAACCCTCCATAGCTTTTGGTGACATCTTTGAGTTCGAGAACGTTCATGTCTAGGTCCGATAAATTCCATAGCCAATTATCCGCTCGAGTCCGAAGACGCGGTTCAGGGCGATCAATAGGATCAACGTAAGTCCCATGAGAGCTACGGCGGCCGCAGCGATCGTGAGGTCGAATTGCGACCTGATCAGGCTGATCAGGGCCACCGGAAGGATATAAGTGTCGAAGTCGCTCAGGAAAAGGCCGATCGCCACATCGTCCATGGAGAAGGCGAAGGCAAAAATCGCACCAGCCGCAATACCATTCTTGACGGGCGGCAAAGTGATGGTGAAGAAGGCTTGGCGCTCATTGGCCCCGAGAGTCAATGCTGCCTCACGTAGCGTCTCAGCTATGCCAGTAAGCCCAACCAAACTCATTCTTATGGTGTACGGTATAGTGATGATCAAATGGCCGATCAGCAGCTTCGTGAACACCGGCATCAAGTTGAAGGTGGAAAGAAACATAAGCAGCCCGAACCCGAGTATCACTCCCGGCAATACGAGCGGGGAGAGAAACATGGTGATCATAGGGTCACGCCATCGCGGCGCTGTCCGGCTAATGGCCAGGGCTGCAAGCGTTCCAATTACCGTGCTAAAAGCACGCTTGTCTTGAAGCCAACCCACAAACTGGTATTTGACAAAAGATTAGCAAACCATCGTGTTGACAGATCCATTGGCGGAAATCGGCCAATGTAGTCGCGGGCGTCGAAGGCCATCAATACGGTGACGATGACCGGGAACAACAGGAACGCTGTCGTCGCGGCGATAATCGCTAATCTTGCACACGCCAAGAACGGCATCAGCATTTCGCTTGCTGAGCATCTTCTTGCTGCGGATCCCTTTCTTGCGAAACATATTATTCTCACGTCCGGTCAAGTAGCGTCGTCAGCTTGGACATCACGTAGATCAGGAGGATGGATAGAACCATCATAACGATCGAAATCGCTGCACCGCTCGGGTAATTCGCAATTTCGCTGAACCGGCTGTAGATAAGATTTGAAATGAACAGCACACGCCCGCGACCCAGAATCCACGGGATGACGAAGGCGCTTACGCCGAATGTCATCGAGACTAGAAATGCTGACACCAGTCCGCGGATGCAAAGAGGTATTGTTACCGTAAGGTGAGACTTGAATGCCGAGACGCCAAGAGACTGAGCCGCTTCGGGCAGGCGCGGATTGAGGTTCTGTATCGCTCCGATAAGGATCAGTATTGACATGGGTATCGTATAGTGAAGCAAGCCGGCGACGATAACGACATCGATATACAAGCGGCCATTCACATCGAGTCCCAGAGCGGACATGACTGGAGCGAGTATTCCGGTGGAGCCAAAAGTCAGTTGAAGGGAATAGACACGACCGATGATTACGGCAAGCGAGGCTCTTCGTACCCATGGCGATGCATTCCTGGCAATGTAGTAGGCAATCGGAAAGGCAAATGTCACAGCCAGGGCGGACGCGCAGAACGACGGGAAATAGGTCTGCGCAAAATACTGCACATAGACTGGACGAAGGAGTTCTGCATAGTTCTCGACAGTGAGCGGAGCCCCTTGCACCGAGCCAATTGGACCGGGCTCGAACGTGCGGAAGCTCTCGTCCAAAACCGTCAGCATTGGGATCGCAAGGAAAAGCGCGAACACCGCGACTGCCGGAAGTAGCAGCAGTATTCGGGATCTAGCAGCGCTCATTCACTCTCTCCAGCCAAAACGCTCAGAACCGATCTAGACCAGCGCCAGTTGCAGCAGCTAAAGCAGAGGGCCGATTTCCTGTTCCCAGCGCTTCATCCAGGCACTTGCCTGCGTGGATAGACCAGTCGGGGACGTAGACGTACCGTTCCATTTCCGCTTCATCGTATACGAAGGGCGTGGTTTTCATCGGATACCTTCGATTTGACATTGGCGGGTATGGCCCCGATTGCGCGATTGAAATCTGCATTATTCTCCGGATTTATTGCAAAAGTTCGCGAGTTGAATGCGGCTTGAGTGCGCCCGCCTTTCAAAACGCACCACCCCTCGGAGTACACGAATGAACGAAATCCGGTCTGTCGTTCCATCGTGTTCAAAAATCGGATCTTGAAGGTTTGTCCCAACTTGAAGGGAGACGTCCCCCCCTGAAGGCTTACGCAGGTTTCACCAGAACTGATAGAGGCGGCTATGTCGGTGTCTGCATTGGCGACGCGGCCGATATTTCCGCTTCGCGCCAGCTTTTTCATAAAATACCACGCCGGCTCCATGTTTTTCTCGTCGCCTCCCTTGTGCAGCGCCAGGGATACCATCTGGGGATTGGAATTGAGGGAGGGTAACGCAAAACAGACCTTTCCTTTTAAGGCGGGATTCAAAAGGTCGTCGATGTTGGTGATCTCGAATGGAGTGGTGTCTTGCCGATAAAACCAAAACATCGACGTGACGGTGCGCGGAATGTTGATGACACTACCCGCAGCATCCCTGATCAGCAGCTTTTTCGGAATGTCCGCGATGTTCGGACAGTTCTCAACGGTGACCGGTTCTGCCCAGCCTTCGCGGGCGAGCGCTTGCCAGACTGCATCCCACCCAGTCAAAAGATCTATGCCCGCGTTCGGCCATTTAGCCTTAATCTTGGGCAAGATGGCCATGGCGCCGCCAGCATGCAGTCGTCAATTGATCTGAACGTCAGATTGCTTGGCCCCAATCTTCTTCATCGGTTCAAAGTAGTTCCCGCCCCACTCAACGGCGGTAACTGTCTCGGCAGCACGAGCGTCCGAAACGCCCGCAAAGCCTGCGCCAACTGCCGCAGTCGAAGCTGCACCTTTCAGAAAGTTGCGCCGCGATGTCGTGAACATGAAGGCTCCTCCCGGAAGCATAGCTGCTACGTGAACAAGCTTACAACCGTTCAAGGAGCATTTTGGCTAAGAACGATCATAAGTCATAAGCCGCCGAATTTCTGCTCCGAATGCCGATAACGGGCTGATTTCCTGCAATTTCTCACCCTCGTTGTGATGCGATCAGAAGGCATCGCTCGAGTTAGGGCGCGCAGACCCCACAGATCACCGATTTCCGACCTTCTGGTGATCGGCGACCCTCGCGAGCAGCGACGTCAATACAGAGTGGGATCATCAATATGGGAGCATCTCGCCCGGTGGATTGTGCAGCGGTGAAGGCCTGCCAAGTCCAACTGCCAAGCCTCGAAATTGACGTCTGTCGCCATGATCAACTGCCCAGAAATCCACGCCTCATGCTCGACGCGCTACCTTTGGATAAGGCGGTGATGGTCTCTGCCTTCTGGGCGAACAAATAATCGAGTCCGGCGTAACAACCCGATGAGCATCACGTGGAAAATGTCAAGATATGGCATTGCGTACTGAGTCCCCACTTCGATGTCGCCAGCCAAACGGTCTAATCTCAATCTCTGCGATTGATCATGAGACATTCAAGGACAGCTACACCGACTACACGCGCATTGATCCGGCAAGCGCAGGTCCGATGCAATTTTGAACCTCAATCTGACCGCGCGGCAGCGTCGAAGTCGGCACCCATTGTCAAACACATCGAGGTTGGATGCGCGGTCACGATGCAGAGCCAGCGGTGTTCCGTCTCATCTCTCGACATTGAAAGACAGGCGCCCGCCACGCTTGCCACAGCCGCCCGGCCTACGAGATGCCGGGCTGGATGATCTCCGAACATCGTGTTCCAACAGTAGCGCGATGCTCAACGTTCGCAAAGTTATGCAGTTTTGACGATGCAATGCGCTACCGGGGTTTGGAGCAGGCAGCGATGAGTATGCGAGCTGGGCCATTTCAGGCATTCATGAAAGTGACGCTGCCCTTGATCCGGCCATGCCTGATCGGTGGCGCTGTTTTCGCATTTATCCACTGGTTCGACGAAGTCGTCATCACGTCGTTGGTGAGTGGAGTCTCGATCCGGACTTATCACTGAAGATGTGGGAAAACATCCGTCATCAGATCGATCCGACGATCGCCGCAGTGGCAGCGATCTTGATGCCATTGCTAATCTGGCTATTGGCCCTCTACGCCACCGGGTGGCGCTAGAGGCCAAGCAACGCGCTTGCTTCCCGAAGAGACGTAAGTCGTCTGCTGTTAAGCTTTGAGACGTGCGCGACGAACGATCAAACCCGCTCTCGCTCGAACACCATCGTAGATCTCCTGTTCGGGTTGGTAATACTGGCCAAGGTGGTGCGCGGCGCGCAGCTTGAAACGCAACGGAGATGTTGATGTGCGGTTCATTTTAACCCGCCCGCCACTACATGCGTTCAGCCATGCCCGCGACAGGCCACATCGCAAATACATTGTTCGCCCCCTGATTATCGGTCAGGCGTTAGGAGCCGTTCTGGGGCGGACACGAGCTCCGATCCTCCATCGCGACCTGTTCGCGGGACTCTGAGGAAAGGCGCACAGGCAATGAAACCTTCGCATCTACCGTTCAAACGCAGAATTTCGGCCGTCGGAGGCCCTAGATTAGGAGATCCCGGCTCTTAGGCCCGATAACTTGGCCACGTTGATGGAGCCTATGCTTGAGGCCTTTGTCCCCGAAAGCAGGAATTCTTTATTGGTTTCGATGTCTCGAGGATGAACTCGGTGCTTCAGGTCGTTCCTGGCGCAGAGTTTCGGCCTCCTAGTCAGCCCGATCGAGATCCCGGCAGAGATGCTTCAGGCGGCGCCGTTTGCGATCCGGCAACGCGGGTCGCAGCCACTATTGTCACGTCAAAGCTCAAATGAGCTGGACCAAATAACTGGAATGGAAGGACTAGACATGACGCCGCCCAAGGCACAGCCATCACAAGCGCTTCCAAATGTCGATGAGCATCACATCGATCGTCAGCGCTATCCGCACGGGGTGGCGTTTATGGATGGGCAGTACCTTCCGATGTCCGAGGCTAAGATTTCCGTTCTCGACTGGGGGTTCCTGCACTCCGACGCAACGTACGATACGGCGCATGTCTGGAATGGCAGGTTCTTTCGATTGAACTTGCACCTCGACAGGTTCTTCGGTGGTGTCGAGCGTTTGAGAATGAAACTGCCCCATGATCGTGAGAAAATAACATCTATCCTGAACAATTGCGTTGCTCTATCTGGGCACAAATCGGCATACGTGGAGATGATCTGCACCCGAGGTTCGTCGCCGACATTCAGCCGCGATCCTCGCCAAGCGGAGAACCGCTTTATCGCTTTTGCTGTGCCTTATGGGTCGGTCGCCAACAAGGAGCAACTGGAAAGAGGTCTGCACGTGGCGATCAGCGAGACTGTCCGCATACCCCCTAGGTCGGTCGATCCCACAATCAAGAATTATCATTGGCTCGATCTCGTAAAGGGGCTTTTCGATGCCTACGACGCGGGGGCAGAGACCGCGCTCATTGTGGATACAGATGGGCACATTGCGGAGGGGCCAGGCTTCAACGTATTCCTTGTGAAGAATGGCGCTTTGAGAACGCCGAGCTTTGGGGTGTTGCCTGGCATCACGCGTAGGACTGTCTTCGATATTTGCGGCGAGGTTGGGCTCCCCGTCACGTCTACTGACATCGGTCGTGCTGACATCAAGGAGGCTGACGAGGTGTTCATCACCTCGACTGCCGGCGGCATTATGCCCGTAACACGTATCGACCAGGCTGTCATCGGGAATGGCCAGGTCGGGTCAGTCACCCGTCGTCTCATGGAGCTCTACTGGCAAAAGCACGATGATCCAGCATGGTCGACAGCTATCGCCTATCCATGAGGAAGAAGTGTTATGCGAATTCAACTTGACGAGCGGCTTCGTGACGATCTCGATCAACTGTCGTCACGAAAGCTTCTGAAGGTTGAGCAGGAAATTGCTTCACCGCAATCTGCGCACATCCACTTGCGTGCACATGGCGCTCGCGAGATCCTGAATATGTGCGCCAATAACTATCTCGGCTTGTCCAATCACCCGACCGTGGTAAGAGCCGCCCACGCGGGTCTCGACCAGCATGGCTTCGGAATGTCGTCAGTGCGTTTCATCTGCGGGACGCACTCCGTTCATCGAGCCCTTGAGCAGAAACTTACCAAGTACCTTCGGACGGAAGATACGATCCTGTTCAGTTCGTGCTTCGACGCGAACGCCGGTGTCTTTGAGGCCCTGCTTGATGCGGACGATGCGGTGATCAGCGACACTTTGAACCATGCAAGCATCATCGATGGAATTCGGCTCTGCAAAGCGAAACGCTTGCGCTACGCCAACAATGACATGGATGAACTTGAGCGTGCTTTGCGCGAGACGCGTCACTGTCGAACGGTTCTAGTTGTAACCGATGGCGTGTTTTCCATGGATGGTATCGCTGCGGACCTGCCTGGTATATGTGATCTTGCGAAACGTTACGGCGCACTTGTCATGGTTGATGACTCTCACGCTGTCGGGTTTATAGGCCCGCGCGGCCGTGGAACGTCAGCTCAGTACGGGGTGGAAGATCATGTTGATATCCTTACCGGCACCCTTGGAAAGGCACTGGGTGGCGCATCGGGGGGCTATGTGTCGGGCCACGCCAATATTATTGCATGGCTGCGACAGCGCGCACGTCCTTATCTATTTTCCAACTCGTTGATGCCAGCAATCTGTGAAGCGTCGCTCGCTGCCATCGGGTTGGCCGAAAACGCGGACGATCTCAGGAGCAACCTCGCTGCTCGCACTCGTCAGTTGCGCCAAGGATTGAGCGATCTTGGATTTCGAGTTTCGGGCAGCGATCATCCGATTGTACCCGTGATTACCGGCGATGCCGCGATTGCTGTTCAGATATCGGAATTCCTAGCCGAGCGAGGTATCCTCGTCGTTCCATTTTCGTACCCTGTGGTGCCTGAAGGCGCGGCACGGATTCGTATGCAGGTAAGTGCGGCGCATACCGAAAATGACATTGAGCGAGTAATTGGTGCATTTCGCGCAGCTCAGGCGGGTCCGTACGTCGAACGTGAGAAGTAAGCGTTAGTCTTTCAGATCCTTGTCAGTAGGTGAGAGTAGTTGTCAGAAACTCCCTCGTGACAGATGTGTGGACCATCGCGACTGCCACATATCGTGGTTTTCTTGAGCGATGCTGGTGATCGCGCAATTGGCACGGATATTGGTTCATAATTCACGCGGACCGGACCCGACCAGGGATGTTAAGTGCGGCAGACTGCCTGCGCACCTGGTCTTTTGGCTGATGTTGTACCGCTTCTCGGCTAAATACGGGGCGCACGCTCGTACAAAGCCTCGGCTATCTGCGAAAAAGAGTGAACGGCGAGGCCTCCGTTTCGACGGGAAGCGAAATTCGTACACACCAAGGATCGAAACGGCTGCCGTGAGAGGCATGCATCTTGCGAACGCCCATGTCTCGCATCGAGTAAAAACTCTAATTTCCTAAAGATTAGACGCCAAAGTTCGAGCCTGATGGCCTGTATGTTGCCGATATTCGGCGTCAGCGTGCGGCTAGTATTTGCGCAAGAACCAACAAGAATTTAGGCGTCCGTGTTTGAGCTTTTACCTGAATCGCAGACGTCTTCTGCAGGCAGCGTCATCCAGCCTTGCTGCTGCGGCGCGCCCTCGTGCTTCGGCGCAATCCCCAAACGAACTCGGTTCGTCTAGGTGGAGACTCGGGAAATGCGGTCATCGAAGCTTATGTGAAGCCCGTTCCAAGCCGAGACCGGGATCAAGGTCACTCCTGTCACGGACCAAATCAGCTTAGCTCAGATTGAGCTAATTGTGACCAACAGTAACATCACGATCGACCTATTTGGCGCAGGTCAGAACCAGCTTTTACGGCGGCTAGGAGGGCGACCTCGAGGAGATCGATTGCTCAATTTAGAAAAAGGAGGAGCTAGAGGGCATCGTCGATTTCGCCAAACAGCCATTCGGTGTCGCGGCACTGGTCGATTCTTACGCCATGATCTACAACTGAGAATAAGCCGCGGCCAACTACGTGGGCCGGGTTCTGGGACGTGAAAAAAATTCCATGGAGTTCGGACGCTGGTGTCAGGTAAATCCGGCGGCGAAGGGTTCTCGGATGAAGCTCTTCACGTGGACGGCGTCGCTGCGGACGCCCTCTACCCGGTGGACGTCGACCGCGTTTTCGCTAGTGTCGATAAGATAGAATCGCAAATTCGCAAATGGTCGACGATCGCATCTGAGATCCAGCAAATGATGCACGACAAAGCGGCCGACCTCATGAATTCCTTCGACGGACGGGCGGGTCTATTGGTCGACAAGGGCGCCCGGCTCGAGATCAACCGTAAACAAGCCAGGCTGAGTTGCGACTATTGGGCGATTTCGAAGGGCAGCCCGAATGCGCAGAACGCGCAAAGGTCGCTACCGCGCCGATGGTCAGGCGGCTTTCGCTCAGTTCATGCCTAATGGCCCGAGCAACCTCAACGCCTACAAAGTGATGCCGGAGAAACTCGGCCGCAAGCTTGCTAGACAGCCTGACTACAGGCAAGCAGCATACCCACCAATGCACAGTGATACTTTTGGATCGGACGGGCGGTGCAATGGCGAGCGCCTCCGCGAGCGCTGGAATGACTGGATTCTTACTTGAAACTGATCGTCGGTGGAAAATATGTGCTGACCGGGATGCAAGCCCGCGAAGGAGCCTAAGCACCTTGGGTTCGATAGCACATCCTGCGGCTATGCCAATTCAAGGCGATCATTCATCTCGCGCAACCGAAAGAGCCAGTCGGATAGCGTCCAGCGGCACGTGCGACATTTGGTCAACGGCAAGGGGGCGGGCACCGAGCGTTCGCTGAAATTCTTCAGGTGCCAGGTTCAGAGCGCGGGATTCGATCGTCAATTCGCGTTTATTGCATCAATCGAGAGTTAGCTGACGTTACAATCAGCAATCAATATTTTGTGACGTCTAGCGGGGGTTGACCCGGCCGAGGATCTACAGCCCAGGAGACCGACCGCACTATGAACGACCATGTGCACGCCGTCCCCGAAGCATTCGACGACTCGTCAAGAGGTACCGCTGTCAAGCGGCCAGCCGGCGCGCAGCCGATGCCACAGCTGACCAGCATGACGCGTTCCAACACGCGCTCTTTTGTCAAAAATGCAATATTGGCCAAGAGTGCTCTCCAAGATCTCGCGGCAATTGGGGAGTTTCTCGAGCCGATCGTCTTAAGGGAACGCATGATTTTGCAAGAGCCCAAAAGGAATCTCGATCACGTGTACTTCATCGAGTCTGGGCTCGTCTCGCTCAGGATTGTGGCGGGGGAAAGCATTCTTGAAACAGCGGTCATAGGACATCGGGGGGCGGTGGGAGCTTCGCTGCTAGTGGGAGGGTATCTTCCGACGCATCAAGCTATCGTACTCTTTCCCGGAGGCGCACACAGAATCCGTGTCGAGGATTTGCGTCGGGCAATAAATGAGCGTCCTGCAATTCGAGAGCATCTCCTTAGCTACGTTCAAGCGTTGTCGTTGCATTGCGCTCACGCAGGATTGTGCGGCGTCCGGCACGATCGAGAAAAGCGGCTCGCGAGTTGGCTCTGTTTGGCTAGCGATGCGCTTGACGCTCATGTACTTCCAGTTACGCATGACTATCTTTCATCGGTCTTAGGATTGCGTCGCGCTGGAGTCACTGAGACCCTCAGTCGATTTGAACAGCAAAGTTTAATTCGGAAGAGGCGAGGCATCTTGCAAATAGATGAACGCGAGCGCCTTGAGCAAAAGGCATGTAATTGCTACCGGCTCATTTCAGACGCTTATGCCTCCTCTGACTTCGCTAACCCAGCGAGAGAGTTGGTAGTTTAGAAAGTTTGCCCGACCGTCCCGTTCGGTCGCTTCTATCTTAGTAGCAGGCTGCGAAGGCGTTCTCCCTATTGATGGAGACGAGGACTACGAGCGAAACGCAAAAAAGCAAATTGTTTAACAACGCTATCGTGGATCCTTGGGTGCGCTGGGGTGGTCTGCAAGCGACCCCTGCGTTGTGAACGCGCCGATGGCGGAACCGGAGCGCGAGTCTGCATAGCTCAGTTCGCCCACACCGGACGATCAATCATGCGAGAGAGGGGCGGGCTATGCTGGTTGCATCGCCCTAGTCGAGGGGCTTTGAGGCCATCTGCGTGCCTTGTGGCCTGCAGAGAACAGCGACCGGCTCCTGGTAGATGACGTTAACCTTTCATCTTAGATCAAAGATGAAGGAGTTTCTGTCGAGCAATCCTTTCATGCGAAGGTTTCAGCGTCAATGAATAGGCATCAGGTGGCGTGATGGCTCGCCTGCTGGATCACTCTGCCAAGCGTATTCAGGAACTTCTTATCTGGATTTGTCAGCCGCGGAGCATCGCACGCGCCGCTTAAGCGCGATCAGGCTACCGCCAAGTCGGCCTGGGCTGGGGCCGTCGCCGGGCGTCGCCGGATGCGTACGCGAAAATCGTAAGGCAAACGGACTTCTGTCGCGAGGCTGACGCAACATGCGAACGCAAAGGAGAACGCGCATCTCACTGTCGAGCGTAACTCCGAGGAAGGAGTTGCTTCGGCTTGCTAGAGCGTCTCATACCGAAAGCACTTGCTCTCATTTTAGTTGTCACGAATCTTTTGCGGTACGGGCGAGCGCGACTGATGCTTTCAGGTCCTAGAGTGTTCGCGGATCATGTTGCACTCCAGAGCCCGTCGACGGTTCGTTCGGCGGCCTTTCGCAAGAAAGCCTTAAGCTTAGCAAACGCGTTCTCGATCGGATTGAAGTCGGCGCTGTAGGGCGGCAGATAAAGCAAACGTGCTCCTGCGGCTTCGATCATTGGCGGGCTCTTGGTCTGTTGAGCCACTCGAGACGGACGCGTCATCTGCGCGCGTGGCAACGCGTCGAACTAGCAATTCGGCCGCGTTCAGCTAGTGAGCCAACGTACGAACCGTACATTTTTCCTTCAAGACGGTACGAACTGTACTTTTCTGACGCGATTGCAACACTCTCATAGAGCCTCAGCGCATGTTCGTCCGCTTCGTACAGAGTTTAGACGCCGCTAACGAACGCAATGTGTCAACGTAGATAGCGCGAGGGGCGGAATGGTCCGCACCGCGACGTACACTGGTCGATTTACAGTTGACGTTCGAGGAACGCCCTGCAGGTCGAGAATCATTGGGGGCGGAGGTGGCTAGCAGCTGAGCGGCCACTTCCATGAAACAGGTTGGAGGATTTTTATGAATATGGCGAAGAGCCTTTTGCTCGGTTCTGCGGCGATGCTCGTCGGTGCCGGGGTGCAGGCAGCGGATCTCCCCGTCAAGGCCAAGGCGGTCGAATACGTGAAGATCTGCACGCTGTATGGTGCCGGCTTCTATTACATTCCCGGAAGCGACACCTGCATCAAGCTGGGTGGCTACGTGCGCGCCTCCGCCGCAGTAGGTGCGCAGGGCCTCTGGGCCGCCCCCACCGGCGGCCTCGGTGGTGCGCACAATCGCCTCAGCAACTCTTATACTGCCCAGTCCCGCCTTGATCTCGGCATCGACACGCGCACTGCGACTGAATACGGCGTCGTTCGAACATACGCCGAATTGGCTTTTACGTGGACCGCAGGTGGATATGGTGGTGCCGGGAGCACTGCGGTAAACGGCGCTACTGCGTATAACGGAAGCAATCCGGCCGGCAGCGGCAGCGGTTCGATTTCCGGTGGTTCGCTTTCCATCTATTACGCGTTCCTTCAGTTTGCCGGGTTCACCTTTGGTAGGGCACAGTCACAGTTCTCCTCTCCGTGGACCAACTATCCGGCGAACAGCTACGATGGTTTGCCGGGTGGCGCCGGGTGGGAGGCTGTCAATCAGTTTGCCTACACTGCGGATTTCGGGCAAGGCATTACGGCCAGCTTCTCGGCCGAGGATCAGGTCGTTCGCAACACGACCAATATTTGGAACGTGAGTGGTGCGACCGCTGCAGGTCTCGCCGCCGGCTCGTACGGTGCTGGCGACATTGGCGGAGTGCGGGCTCCAGACCTCGTGGCAGCGCTTCGAGTAGACCAGGCTTGGGGGCTTTTCCAGGCGTCGGTCGCCGCGCATGATAATCACGCTGGCTACTATGGCGTTGACGAAACGACCGGTCACCCAAGCGACAAGTGGGGCTGGGCCGGACAGCTAGCCTTGTCGATCAAGAATGTCCCAACCGGAGCGGGTGATACAATCAACGTCCAAGGCGTGTATACCAACGGAGCGTCGGGGTACAACTTCCAATCATACGGCCCCGCCACTTTTGCGCTGTACGGCGGTGCGGGTGTGCCGGGAGCTTACCAGAGCGTCGGCCTTGCCGGGGTCTCGGACTCCGTTTTCGTTGCTGGCGCTGGCCAGCAGTTGACCACGACTTACGGCTTCAATGGCGGTTACACTCACAACTGGAACGCAAACTGGAACAGTGCGCTCTGGGGCGGATTCGGTGCTGTCCGGTATAACAGCACTGCCAAGGGCTACATCTGCGGCGCCTTTGTGACGACGCTCGCGCTCTCGAGCGGCCTCGGCGGCTGTAACCCTGACTTCAACTACTCAGTTGTGGGTGCCACCACTCGTTGGAATCCCGTCAAGAATTTCACGTTCACGGCCGAAATTGCCTACGTCATGCTCGACCAGAAGTATGCCAGCGGAAGCACCGTGACGCTGCCCGTTCAGACCGGCATCGCCAAGCCTGGGGCTGCGTATGAGCTGAAGGATCAGAACAGCCTAGCGCTGCTGCTCCGGGCTCAGCGCAACTGGTAAGATTTTCTGCACAGCTAGAGGAGAAATCGAAACGACTCTATAGATAGCTAAACCTCCAAGAAGGCCTCCGGCATGCCCGCCGGGGGCCTTTTGCAACTTTGATCAGACTTTGGCCAGACGTATCGCGCGTGTACCCAAAACGCTTGTCAAACCTCCCTCTGCTAACCCAGACTTGTGGCTTTCTTCGCCAAATCTGGAGCGCGAGATCGGTGCCATAACCATACGCGATCTGAAAACAACGATGCGGGAATCTGGCGGGCTCGTGGTCACCGTCGGCGGAGTTTACCGGCTCTCGCGCCAGATCTCGCGTTGCCTCAAGACGTGAGGGCGATAATGCTCTGTGACATGGCCGTCCTCTTACGCGTAGCCTGTGGTGCTCGAAGAAGGGGCGGATCGTGCCATAGAAGGACAGGCCTTGTGCGCAATTTCTGGATGGTGGATATCCAGCAAGACTTCGAGCAGAGCCATAATCCTCGCCTGATGGGCATCCACCCCGTGATACTTGCGATCTCGCCCCCGAGTTCTCGGCTGGGCATTCGCCTCGTTCCCGCTGCCACCTTCGCCAGTGGCTTACGCGCGCCGCGCTCAACCCAAATCGCTCGGCGGCCTGCCGGTCTGAAAAGCCGGTCCCGATGAAGGCAAGTACACGTTCACGAACACCCATCGAACAGCGGTTTCATCATGTCCGCCGACCTCCAGTGACCTTGCCCCCCATATGTGGAGCGGCCCGCGAGGCAAGAGCTTTTTCAATCGATTCACACATTGGGACGGTGCGGTCATATGTCCGGCCTTTGCGCGCGGCACATGGCCGCTGGCCTCGATGAGATCCGCG
>NZ_JADPJR010000135.1:0-15595 GCF_023073535.1 Bradyrhizobium sp. 179 | reverse complement strand
ACAACGACGACTAACGCTCCGCATCGCGGATGAAATGGGTAGAGGATCTCAACCTCTGATCCCAGACACCCGGCATTATGACGCTGGTCCGCCAGGCGTAGGTAAGACGCACTTGTCGATCGCTCTCGGGCGAGAGGCGATCCTGGCCGGATACACGGTGCAGTTCACCACTGCGACGACGCTGGTCGCAGGCCTTGCCAAGGCGCACGGCGAGCGAGGCCTGGACGAGAAACTGCTCGCGCTGTCGAAGCCAAAGCTGCTCATCGTCGACGAACTCGGCTACTTGCCGCTTGAACCTGACGCGGCGCATCTGTTCTTCCAACTGATCAGCCGGCGCTACGAAACCGGCGCCATGCTGATCACGTCGAACCGCAGCGTTGCCGAATGGGGCACAGTGTTCGCCGATCCCGTGGTCGCCACCGCGATCCTCGACCGGCTCCTGCACCACAGCCACGTGCTGACGATCCGAGGCGACAGCTATCGGCTCCGCGCCAAGCGCAAGAGCGGCCTCATCAAGACGCCCACCGCCGGTGACGGCCCTCCGGTCGGCTCCGCCTCCCTCCGGCCCGCCACCGGCGGAAACAACCTTCAACCGAGATCATAATCGCGATGGTGGGGGCAGTTCTTCATGACGCAAAGGGGGCAGTTCCGGATGGCGTTTGACAAGGATACCCAACTCTGCGGCGGAAAAGGCGCTTCCACTTATCGCCAGGCAAAGCAAATGAGTTGGTCGAGTCATCGCCACATAGTGCTGCTTGAGCCGCGTCAGGTCTCGTACCCCAGGTCCCGCACCACCGCTCTTCTGACCTAGTAGCCAGGGCTTAAGAGCAACCAAACTATGCTTGGAATAAAAGGTATCGAGTACGAGCGTTGCCGTATGCGTTTCACCTTTCACGGAGTGAGTGGAGCCGACACGGATTTTCACTGCAGGACCTGCTGCGGGATGACGAAAAATATTATCACGAGTGCTGAAGGTGCCTGCTGTAGCTGCAACCAGCGGGTAGTCAAGAAATTCGAGGGCCGCAGCTGACCCAGTTGATTTAGAGATAGCCATTCCGATTGCATGTAACGCCGGAACCCAAACTGAGCTCCACTCTTCGCTTTCAGGCATTGCATTATTGAATCCAACCCTGCTTTGGAACTCCAGGTAAAGGGATTTCGCCTCCTCATTTTCAGCGAGCTACTCCAATAGCTGCAGATGACACCGCCGGCGATTGCTCGGGGCATCGAGCGGATTCATCAGTCGGCCCAACCGAAGGATTGCCTCGGCGACACTCTGAATTGCACCATGCGACTCACCCGTCTCCTCGGCGTCTCGCTGCGCGCGGGATGGGGAAAGAAAGGGCCGTGCTCCGGAGTAGGTGGCGATCGGGACGCCCGCCGCTTTAGCTCTTGCGCATATTAGGGCGCCCTCAAGTGGCGTGAAGCGGACTGTGTACCGCTCCGATCGCTGCCTCGTCTCACTGCCGCTTTGCGCCATCGCACCTCCCGCGTTGTGGCGTCTCCCGGGGCCGGGCCCCGGTCGTGGTCGCGAGGGGCGCGAAAGCCCCTCGTCGGCGGGCGTGCACACAGGCATCGCCCGCCGCAGGCGGTCCCAGGGCGGCCGTGAGCCCTGGTCGTGGGTGCAAGGGGCGCGAGAGCCCTTTGCCGGATGTCCGTGAAGGCGGGTTGGGTTCACGGCTCGCAGATCATCCGGGGCGGATCCAAGGCCGCCATCGCCTTGGTCGCAGGGTGCGGGATCGAAAGTCCGCGTCGTCCGTTCAGAGCCGTCAGCTACAGGCTGGCGGTTCTGAACGGACGACTTGAGCGGGGGTGCAACGGGGGCGGCGTTCCTAGCCCCCTCAAGGTGTGCGCGGCGGTCCGCGCACACCTTGTATCCTTCACCATAACTCTACGTTAGATTGCAAAAATTGCCGACAATTCGTGGGCTGGTTTAATTTGGATCCTCTAATTAAGCGCGGCCCCTTCGATCAGCAACGCGTGGAATCCATTCGCTTTCTTGGGACCCTGAAGCCGTCAAACTGAGTTCAGGTAAGTTGCTCTGTACCCGGGCGGGATCAAACAACACCCTCTTTAGAGGAAGGCTTGAAGGTCGAGCCGAGATGCTTCGAGCGCATTTCCTTAAGCCAGTTCTCGTTTTCGACTAAGAAATGCTTATCGACACGCCCGGGCTTATCCGTGGTCACAAGGTAGTATTCGAGGACCAACAGGAAAGCGGTGATAATCAATGCAACAATCGAGAGCAGAGGCTGCGCCAGGAAGCTGTCGCGGACAATCTGGTCTATCGCAGTCAACGTGTGCAATTGCTCGGTCATTTGAACTTTTCCGCTATCGCCGCCTCGATCTCTTTTACCCGATCCACGATTTGCTGATACTTCTTTTCCTCTTCCGTGGCTCTAAACGCCGCAAGGCCGCATGAGTTGCTACGATTCCGCCCACCAGCAAGGGAACGACAAAAAATCCTGTAGCTAAGCTTGCCACGACGGCAAAACTTCCGACCATGGTCGCAATTCCCGTGCCAGTGAACGACATGCACACGAGCTTCTTCGTGTTTTTGTTTGCGGTGCGATCCTCCGCCAGTCGTTTTAGAGCCGTCACACTGTTTTTGACCTCTGCTCGATCATTTTGGTGCGTGACATAGTCTAAAAGCTCGGGAAGCAATGCGGCGTCGTCTAATTGCGCAAGAATCTCGTTCAGACCGTCCACACGCGGATTCTTCCAACTCGGTCTTCAGGCGAGATAGGAAAGCTTTGGCGTCCATGAAAGACGTGCCCCCCGGCGGCTGGGCGTCCTGCACGGTCAGTGCGAAGGCGAATTTCTCTCGCTGTACGGCCGTCGTGGCCATCGTAAGCTCGCCGTAATTCGCCAGCGAATATTTCTGCGCCTATGGATGAGCAGAACGCCGTACAATCTACAAGAGCGGCCTAAGGTCCCGCAACCTGTATTTCTGCGAAATCGACCGATCAAAAGCGGTCACTAACCCATGGGGCATTGCGCACGGGCACGATTGAAAAACCGGGCAACGCCTTGAATCAAGAAGCAAAGTCAGGAATGACGTAAGCGAGCGCGCATAGTCCTTGCGCGAGGGACAGTCACCTCGGGTCGAAACCCGGCACGGGGTTCGGGGAGCGCTGTTGCGCGGCGCGAGTATGGCCCGCTCCGGCGAAGCCGGACGCGCAGATTGCATGAGAAATCCTCGTTAAATCTTTTATCGCCATTTCGGCATCAGCTTCCTGCAGCGCGTGGCGCGGACGAAGCAATTCGCCGTGAAACTAACCCTCACGCTTTCCTCCTCCGTCCACGGAGTCATCGCCGTCCTCTGATCTTGCGGACTTAAGCGCCTCGGCGGCTTCATGGCGCTCCTTCTCTCACGTTGCGGTCGCAGGCGATGCAGCCAGCCTCCTGCGGCGCTCCTCCCGTCGCAAGAAGGCCGCGATGTCCGTGGCCGGAAACGAAGGAGGAAATCATGAGAGTTATTTCACAAAGCGAATTGCTGCGCGCCACGAAATTCGAGCTGCAGGTGCTGCTGCGCGAAATCACGGCGAGCCTGCCGGCCTTGCCGGAAGGCTCGCACGAACTGAGGATCATTACAATCTGCACAATATCCGGCTCGCCCTAGCGCGGCCAGAGCTCAGGCCGCGCTGAGTGCTCCCGGCGCACCGCATAGGCGTTAAGTTTATTCTTGAGTGTTGGAATCACACGTGATTCCTAGCCGGGATGGCAGACGAATCGCTTCTGAACGAGGACTGGACGAGAGTGCTTACGCAACTCGGCGGGGCTGCGCAGCTTGAGATAAGTGCGCGCCAGACGAAGGCTTTCGTGCGGCGGCGCCAAATTCCAGATGCGGTGTCGTTACTTCGGCTGATGCTGGCCTATTGTCTGGGTGAAAGAGGGTTGAGATCGACAGCCGCGTGGGCCGCTTCTGTTGGCCTTGCCGACCTCAGTAGCGTGGCGTTGTTCTATCGCCTGCGTCAATGTGGCGATTGGTTTGCAGTGCTGGTGGAGGGCTTGCTCGCTGCGGCAGCCCCGAAGGCGAGCCGAGGCCGCCTGATCCGCATTATCGATGCGACGACAGTGCCTCAGGCAGGACCGGCTGCGCGCAGGAACAGTGAGCTTTGGCGCGTTCATAGTGCATTCGATCTGCCATATGAGCGCTTTGGTCACTTCGAGCTGACAGATCAGCAAGAGGGCGAAACGTTTGACCGGATACCGGTGGTCAAGAACGAGATCCGCATTGCTGACCGCGCTTATCTGCAACCCGACCGCATCGCCGCTGTCCGCGACGCCGGGGCAGACGTTTTGATCCGAGCGGGCTGGAAGAACGCACGTTGGCTTGATGCCAAAGGCCTTCCGTTCGATCTGATGGCCCAATTGCGTGCGGCGAAGGCGCACGGACTGATCGATCGGAGGATTTGGATCAAACGCAAGGACGGTTCGCCTCTGGCTATGCGTCTGGTCGCAGTCAAGAAGCCCGCCGGTGCAGTCGCGGCTTCGCGTCGTAAAGCCCGGCGAGACGCACAAGACGAAAACCGCGTCATCTCCAAAGAAACTCTGGAAGCCGCGGATTGGGTCATTCTGGTCACGTCGCTCGCACGGGACGAGTTCTCCACCAAGGATGTACTCGCGCTCTATCGACTGCGATGGCGCATCGAACTTGGCTTCAAGCGACTGAAGAGTCTGATTGGTCTCAAGACGCCACCTGGAACCGATCCGCGCTCCGCCAAGCCCTACCTGCTGGCCCACCTCTTGATCATCCTGCTGCTCGAGCCGCTTGCCCGCGACTTCGAGGACTCTCCCCGCTGGATGCAGGCCGCCTGACAACACCTGGCGCTTGGCGCGTTCTGCAACAACTCGTTGCATCCTTGCTACATCCGTCGGTGACAGAAGCATAATTCGGCGACAACGCTTGCCATGTCCGCATGATGTTGGCGGTCGTCAAGGTATCGCCGATCGGCAAGATCGCTTCCGCTCCGCCATCGATGCCAATGACGCCAGTCTGCAACGCGCCAAAACGAGCCGTTAAGATAGAGTTCGCCGCCTGCGAACACCCGACCGGCCTTGGCCGCGTAGCTGGTCTGGCGGTGGTTACGGTAAAAAGTCTTTCGTCATACAAGCCGTGTCGCGGGGGGCAGCCCGCCCTCGATCGGTTGGTGGTGGCGGCTCGAGGGCCGGGAAAGCGGACAATTACGATAATCACAAGCCATGACCAGCCTGTGGGCGCGTTGATTGCGGGTGCCATGCAGACGTTGGCGGGTCCTCTACAAGAGCAGGTAGGTGCCAAAGTGGACGCGCCGTCCTAGCGTCCTCCTGTTCCTCTGCCGATCACCGAGCCAGAAGCGAACACCGAGAAGCTCATACGGACAAAACCTTACGACGTGCGGAATCAGGGTGGCTGCGCATGCACACCTCGTTGACGAGCTCCGGCGCTCCGATTTTGGCGCCGATGAAGGCGACGAATGGCGGGGCGCGCGACTACGCAAAATCAATCAGCCAAGGAGCAGTCCATGGAGCGTCAACCGGTTGACGCGATCACGGCGATTAATCGGTTTGCCGGTTCGGATCCGAAGAGAGTTGCGCTGAGGCACGGCGCAGACGAACTCACATATGAGGCCCTACGATCAAGATCGGATGCCCTTGCAAAGACCTTGCGAGAGCAGGGTGCTCGCGGCGGGGTTGTCGGCTATTGGCTAGGGCGGGACCTCGACTGGGCGACGGCGGTCATCGCAATTTTGAAAGCTGGATCAACGTACCTACCGCTCGATCCTTGGCTGCCGGCTTCCCGTACATCATTAATGATCGAGCAGAGCCGCTGCGCTTTGTTGATGGGCCGAGACCGACCGGCATTGCTCAGCCTATTCCAGGAGAGCAGCAAAGCAGCTCCTCAATTCGTAGCTATAGAGGCGGCCCTGCGCCGGGGGCAGACCTCGTCTGTTGTGCCATCGCCGAACGTGGATGGACTTGCCTATATTCTGTTTACGTCTGGTTCGACGGGCCAGCCTAAGGGCGCAATGATCGAGCGCGCTGGCCTAAACAATCATTTGGCGGCAAAGATCGATGCTTTAAGTCTCACTCGGACGGATTGCGTCGCGCAAACGGCATCGCACTGCTTTGACATCTCGCTTTGGCAGCTTCTTTCAGGGAATTGCGTCGGAGCCTCTACATCAATCATCGATGATGCGACCCTGAGATCGCCGTCATCGCTTCTTCAAGCAATTCAACGATGCGGCGCTACGGTCGTCCAATTCGTTCCTTCGATGCTGGCAGTGTTTGTTGAATATCTGCAATCGCTTGCCGCGGCAGAGCGAGCCATGGATGGCTTGCGGATTATTTCTACGGTCGGAGAACCTCTAACGCCCGGATTGGCGCGTGCGTGGCTTGCCTTGTATCCCCGCGTTTCCATTCTCAATCATTACGGGCCGACCGAGTGCGCCGACGGCGTGACGCATCATCTGGTTGCCGTCCCGCCTGCGCTGGCTGAGCCCTATGTGCCGATCGGCAGGCCAATTCAAAACGTTGAGGTTTATGTCGCGGACGGACCACGGCTCTGCAATGTAGGAGAAGTCGGCGAAATCTGTGTTAGCGGCGTCGGTGTCGCTGCCGGTTACGTCAATGATCATGTCCGCACCAAGGATGCGTTTGGGCCAAACCCGTTCTCAAGCGACCTGGCCTTCCGGCGCCTATATCGGACAGGTGATCTGGGGCGCATCCGTTCCGACGGCCTTTTGGAATGTCTCGGCCGACGGGATCGTCAGGTCAAAATTCGCGGGCACAGAATCGAGTTGGGAGAAATCGAAGCTCGTTTGTCCGCTCATCCATTGGTGCATGGAGCAGTCGCAGTCGCCTCTGTCTGCACAGGTGTAAAGCTTACGGCGCGAGATATCGCTCGGGCGGAGGCGCAAGCCGAATCGCGGCGGCTTTTTGCGTATGTGACGGCTCCAGCTGAACTGGCGGAAAGCGACCTTCAGAAGTTTCTTGCTGAGGCACTCCCCAGCTACATGCTTCCGGAAAGAATCATCCGTGTCAGCAGTATTCCACTGACCAGGAACGGAAAGGTCGACTTTGCAGCATTGCCTGACCCGGGGAGTGTTCGGCCCTTATTGTCAACGCCCTTCGAGGAGCCGCAATCAGACCTCGAAGTCCGGCTACGTCAAATCTGGTCTGGCATTTTGCGTATCGAGAACATAGGTGTGAATGACCAATTCATAAGCCTCGGCGGAGACTCCCTCCGCGCAATGCTTATATTGGGGCAGTTGCAGACCTTGCTGGGAGTGAAAGCGGATTTCAGACTGGTCCTGAATGGCACAATTCGATCTCTTGCCGCTTCGATCGAGGCTCGGACTGAGCGCAATCCATGCACGGCTTTGACATGCCGAAAGCTAAACCGATCACCTCTGACGCGTCTCCAGGAGCACCTTTGGTTTCTGGCACAGCTCGATCCATCTGCGCGGAACTACATCATTCAGGGCGGGCTGCGGATTAAGGGCAACATCGATTTGGCTCGGTTCAATCGCGCCTGGACCGAGGTCATTCATTCCCACCAGGCACTTTCGGCGCGTTTTATCGACGAAGACGGTCCTGTTCAGTGCTTTGATGCTCCTCCATGCACCAATCTTGAATCGATCGATGCATCTCATCTCACCTCCTCCGAAGATGAGGAGCTCATCGCACAGTTTCGGCGAACGGAACTGAAAGACAATTTCGATCTGGGACAGGGCCGCTTGTTTCGCGCGCGCATGGTCCGGTTTGGTCCTGACAATCATCTCATATTGATCACCGCTCACGAAATCATCCTCGATGCCTGGTCAATTTCTGTTCTGCTCAGAGATCTTCAGCAGAGATATTTAGATGCCGCGGCGCCTCGGCCAGAGAACCGTGCGTCACTCTCGGGCTACGCGGCGTGGGAAAAACAACACGTTTCTCCAGAGGCGCTGGAGAACCAACGTCACTATTGGCGTCGTCAGATTGGTGATGATCCGCCGGTGCTTTCGCTTGGAAGAGCGCGCCCGCAAACAAACTCATACCGCGGCGGCTCGCATCCAGTGTTGCTTGGCGGCGATCTATCCGGCCGGGTAAGAGAATTCGCGCGGCAAAAGAGCTGCACCACCTCGACAACACTGCTTGCGTGCTTCCAGCTGCTGCTACGAATGTATAGCGGTCAGGACGATATTGTCGTCGGCATGCCACACGCTGTACGGGATCAACCTGGCAGCGCCGACATCATTGGCTTTTTTCTGAATATGCTGCCGATCCGAGCCGCGATTGATGCCGGTCAGTCCTTTGCTGCGCATGCCAGGCGCATCCAGAGCCTGGTCAGCGATGCCATCGCAAATTCGGCCTATCCATTCGGATGGATGGTCAGGGACACCAGGTTATGTCGCGAACCGGGTCGATCACCGATCTTCCAGGTCATGTTCAACATGTACTCCGAAGCAGCCGAGCCACTTGGTCGGGACGAGTTGGCTCTAACATTCCGCGGCGATGAAATTGCGCTCCAGCTGGCGTATGCGGAAGACATCATCTCGAGTGATCTGGCTGTCCGCATGGCTAACAATTTGCGGTGTCTGATTGCCGCCTGCGTTGATAAAGCGCTTGCGCCCATTGAGGAACTAAGCTGCCTGAGCGCCTCAGACCTCACTATACTGGATTCGCTGGATGGGTCGATCCAGCAATATGAATCCGAATGTCCGCTTGCCGAAGCCTCCGAGCAGATCAGCGTCTCTAACCACGGCAAAGTAGCATATTTTGGCGAGTTCGGGGAGGTCACGTTTGACCAGCTGCGTGCGCGCGTGGCAGCTATCCGCTCGCTACTGCGGGAGATGAAAGTGGGGGCCGGCGATCTGGTCGCCATGCTTATTGACCGGTCGCCGGACGTTGTCGCTGTCATGCTTGCGGCGCGAGGCTTGGATGCTGTTGTTGTGCCGATAGCTCCGGATTATCCGCGTGATCGGATCCAACATATCCTGGGGGATAGTGAAGCAAAGCTCTTGGTTCACGTGATTGCTACGGAGCCGGAGTTTGACCTACCTTCAATTTGTCTATCCACCTTAGAAAGGTGCAGCAGGACCGCGAACAATTTCGCACCTAGCGAGAGACTGGTAGATCGCCGAATTGCGAACCTCATATATACGTCCTCCTCCACAGGCCGGGCGAAGGGGGTTCTTATACCGGAAGCGGCCATTCTCAACCGGCTGAACTGGATGTGGCGGCGCTTTCCCTTCGATGCCACCGACATCATGATTGTCCAGAAGTCCGCCTGCCTTGTTGCCTCCGCTTGGGAGTATTTTGGTGGACTTCTGAGAGGTGTGCCCACGCTGATCCTCACCCAAGAGCAGGTGCTAGATCCGGATCTGTTGTTGTGCAGTTTGGCAAAACATCGCGTGACACGCTTTTTTGCCTCTCTACCACTCCTGTCCGGTCTCATCGGGTCCCAGGAACGGCAACCGCAAAGGACCGCCTTGAGGTTGGTCACAAGCAGCACAGCCTTCAGGTTGGTTGACAGTGTTCCCCTGACGACAAGCGGAAAGATAGACCGTGCTCGGCTATCCTCCGTTCCTTACCGCGAGATAGAAGCTAGTCCATCTGCTGAGCCCCGCACCAGGAACGAGCGAGTTCTTGCTCGGATCTGGGAGGATCTATTAGACGCCAAGGGGGTCGGAATCGACAGCAGTTTCTTTGATATCGGGGGCGACACTCTTCTGAGCGTGCGTTGCGTCACGCTGGCGCGAAAAGCCGGGCTGAATCTCACCGTCAACCAACTTTATCGAACACCGACCATCAGGGAATTGGCGGCCGAGGAAGCGGAGGCGGCACCCCACAACGTCGCTTCCGCGGACGGCTTACTGCCTGTGCTTCCCGTAATATCGTTTTGGAATTCTCTTCTCGGCTTTGACGAGCGTTTTAACATGGGTGATCTGTTCTTCTTGCGTGGCGGCATCCTGAACATCAAGATCCTGGACCGCGCACTTGTCCATGTCATCGAGAGGCACGAAGGCCTCCGGCTCCGCGTTGCCCGAACCCAAGATGGACTACGGCTGGGGATTGGGCCTTGTTCGGCCGAGCGCATCGTGGAGGAGATCGATCTCGTTCGGATGACCGGCGCAGACCAGCGCAGGACAATCGAGAGCGTCTGGGCAAGACGTCAGCACATGTTTCGGTTTGATGGCCACACGCCTCTTGTTCACGTCGCGGCCTTCCGTACTTCGGAAAGCGGCGATTACTATCTGCTGGTGCTGATGCATCATTTCGTAGCGGATGGGATGGGCTATCGGCTATTTCTGGAAGCATTGGAAGGCGCATACAACGCTCTTGCTGCAGGCCATGACGTGAATGGCCCCGAGACCGTACAAAGGCTCTCTCCCTGGTTGAAGCGCCTCGAGCACTACGCGAACAGCGAAGCACCAGACGAACTCAAGCACTGGGAGGGCATTGACTACGATCAGTTCAACTTGCGTGTCAGCGACGCGTCATCGGGCGGCACGAGCGTTGCCAAAGAAAGCGCGAGAGAGCTTCACGATGCAAGTCTTAAAGGTCGTCGGGAGGATGCGAACGGCCGTTCGATTCGGGTAGATCAGGCGAAGTACCATCTTGAGGTCGACGGGGAAGCGACAGCGAGTCTCCTCAGGATTGGCGCCAAATCAGCGCATTGTCAGGACTTTGATGTGTTTCTTGCTGCCCTGTCGGGTGCGTGTGGAGCCCTGTTCGGCAACTATTCGCTCTTGATTGATAGCCTGACCTCGACACGAGGTCGGCTGTTTGACGATTTCGATTCATCTCAGATCATCGGGCTTATTAGCGAGCTCGTTCCGCTTCCATTGCATGTCACCGGAAGGGAGGCGCGTTCGGACCGTGCTCGCTCAATATACCGGCAGCGCAATGCGCTGCCTCGTGGGGGAATAGGCTTTCGGGCGCTGAAATTCCTAAACCGAGATCCAGCCGTGCGATGTCGGCTCGATCGCCTGCCACTGCCCAGAATTGGGGTGAATTATCGCGCCAGTTTGCAGCGCCATTTCGCATGCCGGTTTCTAGACACAGAACCTTATCCACTTTGGATCGGCGAATACATGCATCAAGCGGCGGCGATCTACCTCTCCTTTTCGAATCGGATATCAATCAGGCGACTCTTGCAACAGGAGCTTTCGCACACGATCGATGAATTAGCAGTGCTGAGGAGTGTGAATCATGGATGAGCGCAATGCGGAGCTCGTCGTCAAAAGCGATCGCGATGCAATCCCGAAGAAGAATCGGGACATCGATCTATCGGACCAAAATCTCCTGAGCCTTCTCCTGCGGCTCGCCATTCCATCTGTTATCGCCTTATCGATCAATGCGTTACAGCAGCTCCTCAACGCAATCTTTCTTGCATCACTTGGCGCGCGGGCGATCGCAGCTGTCAGCCTGACGATGCCGCTCATTGTCCTGGTCGCGGCCGTGGGAGAGGGCATCGGTGTGGGCACTGCCTCCTTCATATCTCGTCATCTTGGTGCTGGTAATGCGTTGGAGGCGGGCCGGGGTGCGAGTACGGCGCTCACGCTCGCCGCTCCGATTGGGATCACCATCACGATCGCTCTGCTTATAAACCTCCGAAGCATCTTCGTCGTACTCGGGGCGACTCCATCCATCCTGCCCATGGCGGTCGACTACGCCACGATCCTCTTGCCGGGCGCTGTTATGATGCTCCTAAGCATCGTCAGCGGTTTCATCGCCAGAGCTGAAGGGAACACCCGATTCAGCATGTGGACCACGCTGAGCGCTTTCATATTAAACGCCGTGCTCGATCCCATTTTTATATTCTTGCTAGGCCTGGGCCTGCGAGGCGCAGCCCTAGCAACGCTGCTATCTGAGCTCGCGGCTATAAGCTTCTACATTGCGTATTTTGCTAAGCGGCTCGGCACTGTGCTTGTCAGGACATCCCAGATCTCGCTACGAGTAGATCGCATCAGGCAGCTCGCGCTCATTGGGGCGCCCGCGACGACGACAAGTATCTTAACCGCTCTTGCCGGTATGTTCTTGTACGGAGCTGCTGCGCGGTTCGGCGACGAGTTCATCGCGGCGGTGGGAATAGCCGCAAGAATCTTGACAATCGGGGCGCTGCCTATCACCGGTTTCTGTATCGGCTCTCAAGCTGTGCTGGGGTTCGGTTGGGGAGCGCGCGACTTTGCCCGTGTAATGAAGGTTGCGAAGTTTATGGTCTCTATCACCGTTGCGATTTCCGTTGCTTATTCAGCAGCCGTTATCGTTTTTGCCCGGCCTTTGGTCAGGTTGTTCAGCGATAACGATAAGGTCACGGATATTGCAGTTTCGACCTGCATCGTCTTTCACCTGTTTTTTGGACTTTACGGTATTCAGAGAGTTGTAACGACAATGCTTCAGGCGGTGGGAAGAGCACGCCTCAGCGCTGTCGTATCTTTCGCAAGGCAGGGGTATCTCTTCATACCAGCGGTACTTCTATTCCCTGTCATATCGGGCTTCAGTGGGGTTTTGGCCAGCCAAGCCATCGCTGAGCTCGGCGCTGGAATGATCGCGCTATACGTCATGTTGCGCCAGTTCGCTGAGCTCAGGCGAGGAGGACCAGCACATTCAGCCAGGAATCGAGAGGGCTCTTTGAGTTGATCAGGCATCATCCCGACCAATTGATAAATTCCTCGCGGGCGAAGCAGCCAGCCGTCATCCATTCCAGGCTGCTTCCCAAGTCGTTGCCCTCGTAGGCAGAACGAATGTCGGTCGGGACGGCCGCTGGCTGCCTGCTATCGACCTCGGCCTTATTGGCCCAGTCGTGCAGCCTCTGCGGCGTGCAGCCGATCTGGCCGCAATCGACGTCACTGCCGCCTGCGCGAAAGGATGTTCGCTGGCGTGATCCAGACCATAGGAACCGCTCGGGTCCGGCTTGTCGCCTCGTTCGTCATGGCGCTCCCTCTGCTAAGGATTTGGAGCCTCTGGCACCCCGTGGCGGCTCACAATCTACTTGTTAGACAAACATTCCGAGGAGGTCGACAATAGATGAGGCAGCACGAATCGCTCTATTCGACTTAGATAGTCGCCTTGACCCGTTTCTAGCAAGTAACTGTATCCAGCGATAAGTCTGGGAGGCTCACAGCATCGACACGAGAAGCTCTCAGCGAGAGAGTATTCGGAGCAGTTGTAGTCGATCGTTACTTCGTCCCTATCGCAACCAATCTCCTCGATTGCAATCAGGACAATGCCACCACGTTCCACCTGAAGGCGGGCATTTGGGCGGCAACAGTGATTGATGAAGTCTATGTATTCACTACAAAGGTGTCTACTGCGATCAATTTGTATCGTTCTCTTGGTTGCCTTCGGATAGACCTCGCCTTCGAGTGTTTCTATGACATTTCCCCTCGTTATGGTTTTTCTCGAAAACAAGCCGAACCCATTTATCTTAGATCGTCCGACGTAGATGCGATCTGGCGGCTTACAAACGTTATTAATTTGGCTCATGATGTCACGTCTCCGATCTGACTCAACTTTTGCTTCTATCCCGTTTAGCTGTCGAAAAGGTAGCTGTGCTGCCTTGTTTACGATCATGCGATCTAACGCTCTGCCTGTAGGCCGGCAACCTGCGAATGATGGTAGTCTCCGCTCGTTGAGCAGCAACTCTGGCCTTCCAATTGTAGATCGCCGCTTCGGAGATCCCATGCTTTCGAGCCAGCTCAGCCGTTCTTCAACCTCATGCTCTGTATTCGGTCTGCCTCTGTTGATCCCTTAACGCGCGTGCCGCGGGTATCTTACTTCTGTTCGTGGTCGGCAAAGCGGCACATGATGGGATTCGGTTGAAGGGTCGATTCGAGCTCATCGGCGTAGCCTGCCGCCTTGAGGCCTTGAGGAGCCACGACAGATCATGCGAACTCGATGGTCCCACGCGCCTCGGCTAGCGTCTTTTTGGATGGCATGGCGACCCACGTTCGATGAAGCACGACAGCCATCTTTCTGCCCAGCGCGACCTTCCCACACTGCTTCCTCGCCGGTGGCACGGCACCGCCCAAGCCTTCATCGGAGACCAGTAGGCGCCCGCGGATTGGGAGTGCAGGAATCACCAAGGATTCGACCACGGTGGAGCGGAAGTCACCCAAGGACGGACCGATCCTGGCATCGGTCATCAAGAGCGAGCAAGCCGGGTCGCTGCGCCGCTGATACATAATCGCCTCCAGCATGGCGTCATCGCGACCAACTCACGAACCCCCGCTGCTAACAGAGTCCGCAAGACGATTACGATTTTGAGACCGAGCGGACGCAGAAGTACTCGGCGGACCTGCTCTGCGGGAGCGATGGGGCGAATGAGATGCGTGCGAGCAGCTGGCAACGTCCGCGGCCTGCTCTTCAAGGATGGTGAATGTTACGCGGCTCATACCTTAAGGGCGTCCCGAACGTGCTGTAGGTAGATTTCCAAGCCATCGATATCTGGCCGCCATTGGTCCTTTGCTAGATGACGCGACCACAACTGCCAATTCGCACCAAAAGCTCTTGATCGATAGTCGTGTTCTGCGGGCCGCTGCCGTCCTGTCTTGTCAGGTACGGAAGAGTATAGAAGCTGTCGAGCTTAGTCGTCGCGTACTGCGGCTGGATCAATATCTTAAGGTCGCACGTCCTACAGCTCACAAGCCGGTCGCCCTCGCGAGTAAAACGATTGCCGGCAAATTGAAAGCCGGGGAAATAATGTCATTGCGAACTGTACCGTCCGGCGGTGTCTTGCTCTTCAATTCATATGCGATCGCCTTTCGCCGAAGAAACTCCACATCATCTTCGGGGAGAAATGTCATTGGCGCGGCGAAGTAGTCGGTTTGCGCGTCGTGAACCGTTTAATTCCTTTCGGCTCTGCATGCTCGCTAAGATCGACTTCTTGCGTATCGCCGATTTCGGGATCTTCCCCGCCGGGAACGGTAATGTTCACGGCGCAGTCCTCCGGTGAACCAGCGAGCGACTTGAACTCCGCGCCTTCTATGAACTGCTTCGGCCACTCATGTTCTTTCTGGTTTACGATGAGCTTCTCGTTGCTCTTTTTATCCTCCGCCATAAATTGCTTTCTTATCAACGGGTAACAGGAGACTATCGCTTGGGTGGAATCAGTAGCAGAATACATCCGCGACAGTGTGAAGGAGGCGTCCTCTGTCGAAAAGCCCATGCGCTGATCAGACTCCATATCCCGTGGGCTACAGCAGAGGAGGCGCCGGTTTTTAGCGTTTGAGCCGGGACTCGCTGGCTCACTCCTGTAGAGAACTGCACAATATTGGACGCGTTATCCAGGACCGTGTTTTGTAATCAATCTGTTTCAAGTTGCCCCTACGCGACGGTGCTCAATACTTTCAATGTGAGTTGCGCGAATGCCTAGCACCCGAGAGCCTGCTTCAGTGGCTTGCCAGCGGTCTACATAAATATCAATTCATTCTGCTAAGGGCTGACTTTCAGTCCCATTGGGCGACCGGCAACAACATGCCGGCCCTGTTGTTCGTAAGCGCTTAGCCGTGACCCTATTGAGGCTGGGTTGACGTTTTGCGGAATCGCCACGGCATGAGATCATCGATCTTGCTATGGGGATGACCGTCGATGATCGCCTCGAGTGTTTCAGCGATGTAGGCAGCCG
>NZ_JADPJR010000089.1:0-17441 GCF_023073535.1 Bradyrhizobium sp. 179 | reverse complement strand
GATGGTGATAACCTGTTTCATGGAACGGTCCCTCCTTTGTGGCGTTCGAACAACGACCACGTTCTAGCACTTTGATGCTGTTGGAGCGGGCCGTTCCACTACATCAAGTTCTATCCAGTCCTGAGTTCGCTCTGGCTGGTGGATTTACCCGGATGGGCGGGAGCTAGTGCGAACCACATCGGCATAGTGCAGCGCCAGATCCCGTCGCAAGTGGTAGGTGAAGGCGAACTCCGATGGTGTTTTCCATCCGAGTTGCGAGTGGGGCGCGTATCGTTGTAGTCGGGCCGCCGATGTCCGAGTTGACCCTGGCCTGGGCCAGCGAAGTGAACAGCGTCTCGTTCAACATTCGTCTCGGAGCCGGCCATTGAGCTTTCGATGAAGACATTCTGCGTCGGCTTGCCGGGTGCGATGTAGTGCCAGGCGACTCGGCTCTGATCGGCCCATGTCAGGATAGCCTTGCTGGTCAGTTCGGTGCCGTTCTAGCTGACCACCATTTTGGGCTTGCCGCGTTCGATGATCAGCTGACCCAACTCCCGAGCCACCCGAAGGCCCGACAGCGGGGTGTCGGCCACCAACGCCAGGCACACGCGCGTGCACTCGTCGACCACGGTAAGAATGCGGAAGCGGCGGCCATCGGTAAGCTGATCCGAGACCAAGTCGAGCGACCAACGGTCATTCGACGCTATCGGCACCACCATCGGCGCCTTATCCAGAGCGTCCGCTAGCGGCCAGGACGGCGACGGACCGCCAGCTCTTCCCGTTTGAGCAGAACATGCAGGCGCCGATAGCCGAAGCGACGGCGCACCTCGGCCATCGCTCTCTTGCGTTTGCCCAGGGCCGCGTCATCCGCCCGGATTGTCCGATATCTGATGGTATGCGGCAACAGCCGATGTCTTTACACGCCCGCCGTTCGCTCATCCCTTGGAGCATCCACGAGATGCGCAACAGCATTCCGCTTCCCCGCGGGCGTCACCACTTCTTTCCCAGCAGGTCCTCCACCGCCGCATTGTCCAGCATAGCGTCGGCCAAAAACTGCTTCAGCCACGTTTTCTCGTCCTCCAGCGTCCTCAGTCGCATGGCCTCCCGAGACGTCCATCCCGCCAAACTTGGCTTTAGTTTGTAGTTACTGGCATCTCTGACGCCGTGCTTCCGACACAGATCGGCAACCGACACGCCAGCCTCGAGCTCCTTCAAAATCCCGATGATCTGCTCTGCCGTAAAGCGGCTGCGCTTCATGCTCTGGTCCTCAAGATGGGCCAGAGCGAACTTCAATCTGGATTAAGTCCAGGGGGCAGGGTCATCAGCCCCAGCTGGAATCACCAAAACGCTGATTTGTGAATTCCGAACCACTCAGCGGTCTAGCATGCTGCGAGACGCAATGCGAATGCCAAACAGGAGTGGCGCGCCAATCTGAGTCCATCGCGGCGTCAGATCGATAGTCAGGCTAAACCCCAACCCAGTCCCGAAGGGCCTCTGCAGGTGCGGCAGATGCTTAGCCGACCCCATTGTCGAGGTCTTCGTGCCACAGCGACTGCAGAGCTAAAGAAAATTCGAAGTTCGGCAATCGATGTTGGTCGTTCGCAGGCGAATATTGTCTAGGGGTACAATTGCCGCCATGAGGTACAACAGGGATGAAGGGCAGCTTGAGGCTCCGCGTTGCCGTCCGCTAGAGCATCCGCCGATCATTTTGCAGCGTATCCGGCGGCGATGAAGTAATTGCGGCACTCGGTTGGTGTGAAGCGGTCGATGCTGCGGCCGATTACATTCGAGAGGCCATCGACGGTTCTGCTCTGCAGCCTTGCGCAAGAAGGCCTTGATTTTGGTGAAGGCGTTCTCGAGCGGATTGAAGTCAGGGCTGTAGAGTGGCGGATAAAGCAATCTCGCTCCTGCAGCTTCGATTATTTGGCGGACCCCCGGCCCTTTGTGGCTGGACAGATTCTCCATGACGACGATGGCACCTGGCTTGAGGTCGGCAATGAGCACCTTCTCACACGGACTTCGAAGGTGTCACGATTGATCGGTCCATCGAGGACGAAAGCAGCAATGATGCCGGCGGAGGTAATCCCGGCGACAAAGGTCGTAGTCTTCCAATGGCCATGCGAGATCCCAACCTTCAGACGCTCGCTACGTGGACAGCGGCCGCAGCGGCGAGTCATACTAGTTGAAGCCCAGGTCTCATCGATGAAGACGAGGCGCTCGGGCCTAAGCGCGGGCTGACTGTCGAGCCAATCCTGTCGCCGCTTCACGACATCCGGCCGGTCCTAGCTCGCTTGCGTGCGCGGTCTTTCTATGCGCGTGATGCCGTGCCGCACCAGAAACCGGCGGTTGGTGCCATCGCCGAACACGAGCCCCTTTTGGACCAGGCTCCGGCGCAGTTCCTCGATCGTGATATCTGGCGTGCCTTTGAGCATCACAAGGATCGTCTCCTGATGTGCCTCGTTCCGACCGGATCGACGGTCCCCACCAAGGGCCTTCGGACGCGCATCGCCCTGCTGGCGTTCGCGCGTTCGCCATCGGCTCACACTTGCCGCGCTCAGCCCAAAGCGCTCGCCGGCTTCCCGGTGCGATGCGCCTGCCTTTACCGCAGCCAGAACCCTAACCCGAAGATCCAGCGAATGAGCCTTCGACATACCTGCCGGCCTCCAGCAGGCAGTTTGAATCAGCTTACGCCTGATTTGGGAATCTTGAGGGTTCTATGAGGTCGCGGGGCAAAGGCCAACCGCGCGCGCGATGGCGCGTGCGACCTCATAGAAGCCGGATTGAACGAAGCCGCGGAGTTGTGGCCCGATGGGGATAGTGCGGCGGGTTCGCCTGCGGCGAAGGCGCGCCTGTGATCACCGCGCGTCCGCGCGACCTTCAGCTGATGTGAGGGGTTCCATTGATCGGGCAAAAGGCGCGATCCAGTGAGAAATTTGCGGCGCTGGGATGCGTGGTCGAACGATCGGCCGGGTGTTCGATGACGAGTGCACCTACGGCGGCTTCGGACGTTGCCAACGCGAAGGTGATTATGGACGAAGTGGATGGTGCAGGCGTGGCTCATGACGTGTCACAACGAAATGGATGGTCGCGGGACGACGTCGACGCGCCGCATCGTGCCGCCGCAATGTGGGCAGGCGGGTATCTCGCATTTGGTGAGGGGATCGTCGCCGGCTTCTTGATCAGTCGGAGCGTTGCGGACGGCAAGGAGTTGACGGCAGAGGACGATTTTATCGTTGCGCCCGCCATTGGCGAGGAAGCCATAGTGGCGGATGCGATGGAAGCCGTCCGGCAGGGTGTGCAGGAGGAAGCGACGAATGAACTCACCGGCATCGAGCGTCATCACTTTGGCTTTACGAATCTGCCGATAGTCCTTCCAGGCAAAGCTCACGTTGTCGTCGGCAAGCGAGATCAGCCGACTGTTGGCGATGGGGACACGATGCGTATAGCGGCCGAGATAAGCCAGCACCTGTTCAGGCCCGCCGAATGGCGGCTTGGCGTAGACGACCCAGTCGGTCGGTCGGAGCTGAGCGAGGCGCTCGGCGAATGCGGCGGGATCGGCGAGATCGCCAAAGAAGCCCAACTGGCCAGCCGCGAAGGCAGCTTGCAGCTCTTGCAGAAACAGGCGGCGGAACAGCCTGGAGAGGACGCGCACCGGCAGGAAGAAGCCGGGCCGGCAAGCGACCCAGTGTGTGCCGTCGAGTGAAGGTCCACCACCAGGCACGACGCAGTGGATATGCGGATGGTGTTGCAGGGTTTGACCCCAAGTATGGAGGACGGCGGTCAGACCGAGCTGAGCGCCGAGATGCTTGGGGTCGGCCGCGATGGTGGTGAGCATCTCGGCCGCGCAGCGGAACAGAATGGCATAGACCTCCGCCTTGTTCTGGAAAGCAATCTCTCTGGCCGGCGCCGGCAAGGTGAAGACGACGTGGAAGTATGGCACGGGAAGGAGTTCGGCTTGTCGCTCGGCAAGCCATTGCGCGCGCGCCGAGCCCTGGCACTTCGGGCAATGCCGATTGCGACAGGAGTTGTAGGCGATCCGGGTGGCACCGCAGTCGTCGCATTGCTCGATGTGGCCGCCAAGCACAGCCGTCCGGCATGCCGTGATCGCGCCCATGACGCGCCGCTCGACGCGGCCCAGATGTCCGGCACGAGCTTGCCGAAACGCTTCGCCGTAGCGGCGGAAGATATCCGCCACTTCCAGAACCGGAGCCATCAGGTTCGCTCAGCCGGGCGGCACGACCTCCAGGCGGAGCCGGTCAAGTGGACTTGGCGTATTGCTGATGGTCTTTGTGGCGACTTGGGTATAGCGCGCCGTGCTGGCCAGACTGGCATGGCCGAGCAGCACCTGGATGATGCGTACGTCGGCCCCGTTCTCCAGCAGATGGGTCGCGAATGTGTGCCGAAGCGTATGCACTGTCACCGACTTGCTCAAGCCAGCCGCAGCAGAGGCTGAGCGACAGGCGGCGTGCAGCACATTTGGGACGAGCGGACGCTCGTCGTCGCGGCCGGGAAATAGCCATCGTTTGGGCCGAGTGAGCCGCCAATATGTCCGCAGAATCCTCAAAAGCTGCGGCGAGAGCATTACGTAACGGTCCTTGCCGCCCTTGCCGTGCTCGACCCGGATCAACATCCGTTGGCTGTCGATGTCGACAACCTTCAAGAGGGCCACTTCCGATACGCGCAAGCCTGCGGCATAGACAGTGGTCAACGCGGTACGGCTCTTGAGGCTCGGGATTGCTTCCAGGAAGCGGACGACCTCGTCGGCGCTCAGCACGACCGGCAGTTTGCGCGGTTTACGCGCATAGGCGATGCGCTCCGGAACGGTGTCATGACCAAGCGTCACACCGTAGAAGAACTGCAGTGCGCAGACGATCTGGTTCAGCGCCGGCCAAGACATCCCCGTCGCAACCAGATGAACCTGGAAGGCGCGGATATCCTCCAGGTCGAGGCGGTCGGGAGAACGACCGAAATATCGGCTCAACTTCGCTACGGCGTTGAGGTAGGATTGCTGCGTCGCCGGTGACAGATTGCGGACCGTCATGTCCTCGATCATGCGGCGGCGAAGCGGACTGATCTCAGCCATCGGAAAACCTCCTGTCTAAAGGGTTGGGCTTCGAAAACCCGCAATCCTCTCAGACAGGAGGCAATCCTTGCTATGCCTCCCTACATGCCGCGCCAGCGGCTTCGTTCAATCCCCTTCGATTCACTCAGCTCGGCGATTACTCTAGTCTGTGCGCTTGCCTCCGCCGGACGACCGGGCGGCTGAGCGGTACAACGCGCCCTCATTTTGCAGAATTTCTTCCATCTGGTGCCGATTTTCACCGTCTTTATGCGTGGGCATCCTCTTACAAATGCGAACAACAAACTAGATCATCGCGTCAGTGGGAGGAAATGTTCTGTTGTGACACGCGAGCGGCAGCCCCTGCTTTCGGCGATCAAGCGTGATCGCGAAGAAGTTCTCAATTTATCAATTGTACGAAGAGCCTGAATCGATCGCGCGCTTCCACGGAAGCTGCGCTGACAAAGGAGGAATTCATGAGCAAGCATCCGATCCGCTCCATTAGCCGCCGTCGCGCCGTCGGTTTGATAACCGCGGGGCTCGCGGCACCGTTCGTCATCCGCTCGGCGGGCGCTCAATCCACCTTGCCCGAGCAAACAACAGTCCCGGACATTCTGAAGGGCTCGGGAGAGGTCCGCGTAGCCAGCTGGGGCGGCGCAAAGCAGGAGGCGCAGCAGAAGGCTTGGTATGAGCCCTTCGAGAAGGTGACTGGCATCAAGGTCCGTGTCTTTCCCACCGCCGATATAGCAAAAGTCAGGGCAATGGTCGACACCGGCAATCTCGAATGGGACTTGATCGACATCGGCCGCGGCTCGATCCTAAGGCTCATGAAGACCGGCGATTATTTCGAGAGGATCGATTACTCACTCATCGACGACGGTGTGGGTAAAGAATTCCGCTTCGAAAATGGGGTGGAGGTAGATAGTTTTGCTGTGGTGATGGGCTACCGCACCGACGCGTTCAAAGATGGCCCGCCTAAAGGCTGGGTGGATTTCTGGGACACGAAGAAGTTCCCCGGACCTCGAGCCATGTACGGCGTCGGCGCCGGCTTCAACCCAGAGATGGAATTTGCGCTGATGGCTGCCGGAGTCCCAGCCGACAAGCTCTACCCACTTGATGTCGACAAGGCGCTGGCGAGCTACGACAAGATAAAGGAGAGCGTGGTCAAGTGGTGGGAGACCGGCGCCCAACCGCCGCAAATGCTGACTGACAATGAGGTGGTCATGACCACGGTTTGGAATGGTCGCATGGCGGCGTTGCAGGGGCAGGGAGTGGCCGCCTCGATTTGCTGGAATCAAGGACTGTTAGGGCGCGATGCCTTTGGCATTCTCAAGGGCGCCAAAAACAAGGCCAATGCCATGAAACTGTTGGCCTATACTCTCATGCCGATTCCGCAGGCGCGCTTCGCGATGTCCATTCCATATGGCAATATCAATGAAGCGGCCAACAGGTACATTCCCCCGGAGCGCTTGGCGATGCTTCCGAGTTCGCCTGACATAAAGAAGCAGCTCGTATTATACAATACTGAGTGGTGGATTGCTAATGGCGAAATGGCCCGAGCGAAGTTCAGCAAGTGGTTGTTGGGGTAGGCCGTTGCCGTCCTCAGCAAGATTCTTAAGGGCATCCCAGAGGGATTTTATGGAGCAAACGTTAGGTCCTTCGGTTCTGCCTCCGGGTGACAGTCGTGTCCGCGGTGCTTCGGTGTCGCTTACCAATGTGGAGAAGAGCTACGGAGGCGTTTCGGCGGTGGCCGGAGTGTCGCTCGACATCCGATCGGGAGAATTCCTCACTTTGTTGGGCCCAAGTGGATCCGGCAAGACCACGACGCTGATGATGATCGCGGGCTTTGAGACACCCGGCGCAGGCGACATTGCTATTGATGGGACGTCAGTACTGGGCGCGCCGCCCTATCGCCGCAACATCGGTATGGTCTTCCAAAACTATGCCCTCTTTCCGCACTTGACCGTGGCCGAGAACATTGGCTTCCCACTGAAGCAGCGTGGCGTGCCGAGGGCCGAGCGCGCCAGGCTGCTGGCTGAGGCGCTTGAGTTGGTGCAATTGCCGGGCTACGGCGGGCGCTATCCGCGCCAACTGTCGGGTGGCCAACAACAGCGCGTGGCCGTCGCGCGGGCTATTGTGTTCAAGCCTCGGCTGCTCCTTCTGGACGAGCCGCTGGGTGCCCTTGACAAGCAACTTCGCGAAAATCTGCAGATCGAGATGCGGCGACTCCATGCCGAGCTAGGTATCACTTTCGTTCTTGTCACGCACGACCAGGACGAGGCGCTCACCATGTCTGACCGCATCGCCGTTATGAATGATGGCAAGATAGCGCAGATTGGGTCTCCGGAGGATCTTTACGACCGCCCCTGCAACCGCTTTGTAGCGAGTTTCATCGGCCAGTCCAACTTCTTGCCGGCGACGGTGTGTGGCGTAGAGAACGACCTCGTCGTGGCGAAGTGCGAAGGCGTGCTAGTAAGGGCCGTAACTTCGCTGCGTCCGCAAATCGGCGCTGAGGTCACCCTGACGACGCGGCCCGAACGCTTGCGGTTCGCCGACGGGCCTGTCGAGTCGGAACCAGCCGCCAACCGCATGCCCGTCACGGTGACCGAAGCGGTGTTCGCCGGTGAGCGCTGCCGCTATCTGCTAAAGGCCGACAACGGCACCTCGATGGTGCTGAAGGAAGCTTCGAGTGCCGCGGTCCGCCGCAGAGCCGTCGGCGAGCGCATAGAGATCGCTTGGTCGGTTGTTGATACAATCCTCGTTTAGGGCGAGCTATGTCTGAAGCGATCGTTACCCCCTCCTCACCCCCTTCAGTCATGCGGAGAGAGCCGTCCACGATGAATCGCGTGCTCCCACGGATGCTTCCGTGGCTGCTCGCCGGGCCGCTGCTGGTCTACATGGCGGTGTGCTATGCGATACCCGTCGCGTCGATGCTGCTGCGCAGCCTCAACGATCCTAGATGGTCCTTGGATCACTATGCGGCCCTGCCGGGTGATATCGTCTTTCTCAAGGTCTTCTGGATCACGATCAGCACGTCGTTTGTCGCCATGGTCAGCACTCTTGTTCTGGGCTATCCGGTCGCGCTCGCGTTGTCACGCGCCCGTTCGACCGCGCCCCTTATCCTGATCGTGATTCTACTGCCGTTCTGGACCTCGGTGCTGGTGCGCACCTACGCATGGATGGTGCTGCTGGGCCGTCATGGGCTAATCAACGAAGCGCTGCTGGCACTCGGCCTACTCGACCGACCGCTGCAACTGCTCAACACAACACTGGCGACTGAGATCGCGATGACGCACATCTTGCTACCCTATATGATCCTGCCCATCGCCAATGCGCTGCGGCAAATTGACCCCTCGTTGGCCCGCGCCGCCTCAGGCCTGGGCGCCACGCCTTGGGGCACCTTCCGCCAAGTCATATTGCCCTTGTCGATGCCCGGCGTGGCGGCCGGCGCACTGCTTGTCTTTGTGCTGGCGCTCGGGTTCTACATCACGCCCGCCATGGTGGGTGGCTCGCGTGACGTCACGCTGTCAATGTTGATCGCCCAGCAGGTCGATCAACTCAACTGGGGATATGCCGCCACTCTTTCAGCTGTACTGCTGGCGACTGCCATCGGCCTGATCGGCATTGCGCAACTCATACCTGGCGTGGGCAATGCTTTCAGGATGACCAAGTGATGAGTTCTATCCGCCTCCTGCCGATCACGATTGTTGGACTGATTCTTCTGTTCCTCGCGCTCCCGATCGTTGTGGTATTCGTGCTCTCCTTCTCTTCTGCGCCGTATCTCACGTTTCCGCCACCCGCCTTCGGCTTGAGATGGTATGAGGCTTACTTCGGCAATGCCGATTGGTTGTATGCAACTTGGCTTAGTGTCTGGGTGGCCGCAGCAGTCGTGGTGCTTTCGACAACGCTCGGCACGTTGGCTGCGATCGGAATCGCCCGCTTGCCACGCGCTATACGCACGATCGCGACGGGCCTGCTTCTTTCGCCGATGATCGTACCGGGAATCGTCGTCGCGATCGGCATCTACTATTCCTTTTCGCGCTATGGCATGGTTGGCACGCCCTTGGCGATCGTCTTGGCGCACACCTGCCTTGCGGTGCCGTTTGTTGTGACCAGCGTGAGCGCGAGCCTCGCCGGAATCGATCCAAGGCTTGAGCAAGCGGCTTTGAGCCTCGGCGCGACGCCAGGCGGCACGTTGCGGCAAATAACCTTGCCGTTGATCCGGCCGGGAGTGCTTGTCGGCGCGCTGTTCGCGTTCATCACCTCGTTCGACGAGGTTATCGTAGCACTTTTTCTATCTGGATCGGGCGCGGTCACCTTGCCGCGACGCATGTGGGACGATCTCCGCTTCCAGATTGAGCCCACGATCGCGGCGGTGTCGACGCTCACGGTTATCCTGACCGCATTGCTGCTCGCCGCCGCGCATTTCTTGCGCAAGCGCACCGGCAACGGAGAACAAACAACAATCACTAACTGCAGCCGGAAGGGAGCCGACTCAGCGGAATGGCTCCCTCACGGCAAGGTGCCAAGCACGGCAGCTGCCGCGTGGTATCCATCAGATAGGACTGCATGTTCGGGCGGATAGAGTCCAGAACTGTGCGTATGACCGGATGTCCGCCCAGGCTGTGTCGGACGTCACACATAATCTAACTTCCGGCCTAAGATCCATTGCCCCTTGTTTGCTCTGCACGCTGGCTTTGTCAGCTTAGTAAGCTGTCGAGTTGCGACGGCCGGCGGTCATCGGTTCTCCCGATCTGCGGGGAAGCTCGTGTCGCTGTCGGGCTCAGGCGCATCGTCTCCTCGTTTTTTCAGACGAAGCGCAGAATTTCTGCTTTGCCAGGGCTATATTGGTTAACCTCAGATCCGGAACTCCGGTAGTTTCTCGAATGAAACTTATCGCTTGTTCGGCTTGGTATCGGCAGCGAGGTTAGGCTGATCTTCGAGGTGTCATCTGTGAACGACACGTGCATCCCCATCGATTTTGGCGCCAGCCCCAGAGCCTCGGTACGATCATGCGGCGCTCTCACCGAGGTCGCAGCGAGCGCCGACCAGAGCGTTGTTCTTGGGTCGAGTTCTCGACATTGATCGCTGTCAATGTGCGGGTGGGGTTCGAGGCGTAATCTGTCTCCCGGCCGGCTGGCGACAAAGGCCAAAACCGTCCACCGGGTAGAGTTTCTTGAAGATCGAGGTGCAGGTGTTGAGTCTAGCGGAATTGCGCGAACAGCTCGCGCTCAAAGCATGTCGCTGATAGGAGAAAGACCATTTCATGACTAGCAATTCACGTAACGAACAATCATCCTTTGCGGGCGGGTGGTCGCTTAAGGGGCGAGTGGCGCTCGTGACTGGAGCAGCAGGCGGACTTGGGAAAGCCATCGTGGCCGACCTGCGCGAACGCGGCGCGGATGTTTATGGTGTCGATATCGTGGGGGATGGCGTATTTCATGCGGATCTATCCACCACAGCCGGGAATCGAGACATGGTCGCCCATGTACTTGCGATCGCCGGTCGCCTCGACATCCTTGTGTTGAACGCTGGAGTGCAGGTCGTTTCACCGCTCGATGAGTTTCCAGATACCGAATGGGAGCGCCAGCGAGCTGTTATGCTGGATGGCCCGTTCGTCGCTCTGAAGGCGGCGTGGCGTGCCTTAACCAACGCGCCCGGTGGTCGCGTCGTGGTGACGGCATCATCGTGCAGCTGGGGGGGCGCCCGCCGAAAGGCAGGGTACGTTGCCTCGAAGCACGGCGTTCTTGGCCTAGTCCGAACTGCCGCTTTGGAAGGCGCTGCGTATGGTCTTACCGCCAACGCCGTCTCGCCGGGATGGATGGATACCGGCATGATGCGCGGTCAGCTAGAGGCTCAGGCGGCAAATCGAGGCATAAGTGTTGATGAAGTCATAGCAAGCTATCGTAAGGCGCAACCAGGTGAACGCTTTGTCGACGTTCGCGAGGTTGCTGCGGCGGTCGGGTTCCTCGCAAGCCCTTGCGCTTCCGCGGTAAACGGCACATGCATCCCTGTTGATCTCGGTGCAAGCGCCGCAGCCACGTGACAATCACTCGGGAGTAAAAGGTGTGTCTGAGATCCAGGTGCGAACCGTCGGCCTGCTGGGCGGCGGGGCGATCGGCGGCGGGTGGGCCGCCCGCTTTCTTCTAAACGGAGTGAGCGTGCGACTGTATGACCAAGATCCTGGTGCAGTCGAACGCGTGCAGCAGCAGGTTGACAATGCGCGGCGGGCATATCAACTGTTGACGCCGGTGGCGCTCCCCGCCGAAGGGGTGCTGCAGGTGGTGGTATCGGTCGAAGACGCTGTGCACGGCGTAGAACTCGTGCAGGAGTCAGCGCCGGAGCGCCTCGAACTCAAGCAGCGGCTTCTCGCGGCCGCCAGCCGGGCGGCGCCGAGGGAGACCCTGATTTGCTCCTCGACCTCGGGCCTGCGGCCGTCATTGCTGCAGGCGCAGATGGTCCATCCCGAGCGCCTGCTCGTCGCTCACCCGTTCTACCCGGTGTATCTGTTGCCGTTGGTCGAGCTGTGCGCCGGACAGGGCACAGTTCCCGAGGCTCTGGTTCGGGCTGCGGAAATCTATCGACAATTGGGGATGCACCCGCTCGTCGTCCGCAGGGAGGTGGACGGGTTCATCGCAAACCGGCTGCAAGAGGCGATGTGGCGTGAGGCGCTCTGGCTTGTGCACGACGACGTAGCCACCGTGGAGGAGGTTGATGACGCGATCCGCTACTCGTTCGGGCTACGTCGAGCGTTCTCGGGCCCTTTCCGCATTGCGGGGGGCGGCGCCGGCATGCGCCGCTTCATGCAACAATGGGGGCCCATGCTGAAGTGGCCATGGTCCAAGCTCACCGAAGTGCCAGAGTTGACGGACGCATTCCTGGAGAAACTCGCCGAGCAGTCAGATGCGCGAGGCGAAAACCTGAGCAATCTTGAACTCGAGCAGAAGCGCGACGACTGCTACGTGGCCATTTTACAAGGGCTGCGCTCACAGCATTACGGCGCTGGGGAAACTCTTGCGCGATGGGAACAGAAACTGCGCGAGTTCACCGCACCAAGCTAAGAGCGGTTCGACTCGCTACGGTCTCAAGGCCGCAGATGCCGTCTGACGGATCGATTGTACCGACACCTGTATATCTCGACCACGTTCAAAACTTGGCTCTGATCCGCTTTCGGGGAGAATCGGTGCCATGCGGTAAGCACTCCTCCGCTCCAGTTGCCGTGTCGGTTTGTTGTAGAGAGTACGTAGGAAGCTGGTAAGGCCGTTTTTTCGGTCCGGCGTCCGTATGTTGGTCTGCGTCTATTGTGCGGAACGGTTTCGCGACGTGCCCACAGTTGGTATCGAGGGTGCGATAGTCATAGTCATCGGACGCGGCGTCGTGTTGGGCGACCAAATCGTCACCGAGCGCTTCGCCGAAGAGGGCTGCCTTTGTCGGCGCGAGGCACGGCGAGGCTGGACTCTATCATTCATCATCCCGCTCTCGCGCTGGGCGATCGACTGGCAGCAGGCTTGCAGGAAGTTGGGTTGATGCCGCCGGTGAACAAAGGCAAGCTTGATCCGACGCTGTAGCCGCCGCTCAGCCGACCCGCGCACGTCCCTCGGCATTGATGATTGGGCCGGAGACGACACGATCACCGGTGCGCCAGCAGCTGCAAGCTGAAGGCGTCGGATTGTCACGTTGTGAGCCGCGGCTGCCGAAGCCTGACTCGCTGCGCATCCGACGATCGCAATCATCGATCAACTGAGGAGATCGCAGCGGGGATGTATACCGTGGCTTTCATAACGTGTCCAAGACATACAACTGTACTCGCGACCGCCAACTTTGCTGGCGGGCGAACATACTAGATCCGAAAGCAGGATCGGCTCGATGGCGTAAATCGTCGTGATTTCCAATTGCACGCGCAATTCCCGCGAACCGGGAATTAAATCGAGGAAATCCGACGTGAGGGTGTGGCTATGGTGAGTCTAATCAAAGGGTGAAGATGCTATCGTTGAGCACAACTGCTCCTGGAGTGCTAAAAATTGCAGGTGGCTTCTGGACAAAATCGCCCATGGCGCGGGCTAGCTTGCCATTAAACGAGTGTTTTCCTGTGAGCACCGAAACCGTCAAGGAACGTTGGGTTGATGTGACCACGCGCGGCGATCGCAAGTGCGGACCGGTCTACGTTGCAGTTGCCCTGCGGCCGGTATTAGGAGGCGCTTCAGTTGTCAACTCGAACTGCGGTTTCGCTATCCGGCACCGGTCGGCGGTCTGCCGCCGCCTTCACACAGGCTTGGCAGCGGCAGCAACCAGCCGTCGATGTCCAGCTGCGATCAAAGGGCCGATGCGACTTCTACGTTTCGACGCTGAGTTCTCAGGCGGCGCGTGGCTCTTTCGGGGGCTAATCGACGCCCTGGATATCAACGCCGCCCCAGCGACATTCGGCCAATCGCGCAGAACTGCACCTCAACTCAGGCGTGGCCACACGGACTATCCAACTGTTTCACCCCAAAGTCGCGCCGAGGCTCCTGACAGCGCAGCGCGGTCAACCCTAGACCCCGCCGCGGCATGTCCGCTACGCGGCGACTTTCATGGTAGGAGCGCGGACCTGATGAGCGGGCACTCCAAATGCTGATCGCCGCATCGCGCTCGAAGTACTATTTCTCAACTAGTTTGGGGCAGGCCCCAACGGTATCAACAGAGGAGTTCTTGATGTCGAGAAAAGTCATTGTCACGTGTGCAGTCACAGGTGGCGGCTCAGCGGTCCTCGCGAAGCATCCAAATATTCCCAAGACGCCGTCACAAATTGCAGAGGCGGCGCTGGAAGCAGCGAAGGAAGGAGCTGCGATCGTCCACATTCACGTACGAGAACCCGAAACAGGAGCTCCTTCGAACCGATACGAACTCTATGAACAAGTTGTCAGAACAATCCGGGACGCGGCCACTGATGTCATCATCAATTTGACATGCGGAATGGACGCGAACCTGACGCTCGATTCCCTTAACCCGATCACTATCGGCAAAGCGACGACGCTGAAGAGTCCTCTGGAGCGTTGTATTCACGCAATCAAACTTCAGCCTGAGCTTGCCACTTTGGATTGCTGCACGTACAGCGCCGGAGAAAGCATTTATGTTGCGCGCATGTCCGATCTACGAGAGATGGCGACGCTTATGCGAGATGCCGGCGTCAAGCCCGAACTCGAATGCTTCGAGCTAGGCCACATTGAAATCGCCAAGAAGCTTATATCGGAAGGCAAGATTGACGCCCCTCCGCTCTTTCAAATCTGCCTCAGCACTGGGTATGGGGCTCCGGCCGTCCCGATTGTTATGCAGGCGATGAGAGATATTTTGCCCTCAGAGGCCATCTGGGCTGGATTCGGCTGCAGTGCTGACGAAATGGCCGTGGTCGCACAATTGGTGGCATTGGGTGGGCATGTCCGAGTTGGATTGGAAGACAACATCTATCTAAGACGTGGCGTTCTGGCATCCAACGCGCAACTCGTCGAGAATGCGGTTGGAATCATCGAGCGTATGGGCGCAAGCGTCGCTACACCGGCCGAGGCCCGGGAAATTCTCGGCCTTGCGAAGCGCGAATAGTATTCCAACCCGCTGACTGAAGATTTAGAACTCAGTCGGAGACAACCTTGATCAGTCCGGCTTTCTACGCGCTCCGGATGAAACAATCATCCGGAGCGGTCGAGCTTTTGGGGCCGAAAGTCGCCTCCATTTCTCGGCATCGGCATTCCGACGCTGATCTCGAAGTACATTCCCGACGGCATGGACGTCAGCCTCCAAAGCGAGAACGGCATGCTCGGCATGGGTCCGTTCCCCTATGAGGGCGAGGAAGACCCCGACCTCATCAACGCCGGCAAGCAAACCGTGAGCGAACTGCCCTCGACCTCGTATTTCTCGAGCTCGGATTCCTTCGGCATGATCCGCGGCGGCCACATGGATCTGTCGATCCTCGGCGCCATGCAGGTGGCCCAGAACGGCGACCTCGCCAACTGGATGATCCCCGGCAAGATGGTCAAGGGCATGCGCGGCGCGATGGACCTCGTCGCCGGCGTCAAGCGAGTCGCCGTGGTCATGGAGCATTCCGCCAAGGACGGCTCAAAACTCCTGAAGAAGTGCGATCTGCCGCTGCTCAGTCGTCATTGTGGGTAGCGGTATCATGGGTCGCAGTCTGGCCTACCATCGGACTCTTCGCGGTTGGACCGATGTCGTACCGCTTGAACGCAAGCAACTCACCTCCGGAACGACATGGCATGCCGCCGGTTTGGTTGGTCAGTTAGGGGCAACCCACAATCTGACGCGGTTGGCCCAATATACGATGGAGCTCTATGGGCAACTCCAACGAGAGTCGGGTCAAAACACTGGCTACCGCCAGATGGGGTCGTTGGCAATTGCGACCCGGCTACCACGCGATGAATTCTTGGATGGAGAAGGATATCGGCACTGGGGCCACGACATCACCGACGAAGATACCTCGCTGGAGGCCGGACTCGGGTTCGCCGTCGCTTGCTCCAAGCCGCAAGAGGGAGTGGTGAACCCGTAAGACGTCTTGCTCGATGATCGGTCCCTCATCTAGGTCCGCCGTGACAGGTTCGCGCTCCGCGCTTCACTTGAACTAGACTGGGCCGACGGACGTCCATGAAGCCCAATGGCTTTCTATCGAACGCGGCCGAACGCCCTGAAAGCCAGTAGCACTGTGCAGTCGCATGCCCGATTTGTGCAGCCGCGAACAGGTTATGGCTGCAAGCGACCGAAGGCCGATCGAGGGGCTGGAACTTCGTCGGCGTCTCGCCGAATTAGTGACGAGCTTCCTCGAGTGCCTGCGCGCTCTCCGCTAACAATTGCGCGGCAAGGCCGAAGCGTGAACAAATTCTGTGGAATCGGTGCAACGACGCAGAATTCAGATAGTAGCGGCGCCACAAACAATTTCAAATTTGCTTTTCGTTAGATTTTCGCAGGATGGTGGAGCTACAGTTGGTGACGCGAATCCCAGGCGCTTCGCCGACTTCACGAACGAGCGCATTTCCTGGTTCTTTGAATCGGTGTGTACAGATTTTCGCTCTGATTCAGCAGGAGAGGGGTCTTGGCCGAACAGAATTGGTGGAGGCATCATTAATGCAAAGCCATGAAGGTAACCCGTCGCTTGAAAGCCCCCCCTTCACCATTGTCATCAACCTCCCTAACGCCGAAGCTTGTGCGCGAGTGTTGGGTAAACGTTTTCCGCAAGTCCGATTCATTGTGGCGCCGGATTTTGGTCGGCTGGAGCGATACATAGGTGAGGCGCACGGGTTGGTTGCTTTTCATTTCCCAGTTGAATTGTTCGACCGGGCAACGAAACTGCGTTGGTTCCAATCCCTTAGCGCTGGTGTTGATTCGATGTTACCGATCCGTGACAGGGCGGGTGATATAATCGTGACCAATGTTCGTGGTATGCATGGCGGCTTAATCGCCGATTACGTGATGGCCGGCGTGACGATCCTGAATTGGGACTTCCGCAAACTTCTGCGCGAGCAAGCAGAGCGCAAATGGAACTTTCGATCTCTAACGCCCTTGGCTGACAAAACGCTTGGCGTTGTCGGGTTGGGTTCGATCGGGACGACTATCGCTCGGCGCGCGAAGAGCGCGGGGATGACCGTTTTGGGTACGAAACGGGATATTTCAGTTCCGGTCGAAGGTATAGACAGCTTGTTCGGCTCCGATGAGCTGAAGGATTTACTACCGCTCTGCGATTTCGTGGTTCTGGCCGTGCCGGCTACGCCGGAGACAGCCGGTCTCATCGGCGCCGATGAGATCGCATGCATGCGACGCGATGCATTCTTGATCAACATCGCTCGGGGCAGCGTCGTCGTGGAGTCCGAATTGATCGAGGCCCTGCAGGCGGGCAGACTTGCGGGTGCGATGCTCGACGTGTTCCAGCGCGAGCCGCTGCCGCAGGACAGCCCGCTGTGGGGAATGGCGAACGTGATTGTAACGCCCCATATTTCGGGAATCGTCACACACTATGTCGAGCGAGCATTTGAAATCGTTGCGGAGAACATCGAACGCTACCTCAAAGGACTGCCGCTGACGAATGTGATTGATCTGCAACGCGGCTATTGAGCGCTTGACGCGAGCACCGCGAAGATGCGCGGCTGCTTGTCCGAAAGATGCCAAGCTTTGTTGGATCGATAAGGCTAACATAATGCCGGTTCTGCTGGGTGAGACGGGACCGCCTGAACGGCAGTCTGATAGTTGAGTAGTCACAGTTGGGACATCACGCCAATGCCAAGCCCGCTCTCGGCCATTGATTGAATGTTGGCGGCACAGGCAGAACGTAAGCGCTTAGCCGGAGCCCTTGGTTCGGGATCGGGATAGCTGTGCGAAGAAGCCTCCGGGTTGGACGGAGGTTTGAGATGGGATTGGACAGCAAAAA
>NZ_JADPJR010000142.1:0-17448 GCF_023073535.1 Bradyrhizobium sp. 179 | reverse complement strand
GACGGGCGCGCTTCGCGAGCGGCTTGCTACAGTCCTGCAAACAACAAGGGGGTCACTTCCTCATGTCGCTGCGGGGTCAAATCCGGACGTCGCTTGACAAATAGTCGGGTTCCGCAGAATACTTTTTGCGATACCACGTCGCCCAATCGGCCTGGTTCTCTACGCCTTGCGCGAGAGCAACCCGACGAACCAAGTCCAAAGTGATCTTCCAGCCAGTCGGAATCCCGGCCGTACGAGAGAGACCAGAGCCGAGAAGCAAGGCATAGACGCCTTTGTTCTCGAACGTTGAGAATGCGAGCTGAGTAGTCGGGTCGCTCGATAAAATGCTCATGGCAGGCGCGAATCAGTAGGAGGGAAGGATCCGAGCATAGCAAGATTGCGCAGCAAACGACCGCCGCTCGCGCCAGCTCGGGCGCGTCGGTTGCGAATCGGTCGGCGGTCGTGCCGCGCTCGCCGTTGCGGACATTGCCGCCGAGCGGGAGCGCCTGGCGGAGGTGAACCGGCTCTGGCCCGAAAAGCTGTGTTCACCGCGGCGCTCCAAAGGATCAGCACGTTGATCCCGGAATAATTCCGCCTTGGTCGCGGCGTTGGCAAGCGGCGCCTTCGCAGCCGCCGTCCTCCAAGGTTGGACCCAGGCGCGCGCCCGGCCTCAAGTTCTGCGATGATATTGTCGGTGATTTCATCATATGGGCTCGCCCGGTCCTGGCCAGTCCGAGCTTGTCTGGTCTTTCTGGACATCACCGATTTCCGCGGCGGGCCACCCGTCGCAGCGAAGCCGGTCCGCACTCTCACTCTGAAGGGGTGTTGCGGGGGGCCGCAAAAAGGATCGGCTGAGACCAATGCCGGCCGCAAGGCGTTCCCCTCAGAAGCGCAAAGCCGGGTTTCACTGGGCTATTGGCGCCTAAAGAGGCGCCCCCCGGCAAATTTCGACATGAAGTAAGACCGTCTCAGTTGGCGACCTCGTCGTTATTGTAGCGCGTCCTCTGTTGTCCCATCGCGGCATTTGATGCGGTTGAACAAAGGCGGTCGGGGTCGAGGCGGACCGGACATCGACCCAGATCTGTGAGTACCCTAGTACGCGTACTGCGGCTTGGTTCACGGCGGCGCGGTCCCGTCGCTTCTCAGGAGCGAGCTCCATGACGGCCCGATGTAGCTCGGCCGGTATCGTGCAGTTGGCTTTCCAAGGGATTGTTGGCCCACTTGTTGGCCCACTGCCAGGCGATCGAATGCATCCATCACAGGTCCTCCCGCAGGCCCCGGTAGAACGGGTGCCGGACCTTTCCCTCGGCCGACTTCGCGCGATACTCGGTCTCGGCGAGCAGCTTTGGTTCGACCCAGATGCCCTTATGTGCGATCCGCTTCGTGTACGGTTGCGTCTTCCGGATCAGCGGCATCAGTTTCTTCTGGAGGTCAGCGGCGGACGTCTTGTCAAATCCGTGGTCGACCTTGCCCGCATAGACCAGATCGTCGCCGTTGCGGCGATCGACATCGATGCCGTCCCATTTTCCCTCGTCGAGTCAGCGATCGTCAGTGTCTCGCGCTGGATGCAGGTTTTCTTGACCCAATCGCCTGTACGCCCCTTCGGATAGCGAGCATCTCGCACCTTCGAGACGACGCCTTCCAGACCGAGTTTGCAGGCATGCGCGAACATCTCGCGTCCCTCGATCTCGAAGCTTTCGTTGAACTGGACGTCGGTACCATCGACGATTTTCCTGAGCTCGGCTTTCCTCTGGATCAGCGGCAGCTTTCGGAGATCGCGGCCATTCAGGTAGAGCAGATCAAAGACCACCAGCACAATGCTCTTTGACTTGCCCTTGAGCTCGTTCTGCAGCACCGAGAAATCCGTGGTGCCGTCGGCGGAGGGGACGACGATCTCGCCGTCGATGACGGCTGAGCTCGCGCTGATCCGCCACGCGTGATGGGCGACCTTCTTGAAGCGGTGGGTCCAGTCATGGCCGCGGCGCGTGAAGACCTTCGCCGCCTCGTTGGCCAAGTAGATCTGGACCCAGTAGCCGCCGAACTGGATCGTGTGGATCGGCGCGGTCCTGCATCCAGCCGTGGTACTCACACTCGCGGATCGCGCCTGCCTCCTCCAGCACGGCTACCGCCCGCCCGCGTACCGTGCGGGTCGCCGTTCGCCTCTCCTTGGTCATCAGCATCAAAATCGCTCCTGCGCGAGGGGCGAATCCTTGCGGCCCTCAATCCGTTCCGGCTGCTAACACAGAGCAGGGATTCCAAATCGTCGGGGCAGGTGCTTTTCCACGTGTTCCGCCGCCCTGTGCATAGGCTGTAAGCTTGTCGCGCCTCGTCTGGCAAAGGGTGCTGCAGCGCCTTTGCCTCATCCCAAGCGGCGCATTGGGACACAACTTTCCTCTTCGCCGGTTGACCAGCCTACCATCTAAGGCGAGAACCTGCCGACGCAGAAACCACTCGAGAACTGGCCAAATCCAATCCGCGAGATTTGATATAGCTACAAGGTCATTGGAATGCGTCGAACCTCTGTCGCTTTGATTCTCACCATTCTGTCGGGTGTGGCGCTGGCCGACGATTTTGTTGGACAGGCGAGCGTGATCGACGGTGACACGCTCGAAATGCATGGGGTGCGCATCCGGCTTTGGGGCATTGATGCACCGGAGAGCAGTCAGCTGTGCCGCGGCGAAGACAGCTTACAATATCGTTGCGGTGCACAGGCGGCGAACGACCTTGATGCCTTCATTGCCAGCCGTCCCGTCAATTGTGTTCCAGTCAGCCTCGACCCGTATGGCTGTTGCGACCTGCTCGGTCGCAGGCAGGGATCTCGCTGAATGGCTTGTACGGAGCGGTCTTGCGTTGGATTGGCCTCAATATTCGAAGAGAAGATATCACAAAGCTCAGCGCGAGGCTGAGCGTACCGGCCAGGGACTCTGGAAGGGCAGCTACGTCGAGCCGTGGCTCTATCGTGCATGCATTCGGGCAAGTGGAAAGCCGGCCACCTGCTCGGATGACACAAATGCCCATCCTTGATGCGGTTCCGGAGAGATGCCGATCCACAACGTGTATTGGCCTATCATCACAGGTTGGGCAGGTGGCTCTGGCGCGGTTTGGGCGACTCACGCTACCCATCATTCCCAATCACCTCACTGCACAATGGGAATGAAATGGTTGCAGCAACCCGTGAATTGCCGACCTCTGGTTACGCGATTGAAGTGGACGGCCGGTTCAAAGCCGAATTTACAACCAGAGACGGCGCCAAGGCGGCTGGCGAAGAACTAAAGAAGCGTTTTCCGTTGCTTCAGATCAGGATCTACGACGCGCAGACGCATGCTCGCGAGGAAATCTAGATCGCCGGTTCGAGTCTAAGCGGAGTTCTTCCGCTTGCGCGCGTGCGGCTTTCGTCGCATCGGGCTCTCGTGGAACCGAGCCGCTTTGCGTCTCGGCCGTCCCGGTTTCGATCCCTCGCGCCACGAGCTTCGGAGCTACGCCGGGGGCACTCGGAAAAGGGGGCTCGCCTTCGGCGATCGCTATCACTGCGCCGTTCCCGGGTGCCGCTGTTAACCGGTCTCGTCGCTGCACTCGGACCCGCGTGCCCCTTCGGGTCGCTATGCTCACGCTCTCCGGGTGCCATTTTCCGCTGAGGTGATGCGCCGTTGGCGCACGCCTGATCAGGGCCTGCGGCCCTGGGCGGTCAAGGCCAAGCCCTATGATGAAATGGACGGAAGGCGGGCCGCCTCGTAGATTTCGCACTCTCTCGCGGAGAGGCTGAGAGTAAGAGTGTCGCGCGGATTTGCCGTGACGGGTTACAGGCTGCGAGAGAGGCTCGCAGCGCCCGCCGCGGAGACCTGCGATGTCCAGACATTATCCTCGGGCGTGCACCGGTGAGGACCGGGCGAGCCTTTATGACGAAATCACCAACAAGATCATCGCCGAGCTGGAAGCCGGCGGAGTGCCATGGGTGCAGCCATGGGACTCCGCGGCGGCGAAGGCGCAATTGGCCTTGCCGAAAAGCGCCGCGACCGGTCGCCACTATAGCGGCATTAACATCTTAATCCTCTGGGCGGCCGCAACCGAGCGCGCATTCACAGGTCAGAGCTGGCTTACATTTCGCCAGGCGCTGTTGCTCGGCGGTCACGTCCGCAAGGGCGAGCGCGGCACGACCATCGTCTACGCCGATCGTTTTGTGCCGGCCGTCGAAAAGCGGCGCGCGAGCGAGAACGGTGAGGAAGCGCAGGCCATTGCATTCCTCAAGCGTTTCACGGTGTTCAACAGTGATCAATGCGAGGGCTTGCCTTTCGAGATCACAACGACGGCATCGCCTCCGCCGCCAGGCCTGATCGAGCCCCGGGTCGAAAAGCTTATCAAGGCCACTAGCATCGACTTCCGGATCGGCGGCAATCGCGCCTTCTATGTGCCGGCAGAAGATTATGTGCAGGTGCCGCCACCGCAAGCCTATTTCGAGCCGATCAATTGGCATCGAACGGCCCTGCATGAGCTGGCGCATGCCAGCGGCCATCCGTCACGTCTCAACCGCGACTTGTCAGGCGGCTACGGGACCAGGAAGTACGCGTTTGAGGAACTGGTTGCGGAGATCTCGTCTGCGTTCAGTTGCGCTTCGCTCGGTATCGTGCCGACGGTGCGGCACGCCGACTATATTGGCTCCTGGCTTGAAGTGCTGCGAGAAGACAATCGCGCGATTGTGCGAGCTGCTTCACAAGCCAGCAAGGTTGCGGACTATCTCCTTGGATTCTTGCCGGAAGTTGTTGTCGACATGACGACCGAGAGAGCGGAGCAGGAGGCAGCGTAAAGATCTTGCCAGTCACTTCGGAAACGAGAGTGAGAGGGGAGATGCGGTTTTCGCGACGGGTTGGAGGCCGAGAGAGAGGCTCCCGGCCGCCCGTCGTGGAGAATCCACATGACCAAGGCTGTCCAAAAGATCACGCTGTCGCCCTCGCGCGACATTCCGTTCAACAAGCTGGTGCTCAGCCAGTCGAACGTGCGGCGCGTAAAAGCGAGCGTTTCGATCGAGCAGCTCGCGGAAAGCATTGCGACGCGCACTCTCTTGCAGAGCCTGAATGTCCGGGCTGTACTCGATGGAGGGTAACGAAACCGGCATGTTCGAGGTGCCAGCGGGAGGTCGGCGTTATCGCGCACTGGAACTTCTCGTCAAGCAGAAGCGCATGGCGAAGACGCAGGTCGTTCCGTGTGTCGTGCGCGAGGGCGGCATCGCAGAAGACGATTCGCTTGCGGAGAACGACGAGCGGGCAGACCTTCATCCCCTTGATCAGTTCCGGGCCTTCCAGATTTTGAGTGGCGCCGGCATGTCCGAGGAGGATACCGCGGCTCGGCACTTCGTGACGTCGGCCGTCGTGAAGCAACGCCTCCGGCTGGCGTCCGTGTCGCCAAAGCTGCACGACGTCTATGCCGAAGACGGCATGACGCTCGAGCAGCTCATGGCCTTTCCGGTCACCGCGGATCCGATGCGGCAGGAACAGGCCTGGGAGAATGTCAGCCGCTCGGGCTACGATGAACCCTATCAAATCCGGCGGATGCTGACCGAAAATACTGTGCGGGCGTCAGATCGCCGCGTGCAGTTCATTGGGCTCAAAGCTTACGAGCAGGCGGGCGGCGGCGTTTTGCGTGACCTGTTCGAGCACGATGATGGCGGCTGGCTTCAGGACATTGCTTTGCTCGACCGTCTTGTCACGGAAAAGCTCAAGGCGAGGCCGAGACGATCGCAGCCGAAGGCTGGAAGTGGATTTCGCTCGCCGTCGATTTCCCCTACGGCCATGCGGATGGCCTGCGCGAAATAGAGGGCAAACCTGTCGATCTCTCCCTGGAGGAGCAGGCCACCATCGACGCTCTGAACGCCGAGCAGGCGAAGCTCGAAACCGAGTATCAGGATGCGGATGAGCTTCCCGAAGAGGTGGACAAGCGTCTCGGCGACATCGAGGCGGCGCTGCTGGCGCTCGAAGACCGGCCGAAAACTTACGATCCGGCCGAGATTGCCCGGGCCGGCGTCTTCGTCAGCCTCGATTCCGAAGGACGGCTTTCCGTCGATCGGGGCTATGTTAGGCCTGAGGATGAGGCGCCTGCGGCCGGTCTCGATGTCGAGCCGGGCACCGATACGTCGTCGACTGAAGGGCAGGAGACTGGCGGTTCCGCAACGCGCACAGCGATCTCGGTCGCAGGCGTATCGACCGAAGCCGAGGAGGATGATGAAGACCCGGCAAGGCCGTTGCCAGATCGGCTCATCATTGAACTGACGGCGCACCGTACGCTGGCATTGCGGGATGCGCTGGCCGAAAATCCTGCGATCGCGTTCCAGGCGGTGCTGCACAACTTCGTGCTGACGGCCTTTTACCGGTTTTGCTTCGTCCGGGAGCTGCCTTGAGATTGGGCTGCGCACGCCAACCTTCCTGCTCAAGCTCCGGGCTTGAGGGAAAGCGTCTCGGCTAAGGCTGTCGAGGTGCGGCATGAGGCTGGAACGCACGGTTGCCGAAGAGCGAGAACGATCTCTGGGATGCGCTGACGGCTCTCGATGGTGGTGCACAGGCGTCGCTGTTCGCCCACTGCGCGTCCTTTGCGGTCAACGCCGTCTATGAGCCGGCCAATCGTTACAATCAGGGTCGCGTCTCAGCCCACGGCGTCCGCACGCGTCTCGACCAGGCCAACGTGCTAGCGCGCGCTGCCGGAGTTGACATGGTGCAGGCTGGCTGGAGACCGACCGTCAACAACTACATGGCCGCGTCACTAAGCCTCGCATTCTGGAGGCGGTGCGGGAAGCCAAGGGCGAGGCGTCGGCGCAACGATCGACCATCTGAAGAAGGCCGACATGGCCAAGGAGGCCGAGCGTCTCCTGGATGGCTCGGGCTGGTTGCCGGAGCCGCTGCGCCTCGACGATTCCAGCCCGTCTTCGGCGGAGCCGGAAGGTGAAGCGGGCCCGCTGCCAGAATTCCTCGCTGGCGAGGAGGATCCGGAGAACGGCAGCGACGAGCATCCGCAACAGCTCGACGCGGCTGAGTGACAGCATAAGGGCTGGCTCCGGCTGGCCTGCGCTTGCTCGGGGACCGATGCACAGCGTCGGTCCCCATTCTTATGACCGAGGCTGAGAGGGAGAGTGGGGCCGGGATGAGTTTGAATCGCCGTGGTCTTGAGGAGAGCGCCGGGCGATTCGACCCGTTCCTGCTCTCCGAAAGAAATCCCATGACCGACTCTCTCGCAAGCGGCGCTGCCGCCGCGCCGCTCCCGATGCGTGCCGCTGCCACTATCACCTCCGCTGCAGTCAGGGCTGCGCGACAGCTCTTGACCGATCTCGAACGCGGCCGGCGCATCGATGCCGCCGTCCTGGGTGGCGCCCTGGAGGCTGCCTTCGGCGCCTCGGATGCGGCAGGTAGCTGGAATTGGAAGACCGCCTATGACACCTGCGAGGCGGCCACCGTTCTATTTCTTCGCAAGTTCGGTCCGGCGATGGGGACCAAAGCTGGTTCGACGGCGGCGATGTTGCCGATGCTGGCGAGAGTAGCCAGTCTCCTGCCGACGCACACGCGGCGTTCCGAGGACAGCCAGGCGCTTCAACAATTCTCGACGCCGATCCCACTGAGGCTGGCTGCATGTACCGCGGCCTGCGTCACGCCTTCCGACTGGGTTTTGGAGCCGTCTGCGGGGACCGGCTTGCTCGCCATCTTTGCCGAGCTCGCCGGCGGCGCATTGGTATTGAACGAGTTGTCCGAACCCCGTGCGGAGTTGCTGGATCACCTGTTCGCCGGCCTTGAGGTCGCCCGGTTCGACGCCGCCCAGATCGATGATCACCTCGAAACCGATTTCGTACCTAGCGTCGTCTTGATGAATCCGCCGTTCTCGGCGCTGGCGAATGTCGATCGGCGAATGGCGGACGCGGCGCTCCGGCACATCGCTTCGGCCTTGGCGCGCCTTTGCGACGGTGGGCGTCTGGTCGCCATCACGGGTGCAAGCTTCGGGCCGGACAATCCGGCGTGGCGAGATGCCTTCGTTTGCCTTCAGGGACGCGCGCGAGTTGTGTTCTCTGCCGCCATCGATGGCGCTGTCTACGCGAAGGCCGGAACTCAGATCGATACAAGGCTGCTTGTGATCGACAAGCAGCCCGCGGCGGACCCGAATGTCTTTCCTGCCTCGCTCGGCATGGCGGCCGATGTCGCTACCTTGCTCGACTGGGTGACCCAACATTTGCCTCCGAGGCTAGCTGTTGCCGCCCCAGTCGTGATCAGGGTCGCTAGACGCCCCGTGACGTCACGGTCCCTCGACGCCTCTGCACCATGTCCTCCCTCTACTTCCAGCGGCGCCGCGCAAGAAGGCGTCGAACTTTCGTACGAGACGGTCGAGTGGTTGCCGCCGGAAGGCGCCAGGCTTACCGATGCGCTTTATGAGGAATACGCATTGCAATCGATCCGTATTCCGGGCGCGCATGCACACCCGACCAAGCTCGTGCAATCCGCCGCGATGGCCTCGATCGCGCCGCCGAAGCCGTCTTACCGACCACATCTGCCGGCCAATCTCGTGGCGGATGGTATCCTGTCGGACACCCAGCTTGAGAGCGTCATTTACGCCGGCGAGGCGCATTCCGAATTCCTCGCGGGCTCCTGGACGGTCGATGCAACCTTTGACGTTGTCGCGGCCGCGCGCGACGACGCAGAAAATGCCGTCCGCTTTCGCCGCGGCTGGTTTTTGGGTGACGGCACCGGTGCGGGTAAGGGGCGGGAGGTCGCCGGCATCCTGCTCGACAACCGGCTCAAGGGCCGGCGCCGCGCAGTCTGGATCAGCAAGTCGGACAAGCTGATCGAGGATGCACAGCGCGACTGGTCCGCGCTCGGCATGGAGCGATTGCTCGTGACGCCGCTGTCTCGGTTCCGGCAGGGCACAACGATCCGGCTTTCGGAAGGCGTCCTATTTACCACCTACGCTACGCTGCGAACCGACGAGCGCGGTGAAAAGCTGTCGCGCGTTCGGCAGATCGTCGAATGGTTGGGCTCCGATTTCGACGGAGTGATCGTCTTCGACGAGAGCCACGCGATGCAGAACGCGGCAGGCCAGAAGGGCGAGCGCGGCGACCTCGAGGCGATTGCATGCAATCGTCCGGGGGCAGCCTCTCAGCAGGGGCGTGCCGGCCTGAGGCTCCAGCATGCGTTGTCGAATGCCCGCGTGGTCTATGTGTCGGCAACCGGTGCCACGACGGTCCACAATCTCGCATATGCTCAGCGGTTGGGATTGTGCGGCGGCACCGACTTCCCGTTCGCCACCCGCGCCGAGTTCGTCGAGGCGATCGAGGAGGGTGGCGTTGCGGCCATGGAAGTGCTGGCGCGCGACCTTAAGGCGCTCGGTCTCTACGCGGCCCGCTCGCTATCTTACGAGGGCGTCGCGTACGAACTCATCGAGCACCAGCTCACGCCGGAGCAGGTTCGCATCTACGACGCCTATGCCGGCGCGTTCAGCGTCATCCATAACAATCTCGATGCGGCCATGCGGGCCGCGAACATCACCGGCGAGACCGGCACGTTGAACGGCCAGGCCAAATCGGCCGCGCGATCGGCCTTCGAGAGCGCCAGGCAGCGTTTCGTTGGTCACCTCCTGACCTCGATGAAGACGCCGTTGCTGCTCCGCTCGATCGAACGCGATCTCGAGGCCGGCCATGCCGCCGTCATCCAGATCGTCTCGACCGGCGAGGCGTTGATGGAGCGCCGGCTCGCCGAGATTCCGACCGAAAAGTGCGGCGACGTCCAGGTCGATATCACCCCGCGCGAGTATGTCCTCGATTATCTCGCCCATTCCTTTCCGGTCCAGCTTTACGAGCTCTTCACCGACCAGGACGGCAACCTCTGCTCCCGGCCTGTCTATCGTGACGGTCAGCCGGTTGAGAGCCGGGAAGCTGTCGCTCGCCGGGACCGTCTCATCGAAAAGCTCGCCTCGTTGCCGCCGGTCCCGGGTGCGCTGGATCAGGTGATCCAGCGCTTCGGCACCGACGTGGTCGCCGAAGTCACCGGCCGCCCACGCCGCATCGTTCGCAAGGGCGAGCGGCTGGTCGTCGAAAACCGGGCCGGCTCGGCCAACCTCGCCGAGACCGCGGCGTTTATGGACGACGTCAAGCGGATCCTCGTGTTCTCCGACGCGGGTGGCACGGCCAGGAGCTACCATGCAGAACTGTCGGCGCGGAATCGCCGCCTGCGGGTCCACTATTTGCTCGAGCCCGGCTGGAAGGCGGACGCCGCGATCCAGGGGCTCGGCCGCACCAACCGGACCAACCAGGCGCAGCCGCCGCTGTTTCGCCCGATCGCGACCGATGTGAAGGCGGAAAAGCGCTTCCTCAGTACCATTGCGCGCCGGCTCGACACGTTGGGAGCCATCACGCGCGGCCAACGCCAGACCGGAGGGCAGGGCCTGTTCCGGCCCGAGGACAATCTCGAAAGCCAGTACGGCCGTGACGCGTTGCGCCAACTCTACACGCTGCTGGTGCGCGGCAAGGTCCAGGGGTGCTCGCTCGAGAGATTCGAGGATGCGACCGGCCTGAAGCTCACGGACACCAATGGGATCAGGGATGACCTGCCGCCGATCACGACGTTCCTGAACAGGTTGCTGGCGCTCACGATCGAGCTTCAGAACATCCTATTCACCGTCTTCGAGCAGCTGTTGACCGTCCGGATCGAGGGTGCAGCTGCATCCGGCACCTACGACGTCGGGCTGGAAACGCTCCGCGCAGAGAGTTTTGTGGTCACAGACCGACGGACGATCTATACCCATCCGGGCACTGGCGCCGAGACCCGGCTTCTCACGATTACCCAGCGCCAGCGCACTCATCCGGTGAGCCTGGATGATGCTCTTGCTCGTCGTTCCGACCATCGTGCCGTCCTCTTGATCAATGAGCGATCTGGCCGTGCCGCCCTACAGCTCCCGGCTCCGAGTTTCATGCTTGATGACGGCCAGATCGAGCGGCGCGGGCGCCTGATCCGCCCCATGGAGCAGCACAGCGTCTCCCTCAAAATGATGACGCAAAGCCATTGGGTCGAAGCGGATCGTGAGCGTTTTGCCGCAGCCTGGCTGGCGGAGCTTGCCGAGATCCCAGCGTTCACGGAAAGCACGATCCACGTCGTGGCCGGCCTGCTGCTTCCGATCTGGAAGCGGCGGCCGAACGAGTCGACCCGGGTGTATCGGCTCCAGACCGATGTCGGCGAGCGCGTCATCGGCCGTAAGGTCTCCGCAACCTGGGTCGCGAACGTCCTTGCGGCCGACGCGCCGGCACTGACGTCGGACGCCGCCTTTGCCGCGCTGATGGAGGGGCGGACCGTCCTTGAGCTTGCGGAGGGGCTCCAGCTACGCCGTGCCCGGGTGATGGGCGCATACCGCATCGAACTGTCTGGGTTCAACGACACGATGCGCGGACCGCTTGCGGGCCTACGGCCTCTTCGGAGTGATCATCTCCTGGAAGCTGCGCATATTCGTGCCCACGGAAGCGACCGGTTTCGAGATCCTGTCGAAGGTGCTCGAGCAGTATCCCATCGCGCGCATCAGTGAGCGGGAGGCCGCCTGATGCGCCGCGATGCTTCCGAGCTGGCACACCGCCTCGCGCGCGAGGCGGAGGCGGTGTGCCGACACTATCTCTCCAACGGCAAGCGGCAGGGACGATACTGGCTCGTCGGAGACGTCCACAACACCCCGGGGCGCTCGCTGTTCGTGCGGCTCCAGGAATCGCCGAAGGGGGCTGCCGGCAAATGGACGGACGCTGCGACCGGCGAGCATGGCGATCTCCTCGATGTCATCCGCGAAAGCCTGGGCTTGCGTGACTTCCGCGAGACCGCCGAGGAAGCAAGACGCTTCCTGAAATTGCCTCGCGCTGAACCGGAACTCGCCTCAAAGCCCGTCGGTCCGGCAGCACCGGCCGGATCGCAAGAGGCCGCCCGTCGGCTCTTTGCAATATCCAGCCCGATCGAGGGGACCGTGGTCGAGACTTATTTGCAGGGGCGCGGAATAGCCGACGTCCACGATGGCGGCAGTCTGCGTTTCCACCCACGCTGCTACTATCGGCCGGACGAGCACCAGCCGACCGAGACTTGGCCGGCGATGATCGCTTCTGTCACTGACTTTGATGGCAGGATCACCGGGGTACACCGTACTTGGCTCGACCCGGTCGGCTTTGATCGCGTTCGGCTGGGCAAGGCTCCGATCGATACGCCACGGCGCGCGATGGGCGACCTCCTCGGCAATGCCGTTCGTTTCGGCGTGGTGGACGATATACTCGCCGCCGGAGAGGGCATCGAGACCATGCTGTCGCTGCGCTACGTGTTGCCGACAATGCCGATGGCCGCTGCGCTTTCGGCCAACCACCTCGCGGCCATGTTGCTGCCGTCTGGCTTGCGTCGGCTCTATATCGCTCGCGATGCCGATGCCGCCGGTGATACGGTGCTCGCGCTTCTGACCCAGCGCGCAGCAGACGCCGGCATTGAAGCGATCGCGTTGTCACCACGGCTGGGCGATTTCAACGAAGATCTGCACGTCTTCGGTCTTGACGGTCTCCGAGCGGCCTTGCGGATTCAGCTCGTACCTGAGGATGTCGTCCGCTTCCTGCATTCGTCGACGGTGCCCGCGGAATAGGTCACGACGGTTCGATCGACCGTGACAGGTCGGTCATGGGCGAGGCCAATACCGGAAGGGGACGCGACCTTGCGCCTTCTGGAGGGCGATCGGACGGCAAGCGGCCCGGGCCGGCAATGGCTGCGTCCGGCTATTTTCCGCCGCGCCGGCGATTGAAACGCACGTCATATGTCTAGTCAGCGCGCTTTGCATCGCGAAGCAAAATAGCCGGCCTTCGCCATCCTCCGCTGCCGCTTCGGCCCTTCGGGTTCTGGCCTGTTCCGCCCGCCGTCTGAGTGATCGCCACGAAGGCCGCGAAGGGCGCGGCCAAACCCGGCAAAGGACCTCCTTCCATGACCGACCATGACGACGTCGAACCGCCGCACGCCTCTTCTCCGACCGACCACGTCCTCACCGAACTACAGCTCTTCGGCTACCGTCCCTTCGACGACCAGCCTGACCCGAGACCGCTTCCCGAAGGCAAGATGATCTCCGGGGCCGTGGCCGATATCTTCGACGCCCTGGTTGCGACCCTGAACGACACGCGGCTCGAGCCGGACCTTGACGATCTGCTCTGGTCGACCGTCAACTTGTTCCATCGTGCCGTCGATCGCATCGAACGCCAGCTCGACGACAACGAGCAGGCGCAGCACAAGAGCCAGCGCGAGCAGAACGGCTCCGAAGTACGATCGGTCGAACTCGAGCGCCTCACGGCTGAAGGCATCACGCTGATCGAGCGCCGCAACTGCCTGGAACTCTTCCGCGACCAGGCCATCGAACGCTTTGAAGTCCACACCGGTTCGTCCTGGCGTCCGCGGTCGGGGTCACTGGTCAACCACCGCACGCTAACCGCGGCAATGATCGACTCCCGCGACTTCATCGCAGCGAAACGCCGCGCCGAGACCGAGGTCCTGGTGCCGCCAGGACCCAAGATCGCACTCACCGGCGGGCTCGACTTCAACGACCACCACCTCATCTGGGATCGCCTCGACAAGGTTCACGGGAAGCATCCCGACATGGTCATGCTCCATGGCGGCTCCCCGAGAGGCGCCGAACTCATCGCCTCCAAATGGGCGATCAATCGCAAGGTACCGCAAATCGCCTTCAAGCCCGACTGGACCAGGCACGCCAAGGCGGCACCGTTCAAGCGCAACGACGCCATGCTCGGGCTCCTGCCGATCGGCGTCATGTACTTCCCCGGCACTGGAATCCAGGACAATCTCGCCGACAAGGCGAAGCGGCTCGGCATTCCCGTCTGGAAGTTCGGCGGCGCGTGAGCGCCGTCTTGCTCGCATCTAAGATGGCAGGGTGGAGTTGCACGCCGCAACTCCGCCTCGTTTCGATATCAGGTCCGAAGCCGCGCCGCGGTGGTGGTGGGAGGCGCGACCAGTACATCTATGCACTGGAGCCACCGCCATGCTTGCCCTTGGACTTGTCCTCAACACATTCGGCATCGGCTTGTTCTGCTGGCTGATCTTTGCGCTGGCGGTCTATGCCTTGTCGTTTTTTCGTCGCACTCAGTGTCTGGATGTCGGCATTTCGTGATGGCGCGGGCGTTTTCGGTGCACTGCTCATCGGAATTGCTTCCGGCGCGCTGACGCTTGCCGCTGGTCAGGTCGCCACGCCCTCAGTCGGATCCGGACGTTGCGCATCACGATCGCAGCCGCATTCGCCGTCCCTGCGGCTATCGCTGGCTATCATGTGATGTTCGCCCTCTCGCAGATCGGGGTGCCTTCGCTAGCTTGGCGCGAGGCCTTCGCTTGCCTGCGTGCGGTTTGCATCGGCGGCGCGGCATGGACGCGATTGAGAGTTTTGGCGAAGACCCGCCCACTCGAGTCAGGTCGGGCGGTGGAGCGGTTCCAGCCAGTTCTTACCGCCACTCTCCGCAAGGGATGACCCTTGCGCCTTCATCATCGAACAGGTTCGCTTAGATCGGTACGTTGAATGAGGGATCATCGGGACGCGAGCAGGGAGCCAGTCCTTCTCGGAGTGCCTTGACCAATCCGCGTCCATTTCGGCCCAACCCACGTAGCTGCAGCGGTGCGGCGTGCCCCTTGATCATTCCTTCGAAGAGGACACCGCCCTTTGCAGCAGATTGTTTCTCTTTCTACGCCGGATCGTTCGCCGCTCTTGTTCAGAGGAACCGAGATATGCCACGTCTTCTCCTTATTGCGGTTCAGCACGCGACGCACGTGGCCTCTTTGATGGCTTGATCTGGCCTAAGACCGGCTGCGCCTCGATCGTCTGAGCCGCAACGCCATTGATGCGACTTTCTTCCCCTGGGCTTCGCCCATTCCTCGCGAGACAAGAAAGTCGCCACAACGGCGTCCTCCGCTGCGCTCCGGCCCTTCAAGCGGGTGCGTCGCCGATCGTCTTCGGCTTCAGATCGCCATCGAGGCCGCGGTGGTCGCGGGCTCGAAACACAAACAGGAGAAGTAACATGGCTAATATCGGTTCGTTCAAGAAAGTCGGTAACGAGTTTCACGGCGAGATCGTCACCCTGAGCCTTCAGACCAAGGGCGTCCGCATCGTCGCCGAAACCAACCGCTCCAGCGACAATGCGCCCAGCCACCGCATCTACGTGGGCCGGGCGGAGATCGGGGCAGCCTGGTCGAAGCGCTCCGAGGAGGGCCGCGACTACCTCTCGCTCAAGCTCGACGATCCCTCCTTCAACGTACCGATCTACGCGAACCTGTTCGATGACGAAGGCGGCGAGGGGTACACCCTGCTCTGGTCGCGGCCGCGCAAGAACGGCGAGTGAGACTCGCTCTAAAGCCCGCCCGAGTTGATCGGGCGGGTTCCTTTTGGAGCCTAAAGTCGAAAACATCAACGCTGCGCCGCTGCATCGCCGCAGTCGATTTTCGTGATTTCGCCTTATAGCTCTTACGCAGCAGTGCTATTTCTTCTTGGAACTGGCTCGCCGGCTTGCGACCTTAGGCGAGTCCTTCGGTGTTGTCGCTCCTCTGGGTGGCTGAACCGAGCCTTCAGCATAAGTGAACACCCAGCGTGTCGGCCAGCCAGTCGAGAAACATCAATTCTCCGGTTCTCAGATTGCCTTCCGAGGCCACCATATATGAGTGGTCACTGCCGGCACTGTAGGCACGTGGCTCTTGGGGAACCGAGGCCTTGCCGATGCTGGTCCCAGTTGTGCGGAGCGCGTCTGCCTCGCCGCTGCGCAACCGTCTGCTGATCTTGCATCGGGCAGCAACAGACAGGCACCCACGGTTGGTGTGCTGTAGTGCGCATTCAGGGAGAGCAACATCACCTTTGGTTCAAAAATGCGCCGCGGCCGGTGTCCCGAGCCACAAGTCCCCAATCGTAGATTTGCATTAGATTTGCGTCGCTGTGCCAAGATGGAGGATGTAGCAGGGACGAGAATGTGATGGCGCTCCGGCAACTTGCCTCCCTGACATTGAGCGATGAAGTTCGTGCCGAACAAGTCGCTGACGACGCGGCGGAAGACGGTTCTGGTGCTGGCGCTGCGAGCGCGAATCATGCTGACCTGCGCGGAAGGCGGTCAGAACAAGGAAGTGGCGGCCAAGCTGGGCCTTGAGGGGTCGAGGGTAGGGGGCGGCGTTTTGTGGAGCGGCGCGTGGCGAGCCACGCTTCGGACCCCGCGTACGGTTGAGGATGCCCGCATCGAAGCCGCGATCGTGAGGACCTTGGAGAGTTGCCCTGAGAACGCCATCCATCGGAATTCCCGCGGCATGGCGAAGGCCAGCGGCCTGTCGGTGTCGACCGTGCAACGCATCTGGCCGGGCTTCGGGCTCCAGCCGCACCGGACGGAGACCTTCAAGCTCTCCACGATCCAAACTTCGTGGCCAAAGTGCGCGGCGCTGTGGGCCTTTACGTCCGGCCGCCGGAGCTCGGTGTCGTTCTATGCGTGGATGAGAAGTCGCAATCCGGGCGCTGGACCGCAGCCACCATGCTGCCGATGCGTCCCGGCCAGCCGGCCCGAAGGAAGGATGACTAAAGAAGATATGGCACCACATCGCTGTTCGCCGCTCTCGACATTGCGACAGCACGAGCCAACGGCGAAGTGCTAACGAGGTCGCCGTGCTGCCAAATTCCGTCAGTTCCACGACGAGATCGAGGCCGCTGTGCCGCGCGAACTCGAGGTCCATCTCGTCATGGACAATTACGCCACGCATAAGTCGTCGTCCGTGAAGAACCCTGAATTCAGGCTGGATTGATTCCGGTCGGGCGAAGAGGATGGCCAGGATTTGCCACAACGAGAGCCTGAGCCAGCAGATCAGGCCGCGGAAGTTGTAGCCGACGGCGGCGAGGACGGCGTTGCTGGCGTCGCCCTCGCGATGCCAGAGATAATTGCGGCCCATTCGATGCTCGGATTTGAGATGCCCGATGACCGGTTCGACGGCGGACCGCCTTCGCAGCTCGCGCGTGATCTGTGGCGTCACCCGCCGCTTCTGCCCTGACGTGAACACCCTGAACTTGTAATCGGGTGGGGCATTGTGGCCGCGATAGCCCTTGTCGGCGAGGAGGCGCTCGAGGGTATTGCCGATGAGGGCTTCCATATCCGGGATCACGGTTGCGAGCGTATGCCCGTCATAGGGGTTGCCGGGCGGCGCCTTCACGTGGGTCACGAACTGACCGCCTTTGGCGTGCGCCAGCGACGTTGCAACCGAGACTTTGACGCCGAACTCGTAAGGCCGGTGGGCCTTGCCCTTGCCGATGCACTCCACCTCGGGCGCGTGCAGCGAATAGACCTTGGGTCCACGCCGGTGCTGCTTCTGCTCCAGCACGCGTCGCGCCCGCGCCAGCATGCGCTCCAGCACGATCCCGGCAAGCAAGTCGGCGTTGCCCCCGAGTTTGCGGCCGATGTCGCGGATAATGCGGCCGAGATAGGTCTTGAGCTTC
>NZ_JADPJR010000143.1:0-18014 GCF_023073535.1 Bradyrhizobium sp. 179 | reverse complement strand
ATTCACCTGCATTCGCACCGTGACCTTAAAGCTAGACTTAAGGTCAAATCCTCGGGCCGCCTCTCAAACTAAACAAGGCGGCCGACGCCGGAGGGATACAGAGCATTGTCTGTCTTGCTTTTTGGTTTGTCGTTGACGAGGCGATCGAGCACGCCGGTTTCAGTCGCAGTCAACACGAGAGCGTCTGGACGGAACGGTTGAGCATCATGCCGCAAACCGTGTGCGATCTGAGGCGACCGGCCTTATCCCGGCCACTGTTTATGCTCTTGGTGATGTCGATCGCTTCCGACTTCTCGCGTTGATAGCTGAACTCGATTGTAGCGTGCAGCACAAGAACGAGACCTTCAGTGGCGGCGGCTCAATCACGTTCGATTAGAAGTAGCCGGCCAGAATGTCCGCTTCGCTGACCCGGTCATTAGAGAAGAAGCGGTAGGCTGCCTTGTATTCGCCCAATCCTGTCAGACGAGCGGAATGCTTGTCCCATGGCGGCTTCCAATCTGCGTGATCAGTTTGCGGAATCTGTCGCCGAGCCGCGCGTGCCTAAACTCGCATCCACTACTCTCTCGATCAATCCAGCATTCACCTTCCCGGGACCGCCAACCGCCTTTCGTCGGTCGATCCCTTAATGTCGCCCCATAGAGCACCCCCTCGCAAATCAGGTGCTCAGAAAGGAATCACAAGTGATTCTTTTCGATTCAAGATTTCGCCGATCAGCGGATCAGTCCGAGTGGTCAAAGTTATGGGTAATTGAAAAGAGCTTGAAGTGCCCCTCAGCCGATTTTGAAACTTCTTTCCATGGCTGAACTCGGCGAAGTCATCGAAGCAGCGTTATTTTGCCTACCCGGGCCGCAGTCTAATCACTCCAATGTCGCTCTCGATAGCGATTTGCGTTTCAAATGGCTCGGAAAGCTTCTGTAGACGCTCAAGTATGGCTCTTGCTTGCTGTGTTGAGGCGAGACGCGGGATGCCCCGGTTGGCGAACCTCTTGGAGTGACCGAGTTCGATAGGATAAAGCCGCAATTCAGCAAGTTGGTTCTGCTCAAATCGACTGACGGTGATAACGCTATCGTAGAAGATGGGGTCTGTGAACCCCGGAGCCGTCTGGAATCCAACTACCATCTCGTCAACAGTGACCTCGGCATCGGTATGGACGCGAGGGTCCTTACCGTAGGCAGCGAACATGTCTGCGCCCACCGGGGTCTGAAGATTGTCAAAAGTGAAGTTCCCCACGCTGTAAAAGATCGGCCGACCCTTATAGATTTCGATGCCTCGCAGCTGGTGCGGTCCATGAACGATGTATGCGTCTGCGCCTGCATCGATCAGCCTATGCGCAAACGCTTGCTCGTAATCCGGCGGTTCTTGGCACCAATTTCCGGGCTCGTGACCGTGATTTGTGACCAAGCAGAAGTCGGCAAACTGCTTGCCCCGTCGTACGTTCCGTAAGATATCGTCAGCATCGCGCGGATCGGGTTCGTAGCTGTAGCCCGCCTTGTCGCCTTTTTTGTAGGTCGTTTTAGCGAGCACGACCCGGTTGGGATCCTCACCAGCAGATTTGTAGCCGGGCAAGACCTCACGTATCCGTCTGAGGCTCTCAAGCATCTCCGGCGGCACCACAATGCTTGGTACCAAACGAAGAGTGTTGAGTCCTGGCCTGCCCGGCGCCTCGCCTGCGGGATCGGCCGCACGAGACAACGGTGTGAAGGTTGTAGCAAACGACAGCAACGCCACGCGCCCCCGTGCGGTTTCCAGAAAGCGAGCGGCGCCCGCCTGTGAAAGATTCTCGCCCGCACCTGCATGGATAATCCCGTTTTGATCGAGCACTCGGCTCGTCTCGCGCATGCCTTCGATGCCCCAGTCAAGCGTATGGTTGTTGGCGCGACTTAACATGTTAAATCCCATCGCCGTCAAATCGGGACCGAGTTCTGGTAAGCTGATGAGATAATCACCTCCGTACTCTGCCTGCGGACTGCCAGTGAATGATCGGATATCGAAGATACTTGTTTCAAGGTTGCCAAATGCGACATCACCATCCTGAAGGATCTTGAGGACATCACTGAAGCCCTGGTGTTGACCTTTGGTCAACGCCCGCGTGACGAGGAGGTCGCCAACTGCTATCAGCTTGAAGCCGTCCGCAACGTTCGTTTCGATCGAACCGACTATGTCATAGCCACTGTCATGCTGAATCGAATGACTACCCTTTTCTCGCATTTGATCTCCTTTCGCGAGTGCGCGTTTTGATGATTGGCATCAGTCGTTGGTCTAAATGATTGGCCCGTCGGTGGGCGCAGCGCGGACTCGAAGCGGTGACTTTGGGAGAGCCGCTTTCACGACAATAAGCTCTGGTGTACCCTGATCGGAAGTTCACAGGTCCGCGGCGGAGTTGGCGCGCGGCGCTGGTATGTGCCGCTCCCATGGATGGTCTGACGGCATGACGTCCCTCCGAGATACGCCGCGCGAAGCTTTCATGCTCTATCGCAGAAGGAAAACGCATTGCTTTAGAAGAATGGTGGCGAGCATTTGTGCGAAATCGCCTCAGTACGGACTCTGTTGCCAGGCCATGGAAGTCAGCAAGAGTTGGCTGGCACAAAAGGAAAGGCGTGGATGTTCGCGGCTGGCGCGCGCACGTGACAAGCCACGACGCGCCCGTCTGCCATAGGAACCAAAGGCGGCAGGTCGACCCGGCAACGCTCAACTGCGAGCGGACAGCGCGGGTGAAACGTGCATCCTTTCGGAGGATCGATCGGGCTCGGCACCTCGCCATCCAAAGGGGCCTCCAATCGAACTCGCGTGGGATCGGGCACCGGTACGGCCGCGATCAGCGCCTCGGTGTAAGGGTGAACCGGCTTGGCGAAGAGTGCCTCGCACGGGGCGAGTTCCACGATCCGCCCCAAATACATGACCGCAACGTGGTGGCCGATATGCTGCACGACCTTAAGGTCATGTGAGATGAAGACGAAAGCTATACCCATTTCCCGCTGGAGATCGAGAAGCAGATTTAAGATCTGTGCCTGCACAGACACGTCGAGGGCAGAGACCGCCTCGTCGGCGATGATGAGCGAAGGCTGCAAAGCTAGCGCCCGCGCGATGCCGAGCCGCTGCCGCTGCCCACCCGAAAACTCGGACGGAAGCCTGTGCATCACCTCAGGCGACATTCCGACCTTTCGGAGCAGGTCCGCGGCAAGCGCGTGGCGTTGCTTTCGGCTGAGACGCTCAAAGTTCTCAACGGGTTCAGTGATGATCTGTTTGGCGCTGAGACGAGGATTCAGTGACGCGTAAGGATCCTGAAAAACCATCTGCATTTGACGGCGCCACGTGCGAAGTTCCTGCGCGTTGAGACCCGCAATGTCGGTCCCGTTCAGCAATACGCGCCCGCCCGTCGGTTCCAAGATCCGCATTAGGAGCCGTGCGATGGTGGATTTGCCACAGCCGGATTCGCCGACGATGCAGAGCGTCTCACCTGCCGCGACTGAAAAAGACACATCCTCCACGGCCCGCACCACCGGTCCGGTCTTCTTCAGGCGCCCTGTAGCCAGCGGATAATGCTTCGTGAGTTGTTCGACCTTTAGCAGGGGCTTGCTCATGCGGCCACCACCTCCCCGGCGCGCCAACAAGCCGCGGTGTGGCCCCGTCCGACCTCATGCATGGTGGGCGTCTTCTCGCGGCAAATACTTATTGCGAATGGACAGCGGGGCGCGAAGCTGCAACCCACGATGGGCTCGCGCAGGCTTGGTACAATGCCGGGAATTTCCGGAAGGCGGCGCTGACGTCCGTGCCGCGAATCAGGCACCGAGCGCATGAGGCCTTGGGTATACGGATGCGCGGGCTGCGCGAACAGGTCAGTTACGGTGGCTTGCTCCACGATTCGTCCAGCGTACATGACGATCACCTGTTGGCACGTCTCGGCTACAACTCCCAGATCATGCGTGATGAACATGACGGCTGTTCGCATGCGCTTTTTCAGATCGACAATCAGTCGCAAGATCTGAGCCTGCATAGTGACGTCGAGTGCAGTCGTTGGCTCGTCGGCAATCAGCAGATCCGGTGAACAAGCGACTGCCATCGCAATCATGGCACGCTGTCGCATGCCCCCAGACATTTCGTGAGGATAGTTGTTGGCGCGTCGCTCGGGATCCCCGATGCGAACCAGATGGAGCATCTCTATAGACTTTGCCATCGCGTCTGACCAAGAGGCGAACGTGTGGATCCTGATCGCTTCGGCGATCTGTCGCCCAACTGTCTGAACCGGATTCAAACTTGTCATGGGCTCTTGAAAGATCATGGCGATCCGGCCGCCCCGAATCTTCCGCATCTCTCGATCCGACAGTTTGAGAAGATCGCGGCCAAGAAAGCGGATCTCCCCGCCTACGGTCTTGGCCGTCAGCTTCGGCAACAAGCGAAGAATGGAGAGCGCGGTGACACTCTTGCCGCAGCCAGATTCGCCGACAACGCCGAGCGTTTCGCCACTCTTTACCTGGAAGCTGATGCCACCAAGGGCACGGGTAACGCTTTCCTCGCCGTAAAAGGCTGTCTCTAGTTTTCGGACATCCAAAAGCACATCATTCCCTGCGGCTGTTTCCATGTTCACGTCAGCGCCTCCGCTTTGAGCGGGGGTCGAACATGTCGCGCAAGCCATCCCCGAGCAAATTGACGGCAAGGACCATGACGGCAAGGCAGATGCCTGGGGCAAAGATCGTCCATGGCGCGATTGGGAGATACAAGCGCGAGCCTGAGATCATGTTGCCCCAGCTGGGGATCTCAGGTGGCACTCCCGCACCCAGGAAACTCAGCCCGGCCTCTGTCAGAATTGCATTCGCAGAGACATAGGCGCTCTGAACCATGAGCGGGGGAATTGTGCTCGGGAGGATATGGCGCCATAGCACCTTCGGCAGGCGTGCACCGCCACAGATCGCTGCCTCCACATAGGGACGCACCCGAACGCTGAGAACTACCGAACGAACCAGCCGCGCGACGCTTGGAATCTGAGGGATCGTGATAGCGGCGATGAGAATGCCGGGTCCCCCGCGCGTCAGAGAGACGAGGGCAATGGCCAACAGAACCGTCGGGATGGACATCAGGCCGTCCATGACTCGCATCACAACACCATCGAAGCCCCGGTTGTAGCCGGCCACGATACCGACCAGTAGTCCGACCAGAACCGCACTCGCTGCCGACGTCAATCCCACCATGAGTGAGACTCGGGCGCCGAACGCCGTTCGCGCAAATACGTCACGGCCTAAATGGTCGGTTCCGAACCACATATCGGCGGAAGGCGACTTTAGACGTCTGAACGGATCGAGTGTCAGTGGATCGCCTGCGTATAGCGGTGCAGCTAGCGCTAGGACGATCAACAGGGCCAAGGTAACGCCGCCCACAAATACCAGCGGATGTCGCCTCGCGACACGAGTGACATCAACGGTTGGCAGCCGGCTCATCAATGTGGCTTCAACTGGTGCGCTAAGGGGGGTCATGCTAGTACCGGATGCGAGGATCGATCAGAGTGTAAGCGAGATCGACCACGAGATTGAGAAGGACGTACGCGCCCGAACAGAGGATCAGCACGCCTTGTATGATGGGATAGTCCCGGTTGTTGATTGCATCGACTGTCAAGCGACCTACACCAGGTATGTTGAAAACTGTCTCTGTGATGACAACCCCAGAGATCAAAAATGCGAAACTTATGCCTATGACGGTGAGGATCGGGACACCCGCGTTCTTCAGAGCGTGCGAGAAAAGCATCGAAAACGCCGAGGCGCCCTTGGCGGCGGCCGTTCGCATATAGTCTTCTGCGAGGACTTCAAGCATGCTTGCCCGTGTGATCCGAGCGATGAGAGCAACATAGGCCAGACCTAGGGTCAGGGTCGGCAAGATCAGGTGCACAAACCAGGACCCGATGCCATGATCAATCGGCTCGTATCCTTGGACCGGTAACCAATGCATACTGAAGGCAAACCAGTAGATAAAAAAATAGCCAATCACAAACACCGGGACTGAGAAACCGAGCGCCGCGACGGCCGTTAGGACACGATCGACAATGCCGCAGACGCGCGACGCGGCAAGGATACCGAAAGCAACCCCTACCGTGACCGAAAAGATCATCGCTAGTATCGAAAGGGAAATCGTAGGCTCGAGCCTCTGTGAAATCAGTTGGAGAACCGGTCGACCTGTAAAGATTGAGACTCCAAAGTCGCCACCGAGGATGCCCAGCGCCCAATGCACGAACTGAACTGGCAGCGGGTCGTTAACTCCCAGCTTTTCGCGAATGCCGGCTATCATCTCTGGCGTGGCTGTATCGCCGGCTATGATCGCCGCTGGATCGCCAGGCGACAGCCTGAGAAGCAGGAAGATGAACATCCCGACCATCGCCATGACGCCGACGGTCGAAATTATTCTGCGAAGGATGTAGGCACCCATTGCGCTCAGGCCTTCTGCATGTTCCACATCGCAATATGCTGCGGCATGCTAATAAGGCCGGTGAGCGCCTTACGGCGTAAGGTTGGCGACATAATTTGACCCAACCGAACGTCGCCCACAAAGTCCCACCATACTCCTTGCATCTTGCGGGCGAGCGCCTTCCGCTCCTCGAGTGTTTTCATATCTGCCCATTTGGCCCTAAGAGCCTCATAGTCGTCACTCTTCGGCCAGCCATACCAAGCCTTGTCGCCATTTGCGGACAGGAAGGGTGCAGCGATAGGATCACCCTGGACGTAATCGGAATCGCTCGTGATGAAGATGTTCCAGCCCCCGTTCTCAATGGGTCCTTTGTTGGTCCGACGCGTGACGATCCCGCCCCAATCGCTTGGCGCGAGTTCGGCATTGACCCCGATCTTGCGTAGTGCGGCCGCCAGAAGCTGCGAGGCATTGTCGAGAAATGGTATGTTCGTGGGCTGGAGAATGACGACCTTCTCGCCGGCATATTCAGCCGCCTGAAACAACTGCTTGGCCTCTTCCGGATCGCCGCCCTTCTTGTACCATCCGGTATTTTCGTCGTTGGAATAGACCGTTCCGGCCCCAAATATCGAAGTGATGGGGCGGCCGTATTTTGGGTCGGGGGACCTGACGCGCACGAACGCTTCCTGATCAATCAAGTGAAGCACGGCTTGACGCGCCTTCACGTTGTCGAACGGCTTCTGCAGAAAGTTCATGCGCAGGCATACATCGCTGCCCGTCTTGTCTAAAACCTGGAGCACAAGACCAGGGTCGCTTTCGATCACCGACAAAAGATCAAGAGGGGCCGTTTGAATGAAGTCAATCTCACTCGCTTGCAAGGCTGCGAAAGCAGTCTGCTGATCGGAAATATTGTCCCAAATGACGCGATCGAGCTTAACAACCTTCCCGCCGGCGAATCCGTCGGGCGGCTCGCTGCGAGGTACATATTTTTCATTGCGATCGTAGGTGAAGCTTGCGCCCGGCTTGGCAAGGGCATGATTGAACTTAAAAGGCCCCGACCCAATATTCGAGGTCACCTGCTCGGTTGCAGGACGATTTGCGTCCTGCTCGCGCATGATGAACAGACATGGCTCCGACACCTTCGCGAGAATATGGATCAAAAGATCCAACGGCTCCTTGAGCGCAATTGTGAACGACCTGTCATCAATCTTTGAGATATCTCTGGCTCGTTCCATGATCAGACGTCCGCCGGAATCTACCTGACTCCAACGACGAATGGAGGCCACACAGTCCGCTGCAGTGACCGGGGTGCCGTCGTGCCAGCTTAGACCACTACGGAGCTCGAACGAATAGGTCTTCTTGTCTTCAGAAACGGCCCACTTCCCCACCATTTGCGGCTGCGGAACAAGCTTGGAGTCCAGCGAGAACAGCGTTTCATAAATGGCCAAGCCATGGTTGGCGGTGATGGTGGCGGCTGTAAAAATCGGATCGAAGACGCGGAGGTCACCGGCCATCACCATGCGGGCGGTCCGCGCGGCAATTGGCGCCGCCTGTGCCCGCAGCCCTCCCGCGATCGATAGCGCCGCTCCGGTTGTCAGGCCTAGCCTAAGTGCGTCACGTCGAGATATAGCCATTCCGCTCGCCCTCTTTCAGCCGTGCTCGTTGGCGCTTATGACCAAGCTGGCGCTGCAGGTCCCGGCCGCTATTATTGTTATAAAGCCCGGCTGCAGTTTTTCAGCGATTTACCCGGAAGGTCGGAAGATATCTCTCTATTTACGCCAAATACGGCGGCTTTCTGCATCGCGACGATTGGCTCCAAATGGCGCTGGTTAGCGCCCGTCGTTGAGATGACCGGCCGACTATCAAAGTTCGCGACATTGACAGCTTCAGCAGGAAATCTGCACCGGCAGGAAGCAGCTGTTTGAATGAGGACAGTCCATCGATTCTGTGCAGCGCAATCGCTCCACGAAGTCGGAGCGCGCGGTCGATCGGCAGGTCGAGGCGTTCCACATCGCCCTGAGCCGGCGCGCCTCCGACGCATGCTAGCGCATCCGTTTGGATCGGTGTGCCGTAAACGCCCGATCGCGCTGCTTCTCGGTGACTGGACACGCGGCGGGAGCCAGCAACCTGATGGCACCACGAAACGTGAGTTCTCGAGCAGTCAATCCGGGCAGCTCACGAATGCCGACCACTATTTGTCCATTCGTCCGTCGCACCACACGAGTTGATCTCACCAATGCCGAGGGACGCAGGCTTCATTGGCGGAGCTTTGGAGTCTCAAAAAAGGGGCCACTCCAAAGGAGTGGCCCCACCAAGTCAGGGAGGAAACGTCCCATGTGGGACCTCTGGGATCAGGCTGCAGCCTGTTCGATCGGTGAGAATGGCAGGCCGAGACTCTCGGCCACGGCTTTGTAAGTCAGCCGCCCCCTATAAACATTCAGGCCTGCGCGCAGATGCGGATTTTCGAGCACGGCTGCAAATCCCTTGTTGGCAAGAGCCAACCCAAAGGGCAGCGTGGCATTATTCAGCGCTTGGCTTGAGGTGAGCGGAACAGCTCCAGGCATGTTGGAAACACAATAGTGAATGACGCCGTCTACTTCGTAAGTTGGATCAGCATACGTCGTCGGACGCGAGGTCTCGAAGCATCCGCCCTGATCGATTGCCACATCGACCACCACAGAGCCTTTGCGCATCGACCTCAACATGCCTCGGCTGACAAGCTTGGGGGCGCTCGCGCCAGGAACGAGCACCGCCCCGATGACCACGTCCGCCGCGAACACTTCGTCCTCAACAGCAGCTATTGTTGAAAACCTGGTGCGAACGCGTCCTTCGAATAACTCATCCAATTCGCGAAGCCGCCGTATCGAGCGGTCGAGAATTGTGACCTCGGCACCCAAGCCCGCCGCCATGCGTCCCGCATGCGTGCCGACAACGCCGCCTCCGATCACGACGACACGGGCCGGCTGAACACCTGGAACGCCTCCGATCAAGAGCCCTCGCCCGCCCGCATGGCGCTTCAGGGCTGCCCCGGCCGCCTCGATCGCGAGCCTGCCCGCGACCTCGCTCATAGGCGCAAGCAGCGGAAGACTGCCGTGCGCGTCAGTCACGGTCTCGTAAGCAATTGCGGTGCAGCCAGACTTCATAAGGCCCTTAGCCTGCTCTGGGTCTGCTGCCAGATGCAGATAAGTGAAGAGAATCTGGTTGTCTCGCAGCTGAGCCCACTCGGAAGGCTGGGGCTCCTTGACCTTTATGATCATCTCGCTCGATGCAAATACCTCTCGAGCGGAGTCCAGGATTGTTGCGCCAGCCTTGCGATAATCGTCGTCTGCAGCGCCAATCCCAGCTCCAGCATTGGACTCAACGACTACGCTATGGCTCGCCGCCACATACTCGCGTACGGCGGCGGGCGTAAGACCGACGCGGTATTCGTGCGCTTTTATTTCCTTGGGAACGCCGACCTTCATCTGGACTCTCCTTCTGAGCTTTCTAACAGGGACTTCCCAGTGCAAACTGCACCGCACATCGACAAATAGCGCAGGAATCCATTGATTTCTTTGTTGTCGCGCAGGATTCAAGCGCAGCCGCGGTCGCGAGCATGCTGGACATAAAAACGCTCCGCTAATTTCTTCGGTGTTAATCGCGCATCTTCGTTTCCGACACGATGACGTTCACCATCGCGTGCTTCAGCTTTGTTGAAGTTGAGGATACCTGGCGACTTGACATGTCGCAGCACGCTTGAGAGGATTGTCATGTCTGATGACGGTGTGCGGGAGAGTGCGGTGAGCCGGCAGGCCCATCGCCGCCGACGGAGCAACTCCCCAAGGAAACTCTCAGGCCCAGGACCGCACGCAAAAGGACAATCTGGAGAGAGGTGCCGATTGGTACCCACCGAAGGGGACCGCTTCTCAGGATAGCGGGCAAGCTCTCAGGTGCACGGACAGATTTGGGGCGACGCAATGGTGAAAGCCGTTTCGCCGTTCATTCCCGTTTGTCTTGGAGCACATGATGAGCACGATCACTATCATCGGATCCGGTATCACCGGCGTTACAACCGCTTATGCGCTGGCCGTCCGCGGCCACTCGGTCACGGTCTTTGACCGTCAGCGTTATCCTGCGATGGAGACCTCGTTTGCCAATGGAGGTCAATTGTCGGCGAGCAATGCCGAGGTCTGGAATAACCTGGGGACCATCGTCAAAGGTCTCAGATGGATGCTGCGCAGTGACGCACCATTGTTGCTGAACCCTAGTCCAAGTATTCACAAATATACTTGGTTGGCGGAGTTCATCGGCCAGATTCGCCACTATCGTCGCAACACGATCGAGACGACTAGACTCGCGATCGCCGCTCGCCGGCATCTGTTCGACATTGCCAATCAGGAAGGCATCGCTTTCGACCTGGAGCGGCGAGGCATCTTGCACATTTATTCCAACAAGAGTGACTTCGATGCGGCTTCGCGAGTGAATGAGCTGCTGGTCGAGGGTGGATTGGATCGCCGTCCGGTGACCCCGTCGGAGATGCGCGAGATAGAACCCGCGCTGCAAGGTCAGCATTATGGAGGATTCTTCACTCCATCGGACTCAACTGGCGACATTCACAAGTTCACCCGCGGACTCGCTGCGGCTTGTGAACGAAAAGGGGTGCGGTTCGTTTTTGGGACCGAGATATGCGAAGTGCGAGCCGATTCAGAAGGCGTGCTCGTGCGGTGGCAAGAAGGGCCCCTCACGAATGAGCTAAAGAGCCAAAGAGCTGTGATTTGTGCCGGAATTGGCAGCCGCCAGATTGCTTCAATGCTTGGGGACCGCGTTAACATCTATCCGGTCAAGGGATATTCCATCACCGTGGACCTAGCGGACGAAGCAAGCCAAAAGGCCGCGCCACGTGTGAGCCTCCTCGACGAGGCAACCAAGATTGTAACCAGTCGACTGGGAGAGAATCGCTTCCGTGTGGCTGGGACGGCAGAATTCAACGGCGAGAATCGCGACATTCGCGCCGACCGAATTAGGCCTCTGGTGCAGTGGGTGGAGCGATTATTCCCTGCTATCTCCACTGCCCAGGTGGTGCCGTGGGCCGGCTTGCGCCCCATGATGCCCAGCATGATGCCAAGGGTTGGCAGGGGCAAGAAACCGAACATCTTCTACAATACGGGCCATGGTCATCTCGGCTGGACGTTGTCGCCACTTACAGCAGAGATGATTGCCGATGCGATGGATGATAGCACGAGAAGTGAGCGATCGGCGGCCTGACTGGTAACGGGGTGGTAGCTCCGGCGAAGCCATGCTCACAGCCACATCAAAGCTGTGAGCATACGCTCGCGGGGGTTCGCCTCTTTGTGCGGTCGGCCCGAAGCCGCAGCGCACGTTGACGGCATTTCAAACTTGCTGATCCTGATCGATGCTGCGTGAAAGGACTGACCTGATGGCTGGACCACCCGCGCTAGATGACGGAGGTTTCTGCGGCGAGAACTGGCGAGCCCTCGTGCCGTCTTGCTGCTAGCTCAAAAGCGCGGAGGATCGGTTCAGGGAAGGCTGCGTCAATTATCGCATACCCGATGACAACCATAGAGGAGCACGATCGCGCCTTCCAAGGATTCATTGATCGTCTATCACACGCTGAGGATCCGGCCTCCTTCTCGGAAGCAATGGCCACGATTGCGACAGCGCTGGACCTGTCTTGCTTCGCATACCTCGCATTGCCATCTCGGACAAGCAAGAAGCCACTGGTGATCTCAACTTACCCTGCCAATTGGGTCGCACACTACGTGCGCAGTCACTATCAGCAGGTTGATCCTGTGATCGTGCGGGCTTTGCAAAACCCAGAGCCCTTTCAATGGGGTCGAGGGCTGTCGTTACCCAATATTTCTCCGGCACAACAGGAGCTGCTCGAGGAAGCTTCCAAGTTCGGAATTCGGTTCGGGTTTACCGTTCCAATTTACGATCGTCACCGTCCTGAAGCTGCTTTAACCTTCGCCTGCGAGCGGCGAAATATTCTATTCGATCGCTGTGTGACCTCAAACGCTCGAGTCCTGCAGCTAACGGCGATGTTCTTTCATGCGCATGTTCGCCGAAAGCTCCGAGATGAAACCCCAATCGATGGAGCACAGTTGTCGCCTCGCGAGCTTGAATGTCTGGAATGGTCCTCTCGCGGCAAGTCTGCCTGGGAGATCGGAAGGATCCTAGGAATCTCTCGACGAACGGCCGCGTTTCATCTGGATAATGCTCGAGCGAAGCTCGGTGCTCGCACGATTTGTCAAGCAGTCGCGCGCCTAGCTGAGGCAAAATCTCTAAAATAGTTGGCTGCCTGGCCGTTAGCAGCCTGTGCATCTGCACAGGATGCGTTTGCTTCAGCTGCCTGCTTTGATCTGTCTACCAAAAGCAGGGGGACAGCAAATGATGCTGCTCGTCACGCCAGACCACTATGGTGAATTCATCAATGAGCTCGCCGAGATGCATCGGTTGCGCTATCGCCTTTTCAAGGAGCGCCTGAATTGGGACGTCCAGATTAGCGGTGACATAGAGCTAGACGAGTTTGACGTCCTCCGGCCGGTGCATCTACTGTATCGCTCGAGCGATGGGCGGATTCAAGGTTGCGTTCGACTGTTGCCGTCAACCGGTCCAAACATGCTCAGGGACATTTTTCCAGCTCTCCTAGAGGGGGTCGCGGCGCCAAAAGACGGCCAGATCTGGGAGAGCAGCCGGTTTGCGCTCGATCTTTGTCCAGATGCGTCAAAGGCGAGTGGCGGACTTGCTGCCGCCACGTACGAGCTTTTTGCGGGCATGGTCGAGTTTGGCCTTTCCATTCGCCTGACCGAAATCGTCACTGTCACCGACGCCCGGATGGAGCGCATTCTCCGGCGCGCGGGCTGGCCTCTCCGTCCGATCGGGAAGGCCCGTTCTTTGGGAAACACCACGGCTGTTGCCGGGTACCTGGAGGTCTCGCCGGATGCGTTGAATCGCATCCGCAAAGCAGGGCACATCTCAGGGCCGGTGCTCTGGGCTCCAGTCATCCGGGCGGCCGCCTAGGATCTGGAAGTAAGTACAATCGAGGAATCGCTGCAAATTGGCGCGAAAAGCCTATCTATTTAAGGCTTACGATGCACAAACCACGTCGATCAAGACACTCCCTCCAAGCCAGCAAGGCAATCGAACTGAAACACCTGAGATCGGCGGTTGCCGCGGCCGATTGTGGCAGCTTCCGGGGAGCCGCGGAGTTGCTGAGGTTGCAACAATCGAGCCTCAGCCGAAGAATCGACGAGATCGAACACCACTTGGGCATCGCTATCTTCGATCGTTATAGCGGAGGCGTGCGGCCGGCGCAGGCCGGCCGCAACGTGCTGCGGCTGGCAAGGGTTATACTGGAGGAATTCGACGCGCTCATCGCTACAGCGAGATCCGTTCACTACAGCGAAGCGGGCCGTTTGGCCGTCGGCTTCTGCACCTCGCTCTCGGCAGGCGACCTGCAAGCCTCCCTACTCGATTTCAAGCGGCAATTCCCGCAGATCGAGCTTGCGACGGTCGAACGATCACGGACGCGCTTGGCAGCGGCACTTCGAAACGGAACGCTCGATATCCTGGTCGTGACAGGGACCCTCCCCTTGCTGGACACGGAGCAAATGCCGCTTTGGAGCGAGCGTGTTCTGGTAGCCTTGCCTCCTGATCATCCTCTCGCCCGCAGCGAGACCGTGTGCTGGACCGACCTGCGCCGCGAAACGGTGTTGCTCAGCAAATACGATCCAGGAAAGGAGCTCGAGGATCTTCTGATTTCCAAGCTACTCTCGTCTGAAGATCGGCCCAATATCGAGCGTCACGAGGTTAGTCGCGGCATCATCAAGAGTCTCATCAGCATGCACACGGGAAGAAGTCTGGTCCTCGACTCCGATAGGGGAGCAAATTTTTCGGGCCTTACCTACCGAGAGCTGCGCGATGATGCGGGTCCGAGCCGTTTCGACTTTTTCGCCTATTGGCGCGGGGACAATGAAAACCCGGCCCTGCAGGAATTCCTGAAGCTGCTCTCTCGGCACTATTCCCCGCCACCGGTCGGACGTTGACGCGCTCGTCGAGCTTTCCGGAAACTCCGGTCCGCTGCCATGAAGCGGGCGAGCATGGGCGCGATAAGCTTAGCGGGATCTCCAATCGGCTGACCGGTCTCCTGTGCGAGGATATCGGCATACGCCAGAGATCCCGGTGGATGCTCGCAGGTAGTTCGTGCGTTACTTTGACCGGTTTATCGTCTTCGATTGTACCGAGCTTAAGCTTGGCCATTGTCATCCCCTGTACGGCTCGAGGACCAGATCGCGATTGACGATGACCCGCACAGGAAATCCCGGACGGATCGTCAATGTCGGCTGGATATTGAGATTGCGACGGACCACCTGCTGGCCCGTCTGATTGACCGAATCCCCTGCCCCGCGGCGGAGCGCAGCAATGAGGTCGCTGTTAGCGTTACCCGTGCCGGCTCCGGAATTCACCTCGGTGCCGATGGAAAGCGGAGACGAAAGAGCAGCGGCCCCCAACAGCTCCTTCCAGTGATTGTCGACCTGATCCTCAAGTCCGGAGTAACCTGCCGCATCCGCGCCCGGCTGCCGCTCCAGCACCATTGACCTCCCATTCGGCATGATGAGGCGTGTCCAGACCAGGAGCACCCGCGACTGGCCGAATGCGACCTGGCTGTCGTAGATCCCGATCAGCCTTGCTCCCTGGGGAATAAGGCGTGCTCGTCCGGTAGGAGAATCGTACACCGCTTCCGTGACTTGCGCCGTGATCTGGCCAGGCAGGTCAGAGCGGATTCCCGTGATGAGGGCGGCCGGGATAACCGTACCCGCCTGAACCACAAAGGGCGAAGCCGGCCTTGCCATGCGATCCGGACTGGTCGTCCGGCGACCAACAGTTGCGCTGACGAACGCAAGTTTTCGGTCCTGTCCATTCTGGGCGAGAGCTTCGTCAGCAGATGTCGCGGCATTCGGCGGCGTTTCATTCGCCGGCGTCACAGCGGCAGAGGGCCGGACACTGGTGCCAGCGAACACTTTGCTGATGCGTGGCGCCTCGCTCTCTTGATTAACGCGCTGCTGTTCGGCATCAACTCCGAGCGGACTTGAGGTCGACGACCCTTGGGCGGCGACGATCGGCCGGCCGAGATCACCTGGCAAAGGTGGCCCGAGACGCGGCACGCCTTTCGGGATCTCAGTGTAATCTTTCGGCAGGGTTGCAAGCTGATCAGCGACATTGTGGTGATCGGTCGCGTAAAGCTCCTCAGCGGCGGGACTGCGCGATTGCTTCTTCTGCAAAGCCCAGAACACCGCGCCCGAGATGAGCACGAGCACAATGGCGCTACCATCGGCAAGCACCTTGAGCGACACGCGCACCACCTGCGGCCGATCTGACCGAAGCCGCAGGGTTTCGGTGATCTCTTCCGGCGGCTTAGACGCATCGCTCGGCGTGTCATTCGCCTGGTCCGTATCGGTCACATTGACCTCCCGTCCGTTCGCACGATCCTGACCTTCTGCTGGTGCTCCTCGCCCAGTCTCAGTTCGGCGGCAGCGAACAGCCGGTCGATGATCAGGATGTTGCCGTAGGCACGGTAGTTCACGAGCTCGGGCTTGCCGTCAGGCCCGATCACGAACAGCGGCGGCATTTCGCCTTGGCCGATCCCCGGCGAGAACTCGACATAGACCTTGCGGCCATCGTCGTAGGCGTTGATTGGACGCCAGGGCGGACTGTCGCCCTCGATGACGTAGCGGTAGCGGCGCGCTGCCGGATCGGGGATGAAGGGCATCGGTGGCAGAGCCGTAGCACGGGCGGTCCGATCCTCCGGATAGAACCAGGCAACCGAGGGCATGTAGGGCTTTTCGCGGGAGCGAAGTTCCACCAGGTAAGTGCGCCGGTCGGTGTTGATGACGAGATTGGTCTCGATCAAGGGCCGTGTCGGCTTGACCATGATGTGGACACGGCGCGTGTCGCCGTTGCCGCTTTCGGTGTCGCCGACCACCCACCGCACCGTATCACCGGCCGCAACCGGTCCCGAGCCGATCAGCTGCTCACCGGGCTCAAGCGCAATGTCCGTAATTTGCCCGGGCGCGGCATAGATCTGGTAGAGCGCCCCTGGGCTATAGGAAAACACCTGCACTGCATTGTAGTAGCCGGCTTTGCGAGGCTGCACGCGTGCGGCGTCATTTGCGGTTTCAATGCGCTCGACAGGCTCCTTGGCCTCCACGCTCTTGCCGCCGCGCGCGGGCTTCCAGCTAGGTGGCACATGCAGCGGCCGCGAACGATCATCGGCAAGGGCCGGCAAGTCTGGCGCCGGCGGAATCTCGTTGTCATAACTGATTTGTGGCGGTTTGAACGTGGTGCAACCAGGGAGCCCGGACACGCCGATCAGAAGAGCCAGGAGTACACTCGGGTGGATGCTCTTTGAAGGAAAAACGAGAGTTGACCCCATTGTTAACCCAGCTCCTTCGACCAGTTGATGGCGTACACGTAGATGCCAAGCGGATTTTTCCGTAAGCGATCCAGATCGCGCGGCATGTCCACGATGATCGTGACGATCGCGCTCCAGCGCTCAGTCGCGGCAAGCTGGCCGCTGTCGTAGCGGCGCTCGATCCAGGCGAGGCGAAAGCTCTCAGGGGAGGCCCGGATGACGCTCGATACCTCAACTGCAATTTGCGTTTTACCCAATTTTGCGAATGGGTCGTTGTTGCGGGCATAGTCATTGAGCGCGACTGCGCCGCGATCTGTCGTGAAGTCGTAGGCATGGAGCCAGTTTTCTCGGAGGACGATGGCGTCCATTGGCAGGCCACGCACATGTTCGATGAAGCGCGCCAGGTGAAACGCGATCTGCGGGTCGGTGGGTTGGTAGCTGGCATTTGCCGGAGCAACGGTCTTCGCTTCGCCCAGCTGATCGACCTCGACCACCCAGGGCGTAATCGTGCCGTGGGCCGATTGCCAGACCAGAGCTCCGGCAAAGCCTGCGGAGAGGAAAAGGCAGCCAAACGCCATCAGGCGCCAATTCTTGGCCTGGACACGCGCAGATCCAATGCGGTCGTCCCAGACCTGGGCGTCCCGTTGATACGGAGTGACGGCTTGCGGCATGCGGCCATAGTGAACAGCCGATCGTTTGAACATTGCTTGACCTCAAGGATGGCAGGGAATGGAACTGGAGGGAAAGAAGCTGTCAGCGATCCTCTTGTGAGAGGTCGACAGATCCGCCGCCTCCACCGTGATCTCCCGAACGGATTGCTTGTGTTGCCGCCGATGTCCCATGACTGATCGTCTGCGCCGCTTCATCCGCCGAACCCATTCGGGAGCATTGTCGGAAGCCGCAGTGGAAGAGTCCCCTTCTCCCCTCCCGGCATCGCTCGACGTTCCACCAAGGCCAGCCACGACCGAGCGCAAGGGACTTGCCGAACCTGCCTCACTCCGCACTCGTCGAGCTCCCTGCCCGCAACATGCTCGTCGCGCTAGTTGCGATCGCGCCGCCCCCACGTGCCGCGCCCGCAATCGCGCCGCCGGCAAGGCCGGCCGCGCCGGCCGCAAGCCCTGCTTGTCATTCGGCCTGCAATATTGACCCCCTAAGCAGGGGGATCGGCGTCCAAAATTGACCCCCTACAGATTGGTCTGTTGCGCTGCCTGCTTTG
>NZ_JADPJR010000038.1:0-18386 GCF_023073535.1 Bradyrhizobium sp. 179 | reverse complement strand
TGACTCGTCCCAGACACCATCGGCGATGAAATGGTGCAGCTGATCGTAGTTGCCGGTTGCGAGGCGTTCTGCCATCGGCTGAACGCTCTTGCGATCGCCGAAGGGGACACATCCGCTGCCGGGTCTTATGACCCAACCGCTGCAAGAACGGCTTCAGCCAGCCTTCGAGTTCGTCTTCCCATTCCGCCATGGTCAGCCCTCCAAGAGCCGACCACCCATGAATCATTGAAAAATCGATTCGGGAATCCTAAAAATTCAGAGGAATCCGACAATCTGCCAAAGTAGTGCTATCCAGACTCAATTGAGCCAATATGCGACGAGAGCGGCGAGATGAACAGCGGCCAAGAAATTCCGGGCGAGCTTGTCATATCGTGTGGCGATGCGCCGGAAGTCCTTGAGCCGGCAAAGCAGCGTTCGATGACATTGCGGCCTTTGTAGACGCGTTTGTTGAAGCGATGGATGACGACACGGTTGGATTTATTGGGAATGACGGGCTTGGCGGCGTGTCTAGCGATTTCGGCGCGAAGGTTGTCACCGTCGTACCCTTTGTCTGCGAGAAGCCCGCTCATGGGTGGTGCGAGCGCCAGAACATCGGGCGCAGCAGCGATGTCGGCATCCTGACCTGGGGTCAGATGCAGGACAACCGGTCGGCAGAGCGGATCGCTCAGCGCATGGATCTTTGTCGTACGGCCTCCCCGCGAGCGGCCGATTGCCTGATTGTGCTCCCCCCTTTTCCGCCGGAGGCACACCGATGAGCTTTGATCGAAGTCGAGTCGAGCGACAGCACGACGGCATCTTTGCCAGGCTTAGCCAGTGCTTCAAAGATTGCGCACCATCGTTCGCGCTTAGCCCAGCGATTGAAGCGATTGTAGATCGTCGTGTAAGGACCGTATTCGCGCGGACAATCACGCCATCGCGCACCCGATTGCAGCATGTGAACGATGCCGCTGATGATGCGCCGGTCGTCGTCCCGATCCGGCCCCGTCAGCCCCGTCGGCAGATGAGGTTCGATACGGGCCCATTGCTTGTCATTCAGCCAAAACAAACCCGCACGCATTCTCTCGCCCCCGAATCAAGAACACCGAGGCAAGAGAATCACGTGGCGCTATTTAGGTACAGACCCTAGTGCCCGAACAAGGACGCAATATAGGGTCACGGGCGTTGCGGAAGGAATAGCTGCCGCGTCTTTCCGTCGAGCTTCATGGGCCGTGTGTGCACGATCGGATCCGGCGTAGGACTGTGCTTTCCCAGCTTCTGCCTGGCGATCGCGCTGATGCTTGTGTTCTTAATTCACCTCAATTGGTTGCCCCGCCGTGGTGCGGAGAGCTGGCGCAGCTTGGTTCTGCCGGCAGTCACCATGGCGCCCGCAAACTCCGCCGTGCTTGCCCGCTACACCCGTGTCGCCGTTCGCGGATCGCTGGACAGCCGGCATGTGGCGGCTGCATTTGCGCCAGGCATTCCGTTCTGGCGGATATTTGATCCACCATGTATTGCCCAATGCGGGGCTCCGATCCTGACAATTCTTGGCTTCTTCATCGACGGAGCGGTAACCGCCTTACCGTGGTCGAGACAGTCTTCTCAAGGCCGGGTATACGAAACCTCTTCGTCACTTCAGTCGCAAACAGGGATGTTCCGGTGATGCAGGCAATTGTCTTGCTTGCCGGCACTGGGATGATCATCACCAACCTGGCCGTCGGTTACACCCAGCTCGATCCGCGCTCGAAATCCTCAGAGACATAGATGAGCATCTCCTGGGCGTATGAATGGACTTGTCTTCGAAGCTCGACGCTGCCCTCGCAAGCAGCCTCAAATGGGACTCTATGGTGCGGCGATATGGATTGGTGAGAGTGTGTTGATTGCCGCACTGGCTCAGGTGATCTCCGCTTGTCATCGAGCACAGATCTCCTTGGATGCACGGCTTTCGCCGCCAACATTCTTCGGCGGCAGGCTGGACCATTTGTTGGGCATTGACGAGCTCGGTCGGGACGACCTGGCTCGCTTGATATATTCGATCCAGATCAGCATGCTCGTTGCGGTGGGCGGGATCTTCATCAGTACCCTGCTGGGCGTTTCGTTCGGCCTCCTCGCTGCCGAGCGTGGCGGACTGATCGACGAGGGAGTCATGGCATTTCGTCGATGTGCAAACTGCTGTGCCGTTCTTGATGACCGCACTTCTTGTCACAACGATTTCGCAATTCGCTGGCACCTTTGTCTGTCTTGTGGGCTTGCACGGTTGAGAACGCCACGCCCGCATCGCGAGAGGCCTTGCTTTGACGACCCGCAATCGGCGCCATGTAACGCCGGACCTATAACGCTTCGCGGGTTCATATCTACGCAAGGCATATTCTGCCTGCCTGTGCACCGACCATCGTGGTCGGCATGACCCTTGGGCTCACCGAGACGGTTCTCCTGGAAAGCACCCCGAGCTTTCTGGGGCCGGGGGATACAACCGCGCATGTCCAGCTTGGGCAATATGGTGGGATTCGGCACAGATTATTTGATGCCCCTTGTGGATCGCTCTCGCACCAGGGTTCGTCATCGCGGACAGCGATCCCCCTCATTACAATCAGCGAGTCCCTGCCCCGGACGGGACCCAGCTTCTTTCACATCCAGCTGAGGAGACGTCATGTCGCGTCCGGACGTCGAACACTCAACAACTCAGATGATCAGGAACATCCCTCTGTATCGGCAAGAGAGGAAGTTCACTTGTGGACCATCTTCCCTGATGATCATGTTCGCGCTGGACGAGCGCTATTAGGCGAATCAAACAGCTGAGCTCGAGATCTGGCGAGAGGCGACGACCATTCACGGCGGCAGCGGACCAGTTGGTCTGGCCTTGGCTCTCAAAGGCCGCGGCTTCGCAGCCCTTGTTGTCGTGAGCCATGATGGCCTTCTTCTTAAGTCTCGCGCTTCGGCAAGGCGGCGAGATGGAGGTTATGCAGATTCTCCAGGAGCGAGATCTGGCCGAAGCGACTCGCTGAGTGGTGATGACCGGGGCCGACCCCGATCACGCATTTTGCAATGATCCTCTCAAAGATCCCGACGAGGAGAATGCTGCCACGCGTACCGATCACGCGAGCTTTGCCAGCATGACCGAGTTCGGTCCCAGCCGGGAAAAGGCGGTCATTCTTCCGGACCTTTCAAAAATGGCGAATGTCGCTTCCGCTTTCCAGGATTTACGCTAGCCTCAACCTTGGCCTGACGGGCCCAGCGTTTCCGGTCCCAAACGCTGAGGCAGTTGGTAGCCGGTAAACGCCCCGACATATAGCCACGATCCGTGTCGGTTTCGAATGGTGCCATCGAGCAGGCTGCGGTCGACGGCGCCGGTATACACCGAGTTCGACAGCAGCATAGCCAACCATCATGAGGCCAGTCCCTTGCGCACGTCCGTCAAAACGAGTTTTCTCGCCCGGCGCGCGCGGCTGGCATTCTCCCGTTGTCCACACCGACCCGGCTCGTCTTACCCCTATGCGGTGCGACATTCCCGCACCAGGCCCCACAACGCGACGAAGGAAGACCTCCAGATTGCAGATCGGCCAGAGTTGTTTTTCGAGTGTATCGTTCACCATTTGAGAGCGACGCGCATACCATCGCCGGAGAGCGTCAGCATCGAGATAATCAGCGATCGCCGGAGAGTCTTTGAAGATTAAGCCCCGAAACGGCTCCGAGCTTTGGTCTGTCGCCCACTTTCTAGAGGCAGCGGAAACCCAAGCTTTTTTCTCCTGACCACGCTTGAGGGCAGACGATCTCGGTAGAGACTGCGCAGAGCGGCCTTGGAGACGTCGAGCGCTTCGCTAAATATTCCAATCGGAGCGCAGACCGCCTGAAGAGGGGCGAAGGCATGTTTCCAACGGAGATGTTCTGAGAACGACATGCGCAGCGCCAGCGCAACGACTCGGTGGTCTGCGAAGGGAACGCGAGACTCACGCTCGCTGCCATTGTGGTGTCGTCGACCATTTCGAGCAGCACCGGTAGATGATGCCGTACAAAGAATGCTCTTATGCGCTCGACCGGAGTGGTGCCGCCTGAATGGTAGGCATTGTTCATCCAATCGATCAGGCCTGCATCATCAACAATTTCCTTTCTCCATGCTGACGTCGCCAGCACCAACTTCTCGGCTTGAGGAAAGTAAGTGTACGGGGCAAGAAATAACTCGAATTCGCTCGCTTTGAACTTGGGACGGCCGAGATGACGTCGCGCGCGGCCGCCAATGACATCTGGCAAAGCGGCCAGCAGCGCCTGTCGCCGAAGGTCGAAGAAAAGCCTGAAGATCCGGCTATATCCAAGGAATATCTCGTCGGCACTCGCCGGCAGGGAGGACCTTGTGAGAGTGTCCGACCGCCTGCAAGCAAATACATCGCGGCTTCCTTGTGCATGCCAATCGGATGACCAGGTAATGCGGTAAGGCGCTTAAGGACGTAGAGCATGTCGGGTTTTGCGACGAGTGCCTTGAAAGCTCGAAAGCCAAGACACGGAGGCGAGCCCTCCGGAAAGCAGCGCCGCGACTGGAGTGTGGGGCAGCAAATGTTCCTCCACGAGCGCTGCCGATCAATGTCTCAAGAGAACTGCGATTACCACTCTCATCGAGGCAGGCAGGATCCCACAAACGTGTATGCTTGCGGGATTGAGCCGTGATCTTCAGCCAGATTCCAGGTTGCACATGAGGTCAGAGAACGCATCGAGAGCTTTACCGATGGATTTTGTGGCCACCGTTCGATCCTTGGTGCGGCGGGTAATTTGGCCGTTCGCATCATCACCGACGATCGCCCAGAGTCCGAGCGCTACTCCCGCCTCATAGTGTCCTTTCACCACAAGCCCCCATCGCTGCGCCGGAACACAGGAGCCCCACGGCGGCGGTCAGATAGGTACGCAATCATCGTGCCTCAATGTTACTCTTTTTGCCGAGAGCGATCGAATTCTCAGCCCTCGCGGTTGGTTGCAAACCGCAGCTGCAACTTAAATTGGGCTGGTCCGAAATATCCGCAAACTACCGGTCCTGGTAGGTGGTTCCGCGAGCTAAGACGGCACCCGAACGGCGGGCGTGTAAAGCCAATCGGCTGATGCCGCATGACCATCAAATACCAGACCTTCCGGGCAGATGATGCCGCCCTGGGCCAACGCATGAGGGCGATCGCCCAAGAGCGCCGTCGCTTCGGCTATCGGCGCCTGCATGTTCTGCTCGAGCGGGAGGGCTATCTGATCAACCACAAGAAACGGCTCTACCGGGATGAGAGGCTCGCGGTTCGTCGCCGTGGCGGCCGCAAGCGGGCGATCGGACCCGAACGCCCATGTCAGTGCCGACAGGGCCGAACGACCGATAGTCGCTCGACTTGGTCTCGGATCAGCTCACCGACGGCCGCTGCTTCCGCATTCTGACAGGGGTCGATGATTGCACCTCGCGTGCCTGGCGCTTGTGGCCGACACCTCGCTCTCGGGGAGCCGGGTGGCCGGGAATTGGACGGGCTGGTGATAGAGCCGAGCAAACCCGAATGGTGGTTAGCGACAACGGTAACGAGTTCACAAGTAATGCCATCCTGACTTGAGCCGACCAGATCCGCATCGCATCGCACTACATCGCGCCGCGGAAGCCATGCAGCACGCCTTCATCGAGAGTTTCGACGGCCGGTTGCAGGATGAATTGTTGAAGGAAACGCTGTTCACGTCGCTGGCCCCGGTCCGCGTCACGCTTGAATGCTGGCGGGCCGATTACAACAACCCACGACCAGACTCGCAGCTCGGATGGAAAATCCCGTCGGAGTTCGCTTACTGTCATCCGCGCCGGGATCCGGCACTGCGCTATGTCGAAGGCTCCGCGCCAACTGCCGTCACTTCCACCGCCCAACCAGGCAAATCCAACGACCGGGGCGAACTCAGAACAGGATAACACTTGGGGGCCAGGCCACGGGCTTCGATCCAACCATGCACTTCTCAAAGTTGAATACCGGCACCTGAGAGCCAGGCAACACCGGTGCTCACCGGACGTGCCGCTATGGCCCTGAGGAGACGTGATTTGAACGGGCGAACTCCCTCTGTTGGTAGGTGCGCACATCTGGACGCCTCGCTAAATGTGGTGCTCCTAGTTCAGTAAGTCAGCCCGGTATGCTGCTAAGCGAAGCATGCGGCCACTAAAAAGGCCCGACACGCTCATGGCCCAGAATTGTGAATTCAAAGGTATCATTTTTGCTCAGCGTGATGAAGCGTGGTCTCCATCTACCCGGCTAATAGATAGTGATAGCTCAAGCCCTGGGCTGGCTTCGATGGGTTTTTCATATACGGACATCGCAGGATGAGAGACCGCCTTCATCGGCTTCTATGCCATCTTCAACGCAAGTCCCTTGCTGCTCGGTCGCGTGGCCGCGGGAGAGGAACAATATGACGGAGGTGCTTACGAGAGCTCAAGGAAACGGTAGGATTGCTAGCTCTTACTCGCTCTCGAAGCCATGCGGGGTGGCGACCTGCCACCCCCATTTCGGCGAGCTGCTCCAGGGAGCTTTCGTCCTCGCGAAAGGGGGGCACCACCGCACGGTGCGCGGACTCGTTTCAGTTCACATGCCGCACGCCGATGGGTCGGAAGCCCGAGCGACGTTGGAGCCGAGCCGCATGGGGAACTTTGTGCCTCAAGTCGGTCGTACCGGCATCCAAGTGACCCCCAATCATTTCTACAAATGTGAGCTTGCCGCTCGGCTTGCCCTCAATGCCTTTGGATTGAGCAATATGGCGGCCACTCTTGAGGTCAGGACGTTTGTTCCGGAAGGCGCCGGCATGGGCTCGTCCACGAGCGGCGTGGTGGCCTCTATCCGTGCGATCGCTAAATGCGTCGCAGCCTATCGAGGATCGCCGGTGCTTATGGCGCCCCATCTCCAAGCGAAGCTTGCGGTGGCGGCCGAGCATGCATGCGACTCCCTGATGTTCGATTGCACAAGCAGCACCATTCTTTTCGCTCAACGAATGGGCGAAGTTGTCCAGCTGTTCAACGGTCCTCTCCCGCAAATGTACATTTTGGGATTTGACACAGGCGCGGCCAATGGAGGGATTGGAACTGACCGCCTGCCGCGAGCGCGCTACTCACGTGATCAGATCGCCGCCTTCGGGTGCGCATTGGCCGTCCTGGAGCGTGCAATTGCAGAGCAGAGCGTCACACTCGCCGGCCGGGTGGCGACTTTCTCCGCGATACAGAGCGAGACCGCGCTGCAGAATCCGCTCAAGAAGCCGAAATTTGACCAACTCCTCCGCATCAAGGAAGACACCGGATCCGCTGGTATTGTCGTCGCGCATAGCGGCACGGTCGCCGGCTTGATCTTCGACCCGCATTTAGCCGACTTTCGCAGTCGAATGGATGAGGCTAAAGCCGCGATCGGCCGCCTTGGCTTCGATATCCGCTGCACATTTTCGACCCCGTATTGAGGATGGATGATGGCGCCCTCGCTCTTCGACACCATCGACGCCCATGCGCCTCTCAAAATCGTTCCACTGCGGCCCGAAAACCTGGCCGCGATCGATTTCAGAGTCATGAAGGTATTTCCTGCCTTCAACATCATCGAATCAGGCCTTCGCGATGGCGCAATCGGCCCCGACACGACGATTGTCGAAACGTCGAGCGGAACGATGGCTCTCGGTCTCGCCATCGTTTGCATGCAGTTCTCGCTCAAGCTACACATCTTCGGCGACCGCGCCATCGAGCCTCCCCTTAAACGCACCATCGAGGAGTTGGGCGCTGAAGTTCACCTCGTCGAGGCGACAGCGTCCGACGCAAACGTCCAGCAGCTCCGTAAAAAGGCGCTCCTCGACTTTATGGATCGGACGGGAGCTACCTGGTCACGACAGTACGACAACCTCGGCAATCGTTTTTCGTATGCGCGCCCGGCCGAGGAAGCGATCCGGCATTTCGGCAAGATCGACGTCCTAGTCGCAACTGTGGGCTCCGGAGGTTCCTCCTGTGGCCTTGCGCACTATTGCCGAGCATTCTTTCCCGAAATGAAACTCATCGGGATCGACACCTTTGGGAGTGTCTTGTTCGGCCAACCGGCGAGCCGACGTGATTTGCGGGGGCTCGGCAACAGCATTCTCCCAGGCAACTTGCTTCACGAGGCCTTCGATGAAATCCATTGGCTCGGCGCAAACGAGGCATACCAGGCTGCGCACCGACTTCACCGCGAGACTTCCTTAAAGCGCGGGCCTACGAGCGGAGCGGCCTATCTCGTCGCTAAATGGTACGCCCAGCGCTTCACCAAAAGTAAGGTGCTCGCGGTCTTTCCCGACGACAGCAGTCGCTACGAGCACAACGTTTACCATCCCACGTGGATGCGCGCCAATGGTTATCAGGCCGCGCTCGCCGCCACCGGGCCTGTTCTTGTCCGTCACCCGCTTCATGCTGATAGCGGCTGGTGCCGATTCAACTGGAGCCGTCGCTCGCTGACCGATGTAGTGGGTGATTAATCTTCCCCCCAACTGAAGCATACAGAATTGACCAACTCAGCTGCGATCTTCATCGAATCCAACACCACAGGCTCGGGTGCCGACTTCATTCTGCGCGCGCAAGCACTTGGGCTCGTTCCAGTCTTTGTTACAGCCTCACCCGAACGTTATGCCTTTCTAAGTCGCATTGTGGGCCTCGAACTACGCACATGCGACACGTCTTCAGAAACCGATGTTAGAGCTGTAATCGATAGCGTCGCGACGGACATGCGGATTGCGCTGCTAACAACTTCCAGCGATTTCTACCTTTACACGGCAGCGTTGGAAGCCAAGCGGCGGGGGCTTACCGGTCCGGATCCAAATGCAATCGCACTTTGTCAAGCTAAAGATCGCCAAGCCACGGTCCTGAGGGCGGCAGGTATCTGCGTGCCCTATAGCGCGATAGTGCGAGCGGAGTGCGATATCAGCGACGCGATCAAGCAAATCGGGCTGCCTGCAGTAGCCAAGCCGATCAGCGGGACCGGCAGCATCGGCGTCACCTTCGTGGACACCGAAACAAGCGCCACTGGCGCTTTGCGCAAGCTACTCGGGACTACGAATGACGTACGTGGGCGCGCTATCCAGCCGGGTGCTCTTCTGATGTCGTACGTCGCCGGCGAGGAGTATTCCGTCGAGGTCCTAGATAACAAGATCCTCGGTCTAACGCGGAAACACCTTGGGCCTTTGCCGCATTTCGTTGAGATCGGACATGATGTTCCGGCACCGATCTCGTCCAGGTTGCTCGCGAAGATCGAAAATGAGGCGCTTCGTGCCATCCAAGTTCTGGAACACGTGAAAGGACCAGCTCATGTCGAACTCCGGGTGGGCGAGGATTGTGTCACGATAATCGAGGTCAATCCACGCCTTGCTGGCGGTTCGATTCCCACCCTTTTTCGTTACACAACAGGTTTTGACCCGGTCCTCGCGGTCCTCCGTAGCCTGCTCGGAATGTCCTCCCTCCCTTTGAGGGGAGGCGATCACGGCTCAATACGATTCATCGTGCCGGAGCGTGAAGGCACCTTTGCCCTTCCTCAATGCGAGGATCTCGTCGATCGCTTCAGACTGGCGGAATTCGTACTGTACCATACTCCCCCATTAGAGTTCAGGCGCTGCAACGATTTCCGCGATCGGGTCGGTCACGTCATTGCAGTTGGCGACGACCCTACTGCTGTTGCACGGCGCGCCGAAGCTGCCGTCGCTTTCATCCTTGGCGCATGAGGAGATACAGTTGCAAAGCACAGGCCGCATCAAATCGACTCTTCATCCTGAAGCCAGCGCGATCGTTTTCGACCGTGATCTACAGCGTGCAGCGAAGGACGAACTACCTTTCTACGCCGATATCGATCGAGCCCAGGCCATCATGCTTGAGCGAGTCGAATTGATCGACCGCGATCTCGCCCGAAAAGTGCTGACCGAACTCGACAAACTGCAAGCTGAGAACTTTCAGAGCGTTGCAGGTCGCCCTTCCCCCCGCGGCTCTTATCTCGCCTATGAGGATCACCTCCGTTCAGTGATTGGCAACGAGGCCAGCAACCTACATCTTGGCCGGAGCCGGAACGATATCAATGCCACCCTTCTGAAGCTCAAGTTGAGAACGCCGTATCAGGAACTGGCAAACGAGCTACTAAAGCTTCTGCAATTGCTGTGCGATCTAGCCCGCAAAAACCTTCAGACTGTCTTCCCGCTGCACACCCATCGCCAACCTGCATTGCCGTCCACTTTCGCACACCACCTGACGGCCTTCGCCCGCACGCTCGCGCGCGATCTGGATGCGCTTCTGGCGGTGCATCCGATTCTCAACCTCTCCTGTCTCGGGGCGGGCGTCGGGGGGGGAACCACCTTGCCCATCCTTCCGGAATTGACGGCCAGGCTGCTCGGCTTCTCGGGGCCACCACTTAACTCAATCGACAGCGTTGCCTCTCGGGATCTGGTTCTTCGCCTGCTGGCAGCTTGCACGATCCTAGGATCATCTCTTAGCCGCATCGCCGAGACGTTGCTGCTATGGGTCGGAGATGGAGCATTGGCTACCCTACCAGACGAACTAGTTGGATCTAGCTCCGCAATGCCTCACAAGCGCAACCCCTTCCTCCTCGAGCAGGTCCAAGGGAAAGCAGGCGGGATCATTGGCTGTTTCGTAGCGGCAGTCACGGCCATGCATAGCACGCCGTTCACCAACTGCGTCGCGGTCGGAACGGAGGCTACGCGCAATGTCTGGCCTGGGATCGCCCATTCCATTGGGGCGGCGCGCCTCATCCGATTATGTTTCTCGGACTTGATCGTCAACGAAGATGCAGCGACCGCGATGCTCGACAGGTCCTTCGTGAATGCCATGGAAACGGCGACTCGCCTCACGCTCGGTGGCGATCTCGATTTTCGTTCCGCCCACAATGAGGTGGGGCGGTTGGTTAACACAGCAATCGAGGGGGGCGCACCGAGCCTCTTGGCGCTCGGAGTGCTCAACTTAGACACGTCACCGCCCCCGGAAGTCATCGCGCGAACGGCTCGGGCGGGGGGAGGACCCGCGCCCGATGCCATCGCGGCGTCGCTGGAGGAGCTGGAGAGTGGCATCGAGCGAGCGGCCGCCGCTTTGCGTGATCTCGGCAACGGCTGGAGCCGTGCTCAAGGAGAGCTTCGATCAGCCGTTGCGAGCGTCAAAGGACCAACGCGAATCGAGAGCGGAGAAGGAGCTCATTGATGACATACCACGTGAAGACGCTCAAACGCACAGAGCCGAGCGATCGGTGGAGCCGCCAGATGGTGCTCCAACGTTCTCAGCTCCTGGCCGCTCATGAGTTTCACAGGCACGCGGCAGGGCAATCGCGGGCTGCTTCACATTCTCACTAGTTTTCCAACGGAGGTACTGTGACAACCAGCTATTACTCCGGAGATCATTGATGGAACAATTCTCGTGCTCTTGGAATTCGCGACCTAAATTAGAAAGGGGGCAGACCCCCTCTCCTCGCGGCGTGGCTCGATCCTCCAGCCGTCGAGGTTTGCGTTTTGAATTCATGTCGGAAACCGTCGAGGGAGCTTGGGTGGACGTGGCACCATTTGCGTCTCCCGTCTCCTTGCCGCCAATCCAGAGACAGCTTTGATCGTGTTCGAGTGCACGGCTTTCTCACCGATCTCTCCGGCAATCCGGCGCATGACAAGCGTTCCTGTCCATGACATCGCTGGCCTCTGCCGCATGATGGACTCCGTTGCTCATGAATAACGAGTATATGCCCCAGAGTCGTGATGATGAACCGAGGTGATGCGCGCCAGGAAAAGCAATGGTCTTTATGAACGGCACAGTTGTGAAGCACCATCCGGACAAACGATTGATTCGTTACGGAGGATGCAGTAATCAACCCTTCCACCCTTCAGCGTCAAGGTCGTTGATTTCGGCCAATGCATCGCCGGCCTGCTGCTCCGGCTTCGTCTGCCCGTGCCCGGGAAAGGCCTGCAAGCCGAACTCTTTCACGCATTTGCGCGGAACGTTCTCATGAACATTCCAGGTCGCGCCCGGTCTGCGCCACCGAAACGCCACGCTCCCTAACCGGCCTGGCTGCCCCGATATTGAAACTCACGACTGAGCTTCCGTCTCTTCATCGCGCACTTCCGTGTTCATGAAACACCTAATCTCGGTGTCCATCAATCGGCAGAAGCTCACAGTCTTGAGCGCCCAACGTTATCAGCTTACATAGCGCCTCGGCTATTCTCGAAGCGCGGTGTAGCGCCCCCACCACCTCTGCTCGAGGGGGCACCTCGAACCGCCAATTCTGTAAAATATCGTGATGCGCGAGCTACGTGGGAGCTGCCCGTGATCGTCAGCGCTCGACCTGACAGGGGAAAATTACGAAGCTATGTTATGACCATTAACAAGGCCCCTCAGTTCATCGCCCGCTAACCAGATGAGCCAATCGTCGTCTACAATATTCTCTTCTATGAGTTCTAGCTTCGATCCGCCTGGCTCATAGTGCGCCGTAAGGTAGACCCCCTTATCGCGCGACCAGCGCGGTGCAAGCCCAAATATGAAATCGGGAGCCCACATTGCGAAAGATATCCCGCGTACAATTCCTGTCATAATCTTTGGGATACCTTGTCCCCTAAAGTCTTTGCGCACCCAAACGTCTCCGTGGAAGACAACTTTACCCGTAATTTTCCGCGCGCTTGGCGCAGTGCAAGTGCATCGGTCTTGTGGATGTGCATGTTTGGTCGGGTCAGCGTAAAAAGCCTTCAACGATTCAAGATGCTCTGCAAGGTTGCTGTGTGAAAGATCATACAGTCGCGCGGCCTCTACAAGCGCAACTTCATTATTTTTATCGACACCTATCACCCAATACCCGTCGCCCGGCTCGATTGGCGAGCGATCCGGCCGAAAGATTGGATATGTCCGCCCTTTTGTCGGAGTTTTCCGTGTGATCGAAACATATTCATGAAAATCGAATCCTATCGAAAGCTTGATCCCCTTTTGGGCGGCAGCTGCGTCATAGAATTGAAGGAAACGCGAGACCTGCAACAGATTTACTAATGCTGTCATTGTACCTTGTTCCTATTTTGACGAATTGCGCCCTTGGGTTTCTGGGCTGCATCATCTAGGCTGCGACTTCCAAACGACGATAAGGCAATAGCCATGCGGCGAGATACTACCTACTCTGGTGAAGAGCTCCGCTCCGGTATCTGATGAAGCGAGCTGTCGCAAGATTTTGGTAGTGGCGGGCGCGGTCCGACGGCGGTTGTAGGCTGACGGTCCGTCGATCCGGCAATGCCGTCTTGAAGGTCGCACCAAACGAGTTTTGGAATTGGCTATGACCATTGAGACCGAAGCGGCGCCTTCGACCAGTTTCAAAGCCATGTCGAGGGCGGTTCGGTTCGACAGACAACCCTTTGATCGGCTGGAGCGTTGGACCACTGTGGCGAAAGTGCAGTCGATGGGTTCGTCGTCCGCAAGCGTTTCCCGTGCTCGGCCCGGAAGTCGTAGAAGGCAAGCAGTGACTCTATCCTAGCTCAGGCAGTCGGCCGCCTTCGTATTTCCGGCGCGTAGCTCTTGATGAAAGGGTCGAACGCGAACTCCGGCGGTGACCTTCGTTCCAGCCATCCAAATCCCTGCAACGTGCGGCTGGCTTTCGGCTGCTGGCTCTTCGGTAGCTTGGCGAGCACTTCGGAGTCTTTGTGCACCCCGCAGCGTTGCTCGCGTGTTTTCGGCCACACCTCGCCGGCGGCTTTCTGGCCACCTCGAGCTCGCGCCGCTTCAGATCAAGCAGCAGATCGCGCCAGTCGTGCGCCCTCTCGCAGGCAACATCCGTGAAGACGACCAATTCCTTGCGGACTTCCGGCGTCGCGCCGACCCCGAGAAATACACTGCTTTTCATTGTCGAGCCGCGCTCTACGATAGATGCCATTTGCCCAGATGTAAACGTAGCGCTTCGCCAGGTCGCGCTTCTGCCGCGCGGTGTGCTCGGCAAGCCCACCATTGGCTGAGCGATGGCGGATGCGGACAACCAGTCAGCGTCGCGGCCAAGCAGCGCAGCCAGCACCTCCGAGAAGTCGTCTCAGGTAAAAGATCGGCAGCAGCATCTCGATGGACTTCGAACAGTGGATGTAGCGTGACAGGATCGCGGAGAGAACCAGATCCGGCCCGGGATCGGCGGCGTCCGCCTCGCAATCACGCACGTGCGGTTGGAGTGACGTTTCCTGACTGAAACAGTTATCTTCACCGCATATCGCTCCTTCGGTGTAGAGGTTGAGGCGTCAAACACCCCACGATATGCCGCCCCTCCGATTCCGTTCGTCACCAACTTAGGGTAGTTCTGATTAACATTTGCCGGCAGCATTCTTGCCCGTGCCACCTACTCAAGGAAGTCTAGGAGGTTCTGACATACTGATTGACATTACTTCCCCGACAGGACAGATCATTTCGGAAAACCGGATCTCGCAATGCGACGAGGAGGATTGGGATTAGGGACGTGAGTTTCTGCAGCCGCTCATACCAGCGCTGGGAGGCCTCGACCCGACGCCCAGCGCTGAACACCGATTGACGACTAGTGCGGCAGCAAGTGCCTAGCCGATACCTGGCGGCTAATTGGACTGGAGTTTGGGTTGGGATTGGGCAGCAAAAAGGAGGTCCATTTGGACAGTTCACCGGTTAGCCATCAGTCGACCTGAGTGCTTGAGGTCCGTCGGGGCATCATGTGCGCTGGGAGCTGAGTGAACGCGCGTGGAGAATCTGCTGCCGGGCGCTCAGGTGAGGGAGGTCGAGCAAACACGGGGCGACGCGCTGGCAGATTTGAGATGACGACGACACTTTCGAGAACGAGGCGAATTGCCGATGCGCGAAGCTTCGCAGCCGCCCTTTCGCACCAGTAGTTGTGGAATGTGCCCTTAGGAACTCTCAGTGCGATCGGCGATCGTCGTGGTCCCGAGAGTCTGACGCAAAAATGGCAAGCAAGCTCTTCACGTGGCTGCGAGGCGGTGTTAGGAGCCCGACATGGGCGACGAGAAGCCAGGCAACTTCGGTCTTTGGTTAGACGGCCAACGGCCGAACCACGAAAAGGGTGCGTTCGACCACCCATCGTCTGGGCAAGACGCCTTTGCCCCGAAGCCGTCGCCCGACAATCTCGATTGTCAACGTCCCAGTGGGAGAGTGCGTTAGTGAGCCACGACAAACCCCATCCGCAAAAACATACTCGAGCCTAGGGAAGCGGTCTCGCAAGTGGTCCAGCAAGGGAAAAGCACCATGAACATCCTAAACGTTTGCAGGATGCACATGGTCCATCAGGAGAAAGACCATTGGTCTCCTGACGATGTGCCGCTTGCGCCCATAGAGGCGCTTGCCAGGGATCAAAACGGCGCGGCCACCGGCCTGCGTTGTCGAAGCAGTTTGGCCGCCGATGATGGCTGCCGTCGACTCGGGCTTACCGTCCACCTTTTCCGCACCCGCGAACCAAGCTTCTGACGAGCTGGTACAATCTGCGAGTGTCGCGCCAACCATAAATTAGACATGAACCGTCGAGTGCGGTGGGAACTCGCTCGGCAAGGCGCTCCATTGGCAACCGTTGGACGGAATGTAGAAAATCGCACGCACGACCTCGCGCAAATCGACTGAGGGAGTCGTCCGAGCCGCCTCCGTCGCGGCCGCATCTGCCGAGCAATCAGCGCCCACTCCGCATCAGGTCGCTTGCGTAACGCGGCCCACTCCGTTGATACTTGATACGATTGATTTCGGTCCACGGCATCGTGCCCTCCCTCGAAATCTTTGCAAATACAACAATCGTAGCCCCTGAAATCAATCACCCCTTTTTGGTCAGCTCTGAAGACGCGGCGATAGATGAAGAGACCAACTGCGGGGTCATCCGCGCAATATGGACGTCACGATGACCGTACGAAGATCTAAGTCGCTACCACAAGGTGCGGCCCCGAATGTTCGTGCTGCGAAGGTGCAGGAGATGCTTAGTCTAGCCCTGCTGTTATGTGTCGGACGAGACTATGTGACGGGGGCGCGCTAACGCTAGAAAGGCCGACTACGGCTGGATCCTTATGCCACAAAATAGTCAGATGCTGTCAAGGAGCTGTAGGACGGCGTCATTCGGCCGGACGCGCGCCCCCGGTTGCGTGAGGCGCCAGCCCTCACGAGTCCTCAGCGCATCATCTCGACATCAGCGCCCCCTAGCGCTGGCGGGTTGTGGCGACCGAGCATGGCCAAGCCACCCCTGAAGCGTGAGGAGGTCCACGCCTAATCGGAGAAGCTTCATGGTTAGGGGATGACGGCAGATGTGCGGCGATATGGGCTCGCTCTCCTGGACACGAACTGCGAGACTGCACGCCGAACCTCCGCTCGTGCGCTGACCGTATCGAGAAGAACGTCCGTCGCATCAGGGCAACAGCTGCAGGATTTACGTCGATCCTTAAACCTAGCTCTACTCCACGCCAGTCCGCCAGGTGCCGGTAGAATCCGGCAGCTTCATCGCCAGCGCTTCTCATCCGCATCGTAGACTCCGGCAAGCGGGTCGCTTACGGAAGTCAGCTCACGCTTGAGCACCTTATTGCTGGTAGCGGCTCTAGGAAGCGCTGGAGTGAACGCTATGTACCGCGGCACCTTGAACGCAGCAAGGTTCGCGCGAGCATGATTGAGAATGCGCTGTACGACCAGATTGTCAGGCGTGATGCCTTCAATCAGCTCGACGCAAATCTTAACCTCCTCACCGCGCTTTACATCGCCAACGGGAACGGCGGCCACATCCGCAATCTCGGGAATCTCTCGAATGATTGTCTCCACTTCGCGCGCAGCGATATTCTCGCTCGAGCGTCGAATCATATCCTTGGTGCGCCCCACCAGCCAATGAAAGCCGAGCTCATCGCGGCGCATCAGATCGCCGGTCTTGAACCATTCGCCTTCAAACAAGCCGGCATTTGCTTCCGGCTTATTCCAATAGCCATTGAAGATCCCGCGCCCCGTCACCCACAATTCGCCGACGTCGCCGATCGGCGTGGGGCTGCCATCCTCGTTAATTAACCGCAGCGTTCGAAAAGGCGCGCGAATCCCCACCGAACCCGATTCGGCCAGTTCATCGAGCTGGTTCGTCATTCGTGTGCCGAAGCCGATTTCGGTCATCCCGTACGCTTCCTCAGTGCGCACTCGAAAACGTCTCCGAAATTGGCGTATCGTCTCAGGGCTCCAGCCCCAATTCAGGATCTGCTTCAGGCATGTCGCCCCATCCGCGTCGGCTGCCTCGGCTTGCCGCGCGACCAATTGGGGAAACTGACACCACTCGATGCGATACTGCTTAACCCAACCTAGGAAGCGCGTCGAGCTGAGTTGCGGAGCCAAGTACAGCGTGCCGCCCTGTCGATACGACTTCAGAAGATGGGCGGGCGGATCAACATAGAAGAAGGGCTGCGCAGAAAGATATGTCCGGTACGGCTGTTCCCAACACGCTCCTTGGTATGCGTACATAGCCCAATAGTTGTGTGTTAACATGCAGCCCTTTGGAAAGCCTGTTGTTCCTGACGTATATTGAATGTTCACCAGGTCCTCGGGCCCTATATCCTCCTCCACCACACCGTCGCCGACGCCGCGGAGCAGCTCATCAAGTCCGGTCGCCCTCCTGTCGGACGCATGTCCAACCGAAATCACTCCCTCTGTGGCAAGGCTGTCCGGCCAAGGCTCGATCGCCGAGAAGACTGACCATACTGACTCGTCAACGACGGCGAACTTAGCCTGCGTATCGCTCAGAACATACGCGATTTCCCTCGGAATGTACCGTATATTGATCGGAACCATCACCGCACCGAGCTTCGCAATCGCAAACCAAAGGATCGGAAATTCGATCCGATTGGGTAGCATCACCGCAATGCGATCGCCCTTGCGCACGCCGAACGCACGCAGCGCATTGGCATACTTGTTGGACGATCCATCCATCTCGGAGTAGCTCGCGCGTTCGCCGCGGTCAAAGACGTCAATTGCGATCCTTGAGCCGTGTGTTCTTGCGCGACTTGAAACCAACTTTCCGATCGTGGTGGCCTCATATGCGAATTCCATCGCCTCTATTTCGCGTAACGCGCTTGCGACACGTTCTCGCAGCTGAGCTTGCGCCAACTTTGATGAGGTCATGCTTAGACACCTTCTGGATGAGGGGGAAGAAGAAAACAAGCAACTTCATCTCGACAGGAGCAATAGACGCGTTCCGATTAGCTACGATCGTATACCCCCTGAACAAAGATCGAGATACTACCTACTCTGGTGAGGAGTATTGTATCGGTTTTTGACCAAGCGATGTTGGCCCGTAGCCGCATTCGACACGCTTCATGTTACTGTTAGCGCAAAAGCCCGGCGCCGCCGGCGTCTCAATAGAGAGGCAGAGCCAGGAGGTGAAATGCTTGGCGGTCGGCCAAGCCTTCAGATCCGTGCCGCACTCGCCTATGAGCTTCAACGCGAGTGATGGGCCCAATCC
>NZ_JADPJR010000081.1:0-227763 GCF_023073535.1 Bradyrhizobium sp. 179 | reverse complement strand
GCCCTCAAGGCTTCGGTGGGCACCGATCCGATCGAACGGCGACCCAGCTCGGGCGGCCACCCGGGCTGGGCCATTCCTCACGGAACGGCTCAACATAACGGATCAGGCTAATACAAGGGTGGGCAAAGCGAAGCGTGCCCACCGCCTCGTGTAACAATGCGTGATGGTGGGCACGGCGCGAAGAGCGCGCCTTTGCCCACCCTACAGCACCGCGCGGCTCACGCCATGCTCAGCTCGTGGCGTCCCACCACCATCCAGTGCACTTCATCCGGACCGTCCGCAAAGCGGAGGTGACGCACGTCCTGATACATCTCGGCCAGCGGGGTCCAGTGCGAGATGCCGGTGGCGCCGTGCATCTGGATAGCCTGGTCGATGATCTTGCAGGCGCGCTCCGGCACCATGGCCTTGACCATGGAGACCCAGACGCGGGCCTCCTTGTTGCCGAGCACGTCCATCGCCTTCGCGGCCTTCAGCACCATCAGCCGCATCGCCTCGATCTCGCAGCGGGCTTGCGCGATGATCTGCATGTTGCCGCCGAGATGGGCGATCTTCTTGCCGAACGCTTCGCGGGTGAGGCCGCGCTGCACCATGAGGTCGAGCGCCTTCTCGGCCTTGCCGATGGTGCGCATGCAGTGATGGATGCGGCCGGGGCCGAGGCGGAGCTGCGAGATCTCGAAGCCGCGGCCCTCGCCGAGCAGGATGTTCTCCTTGGGCACCCGGACATTATTGAAGCGCATATGCATGTGGCCGCGCGGAGCGTGGTCCTGGCCGAACACGTACATGGGCCCGAGCACCTCGACGCCGGGCGTGTCGCGCGGCACGAGGATCTGCGACTGCTGCTTGCTCGGTGCCGCATCCGGATTGGTCTTCACCATCACGATGAGGATCTTGCAGCGAGGATCCCCTAAGCCTGAGATGTAGTACTTCTCGCCGTTGATGACCCATTCGTTGCCGACGAGTTTGGCCGTGGTCGAGATGTTCTTGGCGTCGGAGGAGGCGACGTTCGGCTCGGTCATGACGTAAGCCGAGCGGATCTCGCCGTTGAGCAGCGGCTTCAGCCATTTCTCCTTCTGCTCCTTGGTGCCGACGCGCTCCAGAACTTCCATGTTGCCGGTATCGGGCGCCGAGCAATTCATGGTCTCGGATGCCAGCGGGCTCTTGCCGAGCTCGGAGGCGATATAGGCGTAGTCGAGATTCTTCAGGCCCTGACCGGTCTCGTCATCGGGCAGGAAGAAGTTCCAGAGGCCTTCCTGCTTGGCCTTGTTCTTGGCCTTCTCGAGCACCTCGAGCTGCTTCGGCGTAAAGCTCCAGCGATCCTCCTTGCTCTCGCCGGCCTTGGCGAACTCGATCGACATCGGCTCGACGGTTTCGCGGATGAACTTCTTGACGTGGTCGTAGAGCGGGCGGACCTGCTCCGACATGCGCAAGTCGTTGAGCTCGTCGCCGGGATTGAGGGTGTAGTTGGTGGTGCGGGGAATGTAGGTGTGCTTTGTCATTGTTCCTCCCGGAGCGCTAGGATTCCGCTGAGCGCAAGAATAGTCGCAGCGCCGCCAAAGTGCGAGCGCGCATTTTTCACGTAGAGCCATGCCATGCGATGGAATATCGCGAAGGCGTTTGAAATGTTGTTTGAATGGTGATGAGGTTTCGGTGCGCTCGCGACAAGCTCCGCTGTCGTCGCCCGATTCAATCGGGCGATCCAGTATTCCAGAGACGGCGGTGATTGAACCGAAAGGCCGCGGCGTACTGGATGCCCCGGTCCCGGCTCCGCTACTAGGCTACGCCGGGCCTACAAGCGCTCTCGGCCGGCGAAGCTTCAGCGGAGACGGCAAGCCGGGGCATGACAATTGTGGTTGTGGCCCAGACCTAGTTCGGCATCCGATGCATCGCGCAGATCTTGTTGCCGTCGAGGTCGCGCAAATAAGCGAGATAGAGCTTGCCGCCCGGTCCCTGGCGGACACCGGGCGGATCCTCAATCGAGGTCGCACCGGCCGCGACACCGGCCGCGTGCCAAGCCTCGACCTGCTCCGGCGAATTGCAGGCAAAGCCGATCGTGCCGCCATTCGCGCAGGTCGCCGGTTCGCCGTTGATCGGCTTCGACACCGAGAACACACCGGTCTTGGTGATGTAGAAGATGCGATGACCGTCGACCCTGGCCGGCCGCACCTCGAGCGTGCCGAGCAGCTTGTCGTAGAACGTCTTGGCCTTGTCGAGATCGTTGGTGCCGATCATCACGTGCGAGAACATTTGCCAATTTCCTCCGAGTTTGTAGCCCGGACGGAGCGCAGCGAGATCCGGGTTGTTTGCTTTTGGTTGTCCCGGATTGCGCTGCACTCCATCCGGGTTACGAAATCAAAACGCCGTATAGCCGCCGTCGATCACGAACGTATCGGCGGTGTGATACGACGACGCCTTGCTCATCAGATACACGGCAATGCCGCCGAAATCGGATGCCTCGCCGAAGCGCCGCACCGGAATGCGCGGCATCACGTTGGCGACGAACTTGTCGTTGGCCATGAGCCCCGCGGTCATGTCGCTCTTGATCCAGCCCGGCAGGATCGCGTTCGCGGTGACCCCGTAACGCGCGAGCTCGACACCGAGCGCACGCACCAGCGCGTTGATGGCGGCCTTGGTCGCCGCATAATGCTCGTTGCGCGCGGTGCCGAAGATCGAGGCGAGGCTCGAGGTCGCAACCAGCCGGCCGAAGGGGTCGCCGGCATTGGCACGCTCGGTCATGTGCTTTGCCGCAGCCTGGAACGCGTGGAATACGCCGTCGAGATTGGTCGAAAACATCGTGCGCCATTCCTGTTCGGTCCGCTCGATGAACGAGCGCCGCCCGCCGCCACCGATGCCTGCGTTGGCAAAGCAGCCGTCGACCCGGCCGAACGCGTCGAGCGTCGCCTTCATCGCAGCATCGACCGAGGCCGGATCGGTGACGTCGCAGACGCGGGTGTCAACTTTGCCGGCAAGGCCGGCCAGGCTCGCGGCAGCAGCCTTGTTCTTGTCAGCATTGCGGCCCCAGACCGAGACGTTGCAGCCCTGGCCGGCGAGCGCCTGCGCAAAGCCGAGCCCGATGCCGCCATTGCCGCCGGTGATCACGGCGACGCGGCCGGAAAGGTCGAAAAGGTTCATGGCGCGTTTCCCGTTTTTGGCCTGCGGCGGATCAGCCGCTGCGCGCAAGATTGCTTGCTATGCTCCGATCACCATGGACAAGACCGCGCCAAAAATCAAATATGCGCCCCGGCAAAACAAATTCCGGTCTGCGAAACTGACACAGGCCGGCAAGCTGACGAGGAAACCATGCAGTTCAAACACGTCACGCTCGATTTCGATGGTTCGGTCGCGATCCTCAAGCTCGACCATCAGGAGGTGATGAACGCAGTCTCCGTGGACATGCTGGGCGGTCTTGCCGAAGCGCTGGACGCGATCGAGGAGAAGAAGGATGAGGTGCGCTGCGTCGTTTTGACCGGCGCGGGGCGGGCGTTCTGCACCGGCGCAAATCTCCAGGGCCGCAACAACCAGTCGAAGAAGACCAAGGCCGGCCTGACGCTCGAGACCGGCTTTCATCCGTTCCTGCGCCGCATCCGAAACCTGCATTGCCCGATCGTGACCGCGGTCAACGGTCCCGCCGCCGGCGCCGGCATGAGCTTCGCGCTGCTCGGTGACATGATCCTGTGCGCGCGCTCGTCCTATTTCCTGCAAGCCTTCCGCCGCATCGGTCTCGTGCCGGATTGCGGCTCCACCTGGCTCTTGCCGCGCCTGATCGGTCGGGCGCGCTCGATCGAATTGTCGCTGATGGGCGAGCGGCTGCCGGCCGAGAAGGCGTTGGAATGGGGCCTCGTCAACCGTGTCTATGATGACGGCGTGCTGATGGAGGAGGCGATGAAGCTCGCACGCGAACTCGCCAGCGGCCCGACCGTGGCGCTGTCGCTGATCCGCAAACTCTATTGGGACAGCCCGGAAAATTCCTTCGAGGATCAGCTCAACCTCGAATTCCAGTGCCAGCTCCGAGCGGGCGACACCGAGGACTTCCGCGAAGGCGTCGGCGCGTTCCTGGAGAAGCGCCCGGCGCAGTTCAAAGGCAAATGATCGAGGCGGAGCTTTCCCGCAGCGTCGCGCGCTGGTGCACCGGTGCGACCGGCGTCGCCGGTGCGGCCAAGCTCTCCGGCGGCGCCAGTCAGGAAACGTGGCGCTTCGATATCGTGCATCCCGATGGGCTGATAGGCGCAATCCTGCGCCGCTCGCCGAAAGGCTATGGCGCCGCGCCAACGCGCGCGGCGGGCCTCGCCGCTGAAGCCCAGCTGATGCAACTCGCCTACGAGGCAAGCCTGCCGTCGCCGCGCGTGATGCATGTGCTCACGCCGGAGGACGATCTCGGCACCGGCTTCATCATGCAGCGGGTCGAGGGCGAAACCATCGCCCGCAAGATTTTGCGCGATGAGGAGTTCGCAGCCGCACGGCCACTGCTGGCGCGGCAGATCGGCGGTGTGCTCGCCGGTTTGCACAAGCTGCCGCTGGGTAAGCTGCCGGAGCTGCGCCGCATGACCGCGGCGAAGGAGATCGATGAGTTCGAGCGCGACTATCGCAGCCTGAACTGGCCCAAGCCCGTGTTCGAGCTGGCGCTGCGCTGGTTGCGCGAGCACGATCCCGGTCCGTCGGCGGAGGAGACGCTGGTACATGGCGATTTCCGCAACGGCAATCTCATCATCGGCGCCGACGGTATCCGTGCCGTGCTGGACTGGGAGCTCGCCCATCTCGGCGATCCCATGGAGGATCTCGGCTGGGTCTGCGTCAACTCGTGGCGTTTCGGCGAGATCGACAAGCCGGTCGGCGGCTTCGGCTCGCGCGAGGAGCTGTTTGCGGGCTATGAGGCCGCGGGCCGCAAGGTCGATCCGTCGCGCGTGAAATTCTGGGAAGTAATGGGCACGCTGCGCTGGGGCATCATGTGCGGCGGCATGATGCAGCGGTTTCGCGAGGGGCCCGACCATTCCATGGAGCGCGCCATGATCGGACGCCGCGCCTCCGAGACCGAGATCGATCTATTGCGGCTGCTGGCGCCGCGCGGGAGTTGACCATGCAGGACGAACCCACGCCGATCGAGCTGACAAAGTCAGTCGCCGATTTCTTGCGCAATGACATCACGCCGCTGATCTCCGGCCACCAGGCCTTCAAGCTGCGCGTCGCCATCAACATCCTCGATCTCGTGACACGGCAGCTGACGCGGGAGGAGGGCAGCGATGCGGCGGAGGTGGAGCGGCTGCGCGCGCTGCTCGGCATGGACGGTTCATTGATCGACCTCAACCGCACTCTTGCGATGCGCATCGCCAAAGGCGAGATCGATCTCGCAACGCCGGGCCTTGCCGAGCACCTCTGGCAGACCACGATGGACAAGCTCGCAGTCGATCAGCCGAATTACGCGTCATACAAGCGAGAGCTGTCGCGAGGCGGGTAGCTCTCTCCCCGTCAGTGCGAGCGCAGCGAAGCAAATCCAGAGTCTTTCCACGAAGGCGGTCTCTGGATTTGCTTCGTCGCAAGATCTCCTCGCAATGACGGCGGAAAGACTCGTTACTTCCCCACCCATTTCGGTGGTCGCTTCTCCGCAAACGCCTTCGGGCCCTCGATGTAATCCTGCGACGCCACCATCGCCTTCACCGCCGGATACTCCCGCTGCTGCTCGATCGCCTGTTCCAGCGAGACACCAAGCCCCTTCTGGATTGCCTGCTTCGAGGCCCGGATCGACATCGGCGAGTTCTTGGTGATCATCTCGGCCCAGCGCAGCGCGGCGCTGAGTGCTTCGCCCTGCGGCACCACCTCGTTGACGAAGCCGAGTTCGAGGCCCTCCTTGGCACTGACATGCCGCGCGGTAAGGATCATGCCCATGGCGCGTTTGAGGCCGATCTGCCGTGGCAGCCGGTGCAGGCCACCGGCGAGCGCGGCCAGGCCAACGCGCGGCTCGGGCAGGGCGAAGGTGGCATTCTCCGAGGCAATGATGAGGTCGCAGGCCAGCGCGATCTCGAAGCCGCCGCCCATCGCGACGCCGTTCACGGCGGCGATGATCGGCTTGTCGCAGTCGAACCGCGAGGTCAGGCCCGCAAAGCCGCCCTTGTCCCAGCCGCGTTTGCCGCCCGCGGCCTGCCACTTCAGATCGTTGCCGGCGCAGAACGCCTTGTCACCGCTGCCGGTGACGATCGCGATCCATTGCTCGGGATCGGTCGAGAAATCGTCGAAGACCTTGTTGAGCTCGAAATGCGCGTCCGTGTGCAGCGCGTTGTAGACCTCGGGCCGCGACAGCGTGACGATCGTGATCGGGCCCTTGCGTTCCACCTTGGAAAATTTCAGCTCCATGATCGCTCCCGCATTTTCTTGTGAAGGAATATTGTCGTCATACTAGCGCGCGGGTGCGCTTGAGCACCATCGAATTGCGCAAGCGCGCCTTGCGTGCCTCACACGTCTCGGCTTGCTTGACTTGGATGCGCTCTTCTCCGCTTAATCGTGTGAAGCAAGAATGCGCCTAGCGCCTTAACGCAAAACGAAAAATCATTCCGGGAGAGAAGCCTTGGATTTCTCATTACCTGACGATCTGGTCGCCTATCTCGGAGAGCTCGACCGTTTCATCGAGCGCGAGATCAGGCCGCTGGAAGCGGCCGACGACAATATCCGCTTCTTCGATCACCGCCGCGAATGGGCGCGCACCGATTTCGAGAATGGCGGCCTGCCGCGCCACGAATGGGAGGCGCTGCTGCGCAAGGCCAAGGACCTGGCGGACGCCGCGGGTCATCTGCGTTTTCCGGTGCCGAAGCAATATGGCGGCAAGGACGGCTCCAACCTCTGGATGGCCGTGATCCGCGAGCATTTTGCCGCCAAGGGGTTAGGCCTGCACAACGATCTCCAGAACGAGCATTCCATCGTCGGCAATTTCCCCGTCGTTACCATGCTCGACCGCTACGGCCGCGACGATCAGAAGGCGATGATCGACGGCTCGATCAAAGGCAAGTACCGCATCACCTTTGGCCTCACCGAGCCGCATCACGGCTCGGACGCCACCCATATGGAGACGCGCGCCGTGCCGGCGACCCGCGACAACGTCAAGGGCTGGATCATCAACGGCGAAAAGATGTGGACGACAGGTATGCATGTTGCCACGCATTGCGCGCTGTTTGCGCGCACGAGCGGCAATGACGGCGATGCGCGCGGCATCACTTGTTTCCTGGTGCCGGCGAAGAGCGACGGCGTCAAGGTCGAGGAGTACATGTGGACCTTCAACATGCCGACCGACCACCCCCGCGTCAGCTTTGCGGACGTGTTCGTGCCTGAGGATGCCCTGTTCGGCGAGGTCGGCCGCGGCCTGTCCTTGGCGCAGTGCTTCGTGCACCAGAACCGCATCCGCCAGGCCGCGAGCTCGCTCGGCGCCGCGGTTTACTGCATCAACGAGAGCGTCAAATACGCGCGTGAGCGAAAACCCTTCGGCCGGGCACTGGCCGAGAACCAGGCGATCCAGTTTCCGTTGGTGGAGCTCGCGACGCAGGCCGAGATGCTGCGTCTTCTGATCCGCAAGACGGCCTGGGAGATGGACCAGCTCACCGAAGAGCAGATTGAGCGCACGCTCTCTGACCGCGTCTCCATGTGCAATTACTGGGCAAACCGCCTCTGCTGCGAATCCGCCGACCGCGCCATGCAGGTCCATGGCGGCATGGGCTACTCACGCCACAAGCCGTTCGAGCACATCTACCGCCACCACCGGCGCTATCGCATCACTGAGGGCAGCGAGGAGATCCAGATGCGGAAGGTCGCGGGGTTCTTGTTCGGCTATATGGGGCCGGGGAAGCATTAGCGGCTTGCACCGCTGTCGTAGGGTGGACAAAGCGAAGCGTGCCCACCACTTCTCCCGCAATCGTCGAAGAATGGTGGGCACGGCGCTTTGCGCCTTTGCCCACCTTAAGGCACTACGCGGTCAATTCACCCGTCGCTCTTTTCCGGCCCAATACGGCTCACGCAATTGGCGCCGCAAGATCTTGCCGCTCGGATTCCTCGGCAGCGCCGGCAGAAACTCGACGCTCTTGGGCGTCTTGTAGCCAGCGATGCGCTCGCGAGTGAAGTTGATGATGTCGGTGGCTGTGGCCTGCTTGCCAGGCTTCATGACCACCATAGCCTTCACCACCTCGCCCCATTTGTCGTCAGGCACGCCGATCACGGCGGCTTCCGCGACATCAGGGTGATCGCACAACGCACTCTCGACCTCGGCCGGGTAGATGTTCTCGCCGCCCGAGATGATCATGTCCTTGATGCGATCGTGGATATAGAGATAGCCGTCCTCGTCCATGTAGCCGGCATCGCCGGTGCGCAGCCAGCCGTCGGAACGAAGCGCAGCGGCGGTCGCCTCGGGCAGGTTCCAATACCCGGCCATGTTGGAGCCCGAGCGCGTCGCGATCTCGCCAACCTGGCGCGGCGGCAGCGGCTTGCCGTCCGCGTCCAGGATCGCGATCTCGACGCCCGGCAGTGCCTTGCCGGCCGAGCGCATCCGCTCCAGTCCCGCGACGTGGGCTTCCGGCGGCAGCGCGACGATGGTGCCGGTGGTCTCGGTCATGCCGTACATTTGCACGAAACCGCATTTGAAGACCTCGATGCATTCCTTCAGCAGCGCCGCCGGAATTGGCGAGGCGCCATACAGCATGTATTTCAGCCGCGAGAAATCGACCGTCTTCGCGCGCGGCTGCCGCACCACGAATTGCATTGCCGCCGGCACCATGAATAGCTTCGTGATCCCGGACTGCTCGAAGAAGTCCAGAACCTTGGCCGGATCGAACTCGCGCGCGATTACGCCGCGGGCGCCGTGATAGAGCCCCATTACGCCCCAGCCCGAGCCGCCGATGTGGAAGATCGGCATCGCCACCAGCGAGACATCATCGGTTGACCACCGGTTCCACTCCGGCTTGTCCTCGGCATTACCGGTCTGCACCAGATTGAGAAAGTTCGCGTGCGAGAGCATTGCGCCCTTCGGCTTGCCGGTCGTACCCGACGTGTAGAGCTGGATCGCGATATCCTTTGTGTCGATCGCGAGCTTCGGATCGTCACCGCTCTGCGCGTCCCGCCAGGCCGCAAAATCCTGCCATTCCGGCGCGCCGCCTTCGGTGGTGATGATTGTGCGCACGCCCGGCAACTGATCCTTGATTTGGCGAACGAGCGCGATGAACTCCGGTCCGACGAACAGCACCGGCGCCTTGCAATCCTCGACGATGAAGGCGACCTCGGGTCCCGCGAGCCGCCAATTCACCGGCGCCATCACCACACCGGCCTTCATGGCGCCCATCAGCAGCTCGAAATAGATGTCGCTGTTCTTGCCGAGATAGGCGATGCGGTCGCCTTTCTTCACGCCCATTGCGATCAACGCGTGGGCGACCTTGTTGGTGTTGACGTCGAATTCGGCGAAGCTGGTGAGGCGGCCCTCGAACTCGTAGGCAATGGCATTGCCGCGGCTTTTCGCACGCTCGCGCACCATGTCGGCGAGATTGGCCAGAGGCTGTGTGGGCATGTTTCTCCCGTCGTCTTGTTCTTATGCCACAGAGTGTGGCGTCATCCGCGGGTGAAGACAAGACGGGACAAATCGACCGCGGTTTCCTGTCCCGGACGCAGCGCCTCTTGCGCTGCGCTGTCCGGGGCACGAGGGAGATCATCCCCGCTTGGCCCGATCCTTCTCGTTCTGCGCCATGATGCTCTCGCGCGCGGCTTTCCAGTCGTCGTCGCTCCAGTCGCGGAGCTGGTAGAAATTGCCGCCCATGGCGAGCGCCTGCGCGCCGTCCATGGCGATGGTCTCGCCGTTGATCCAGTCGCAGCCGCCGGAGATCAGGAACACCGCGAGGTTCTGCAGTTCCTCCATGGTGCCGACGCGGCCCATCGGGTTCATCGCCTTGGTGCGCGCGCCGGCCTCGTCGCCGGGCTTGATCCGCTTGCTCATGCCTTCGGTCGGGATTTCGCCCGGCGCGATGGTGTTGAGGCGGATGCCATAGCGACCCCATTCGGTGGCGAGCGACATCGTCATGGCGTGGATCGCCGACTTGCTCATCGCCGATGGCACCACGTAGGGCGAGCCGTTGCGCACCCAGGTCACGGTGATCGAGACGACATTGCCGGGCTGCTTCAAGGCGATCCAGCGCTTGCCGACCGCCTGCGTGACGTAGAACGTGCCGTGCATGACGATGTTGGCGACGGCATCGAAGCCGCGCGGCGAGAGCTCCTCGCTGCGCGAGATGAAATTGCCGGCAGCATTGTTGATGAGATCGGTGAGGGGGCCGTCGCGAAAGATGGTCTCGATCATCTCCTCGACCGCGAGCGCGTTGCGGATGTCGACACCATGGCTGGTGACGCGGCCGCCATAGAGATCCATCAATTCGGTCGCGGTCTCGTCGCACACGATCTTGCGTCGGCCGCAGATGTGCACCTCGGCGCCGAGCTGGAGGAAGCGCGCCGCCATCGACTTGCCGAGCCCGGTGCCGCCGCCGGTCACGAGAATGCGGCGTCCGGCCAGAAGATTTTCCTTGAACATGGGTGTTTCCCTCGTAGGGATTGTCAGTTAATTGGTCGATTGACTAAATCCGGCTGCCAGCGTCCTGTAAAGCGGCACTGAACAAGAACAGGGGAGAATTCATCCATGGAAGAGCGCGTCTCGATCTCGATCTCGGACGGCGTCGCCGACGTGCGCCTGATGCGCGCCGACAAGATGAATGCGCTGGATCAGGCCATGTTCGAGGCCCTTGTCGCTGCGACCGAGCGGCTTTCGAAGGAAAAGGGCGTGCGCGTCGTCGTGCTGTCCGGCGAGGGCCGTGCTTTCTGCGCCGGCCTCGACATGGGGCGTTTTGCCGCCATGAAGGAGAAGGGCGGCAACGGAATTCCGGGTGGCGAAAATCGTGACCTCACCAAGCGCACGCATGGGCAGGCAAACTTTCCGCAAGCCGCGGTGTGGGGCTGGCGTCAGCTTCCGGTGCCTGTGATTGCGGCCGTCCACGGCGTTGCTTTCGGCGGCGGCTTCCAGCTCTCGCTCGGCGCCGACATGCGCTTCCTCGCACCCGATACGCGGATGTCGATCATGGAGATCAAATGGGGCCTCGTGCCCGACATGGCGGGCACGCCGATCCTGGCAAGCCTGGTGCGCGACGACATCCTGCGCGATCTCACCTATACCGGACGCATCTTCTCCGCGCAGGAGGCGATGACTTACGGCCTCGCCACCCGCATCTGCGACGATCCGCGCGCAGCGGCCCTGGAAGCCGCGCGCGAGGTCGCTGGCAAGAGCCCCGACGCGATCCGTGCCGCAAAACGCCTGCTCAACAATCTTTCGATCGATCCGGGCCCCGCGCTGCTCGCCGAATCCGTCGAGCAGCAGAAGCTGATCGGCAGCGCGAACCAGACCGAGGCGGTGCGGGCCAATCTGGAGAAGCGCGCGCCGAAGTTTGCGGATTAGCACAGACCTCATCCCGAGGAGCCGCGCAGCGGCGTCTCGAGGGATGGGCCACGGGCTCTCATGGTTCGAGACGGCGCTTTGCGCCTCCTCACCATGAGGGGCGACTTTGAACAAGAAGAAGAACAAATGAGCGAACCGTCTCAATTCCTGGGCATCGTCTCCGGCAACCGTCGCCGCTCTCATGCCGAGGTCGCTGACCGTGCCGACCGCATCGCGAGTGGCCTCGCCGAGCTCCGCGTCAAGCCAGGTGATTGCGTCTGCATGCTGATGCGCAACGACATCGCCTTCCTGGAGGCCGCCTATGCTGCGATGCGGCTCGGCGCCTATGGCGTGCCCATCAACTGGCACTTCAAGCCGGAGGAGATCAACTACATCCTGGAGGATACCGGCACCTCCGTGCTGATCGGACATGCCGACATGCTGCATGCCTTGCGCGGTGCCATACCGAACGGCGTCACCGTGCTCAGCGTGCCGACGCCGCCGGAAATCCTGTCCAATTACAAGATCGATCCAGATCATCTGAAGACTCCGGAGTTCGCCATGGATTTCGAGTCTTGGCTCGCCCAGCACCAGCCCTATGACGGCCCGGTCGTGCCGCAGCCGATGAGCATGATCTACACCTCGGGGACAACAGGCCATCCCAAGGGCGTCCGCCGCAATGCGCCGACGCCGGAGCAGCAGGCTGCCGGCGAGCGCATGCGCGCGATGATCTACGGCCTCAAGCCCGGCGCCCGCGCGCTGCTGCCGGGCCCGCTCTATCATTCCGCGCCCAACTCCTTCGGCATCCGCGCCGGCAAGCTCGGCGGCGCACTGGTGCTGATGCCGCGCTTCGAAGCCGAAGAATTTCTCGAACTCATCGAACGATACAGGATCGACACCATCTTCATGGTGCCGACCATGTTCATCCGCCTGATGAAGCTGCCGGAAGAGGTGCGCAGGAAATACGACGTCTCCTCGCTGCGCCACGTCATCCATGCGGCCGCGCCATGCCCAGCCGAGGTCAAACGCGCCATGATCGAATGGTGGGGACCGGTGATCTACGAATTCTACGGCTCGACCGAGTCCAGCGCGGTCACCTTCGCAACCTCGGAGGATGCGCTGAAGAAGCCCGGCACGGTCGGCAGGATCTCGCCCGGCGCGGAATTGCGCTTCATCGGGGATGACGGCCGCGTGCTTCCGGTGGGCGAAGTCGGCGAGATCTATTCGCGCATGGCTGGGATGGCCGATTTCACCTACCACAACAAGCCGGAGAAGCGCGCCGAGATCGACCGCGATGGCTTCATCACCTCCGGTGATGTCGGCTACATCGACGAGGACGGTTACGTCTTCATCTGCGACCGTAAGCGGGACATGGTGATCTCAGGCGGCGTCAACATCTATCCGGCCGAGATCGAATCCGTGCTGCACGCAGTGCCTGGCGTGCATGATTGCGCCGTGTTCGGCATCCCCGATGCCGAGTTCGGGGAGGCGCTGATGGCGGTGGTCGAACCGCAAGTAGGCATCACGCTCGAGGCCGCCGATGTGCGGGCGCGCTTGAAGGCTTCGCTCGCCGACTACAAGGTGCCGAAGCACATCGAGATCCGCAGCGGGCTGCCGCGCGAAGATTCGGGAAAGATCTTCAAGCGCCGCCTGCGCGATCCCTATTGGGAGCAGGCCGGACGCAAGATCTAGCCGGCTGAGCGAGCCGATACCCGGGAGACTGAGAGCCAGGGTCCCGGATGTCCGCTTCGCGCGTCCGGGCTTCGTTTTGTGGGTATCGAGCCGTCTTCGCAGAGACAGATTTCGAACCTATATAGACGGCGTCATCCACCATCGGATCATCCCATGGCTCCCGTTTCCATCCTGCTCAACCTGCTCTGGATCCTCATCGGCGGCGCCTGGATGGCGTTCGGCTGGTTGATCGCCGCGGTCATCATGGCCATCACTATCATCGGCCTGCCCTGGGCGCGGGCGGCCTTCAATATTGCCGTCTACACACTGCTGCCATTCGGCTCGAGGGCGGTGCGGCGCGACGAGGTCACCGGGATGAGCGATATCGGCACCGGCCCGCTCGGGGTGATCGGCAACGTCATCTGGTTCGTGCTCGCCGGCTGGTGGCTGGCGCTCGGCCATCTCCTCACCGCCCTGGTTCTCGCCGTGACCATCATCGGCATCCCCTTCGCCTGGGCGCATTTGAAGCTCGCAGGCATCGCGCTGTGGCCGATCGGCAAAGTGATCGTGCCGGCTTAGGCCGTCGACCCATCAATGTCGGCCTCCGGCGGCAGAGCGGAAGTGGCCCAGCTTGCGGGCGTCGTCGGTTGATGACCTAACTCGGACCTCAACCAAGATCGGAAAACTGTTCGCTCCGCATCGACGCTGGCGATACAGCGCGTCATCTCGTCCGCGCGGGCCGCCACTGCAAGGAGCAATCACTCTCGTCGCTCTCAGGACCGAGTGAGTTGGCTAGGGCGCCACGTCGTACTCAGTTCGTCAATACTTCTTACGGTAATTCCCCGGAGTTGCTGTTTTGTCAAACCCGGTCTGGGATGTGGCATTCGACGCCTCCGCTGTGGGCAACACACCCGCGCTGCAATCGAATCGTACTTTGAGTTGGAGATGATCATGCGCAACATCGTACTGGTGATGGTATTCGTGGTCTCGCTGGCGGCTCCGGCTTTGGCCCAGAAGTCCGAGATTGAAGCGATCAACACCAAATTTATTGAATTCTTCAACAAGGGCGATTTCTCCGGTATCGGCTCGCTCTATAGCGCTGATGCGATCGCGATGCCGCCCGGCTCCTCGATGGTGCAGGGCCGAGCAGCCATCGAAGTAATGTGGAAAGGCATGGCGGATCAAGTCAGCGACCCGAAGCTCACAACTGTTGACGTGAAGTCGCTCGGCCCTTCGGCGGCACGCGAGATCGGCACGTTTGCTCTGAAGACCAAAGGGCCGACACCGCAGGAAGTGACCGGGAAGTACGTCGTTGTTTGGGAAAAGGTCGGAAATGACTGGAAGCTCGCCACCGACATATGGAACGAGGGCAAGTAGGCCGCCCGTCGGCGTACATGTCCGTTATTGGGCGAAGTCACGGCCCGTGTCATGGAGGTCCGGCTCGGTCTGCTCAGTGAGGCAAGGCAACAGCTATCTGCGCACGAGATCGAGAAAGTCTCGGCGCGGGTCCACCATGAGGCCGGATTCACATCGAGAAGTTCAACGGCCCGTTCCTATTCGGCGATAAGGCGATGGCAGCGGAGTATCGTGCCGGCTTCAAGTTCGCGATCGAGCGGGGCTGGCTCGAGTTGCACGAGAGTGACACCTACGTGAAGTTCACCCAAGCCGGCGCCGGTCTGTTCGTTTAAGGTCGGCGGTTCCGCCGGCGGCTTTCGCGTCACATCATCTTCAGACGCTGGACGGCACGTCGTTAAAACAAACGCCGACTTGCTACATTGCCATTCACTGCCGAGGGCGGCACTCGAGACAGGCCGGGGAGCAGCGGCCACGACCAATAAAACAGCCGTGGCGGCCACGCAATTTGCGATGACGAGCGTGCGTCCTTTGCGATTCCAAGTTGCGCCGATCATGGCCGTCGCTCCTTTTGCAGGTCAGTGAGGACGCTAAGCCGAGTTTGTTTCCGGCTGACTTCGTCGCCGCGCCGATCGGTCTCATTCACGCGGCAGTGATTGTTTGGGCGGAGCGGGTCGCCTGCTACCCTCCTGGGTGTACAGGTTGCGATCAGCTACTTCGACGGACGGTGGAACCGCCGGAATGAAATGCCTGCTCGGGCGACCTCAAGGCACCGGGCTTGAAGTCTCCGAATAATCCGCACTCTCAGTTCGCTCGCCGGCAAGGAGCGCAGCAACGAGAGGTGAATGTCGGGCATTGGAGGGACAGCAGACCGTTTGCCGGGCGGTACCAAAGCCCGACTTGGAGGCCCGCCTACACCGCCATCATCCGCTGGCCAAGATTATGTCGAAATCCGCGACCATCGCGTGCTTCTCGAGGTGGGATGGCGGCTCTTGCAAGTTGACGATCAGCCGGTCGGGGTGCGGAGCCGCGTTGAGCCAGCGGTCGGTCAGGTTTTCGGCTTCGCCCGCGAAATAGAGCTGGGTTACCAGGCGATCGAACCGGCCCTCGACGGTGAGGTGAATGTGCGGCGGCCTGATTTCGCCTTCTGCCGTCGGATAGCGGCCCGGTTTTATCGTACGAAAACTGTAGCAGCCGGACGCGTCTGCGGTCAGGCGCGCGAAGCCCTTGAAATTGGGATCGACCGGCGCTGGGTTCATATCGCTCGGATGACGATATTTCCCTGCAGCGTTTGCTTGCCAGATTTCGATGAGTGCATGCGGCACCGGCTTTCCAGAAGGAGTGAGCACGCGCCCCCTGACATAGATGAGCTGGCCCTGCGCCTCGGCGGCGCTGCCCATTGGGCGCGCCAGATTGGTTGCCAGATCGGGACGCTCCCGAATTGGATAGAACGGGCCGACGATCTGCGGCGGCGTGATCGCAAATGCTGCTTCATCGCGGCGGCCCGTCCGGCCTTTGGGTCCGGCATCGCTCATTAGGGTAGCTTGATGTCCGCGTCCTTGACGATCTTGGCCCAATGGGCAACATCGGACCGGATTCCATCGCCAAATTCTGCGGCGGTGCCGCCGACGGGTACGGCTCCTATCTTGTCGAGCGAAGCGCGGATTTTAGGCTCAGCAAGAACCTTGTTGATCGCTTTGTTGAGCTGCAAGGTGATCTCCGCGGGCGTGCCTCGCCTGGCGGCAAAGCCGATCCAATCGGCCGTCACGAGATCTGGAAAGCCTGCTTCGGCCACCGAGGGAACGTTCTTGAGGGCGGCGATCCGCGCAGGCGCGGTGACGGCGAGGGCGCGCAGCTTGCCGGTCTCGATGAGGTCGATGACCGGAAGCGTGGTAACGAACATGTATTCAACGTTGCCGCCGATCAGATCGGCGATAGCCTGCGAAAACTGCTGATAGGGTACGTGGGTGGCGTGCACGCCGGCCTGCAATGCGAACATCTCGCCGATCAGGTGCGAAGGTGTGCCGAAGCCAGCGGACGCGAAGTTGAGTTTCCCGGGCTTGCTCTTGAGCAGCGCGACCAGTTCGGGCAGGGAATTGACGGACAACGATGGCGTGGTGACGAGCACCGTATAGGACGTCGATATCTTGACGACCGGATCGAAATCCGCGTCGGGTCGTGTCTCTGCCTTCGGAAGCAGGGTCGGAGTGACCATCATTGGCAAGCTCATGGTGAGCAGCGTATAGCCGTCCGCCGGACGGCCGCTTACGTCATTCATTGCGATGGTTTGCAAAGCGCCCGGCCGATCTTCCACGACGAGCCGCCAACCTTCGTTGGCCGCAAGTCCATCGGCCACCAGGCGACTGATGATATCGGGCGGCGTGCCGGCACTCGTCGGGACGACAATTCGAATGAGGTTGGATGGATAGGGTTGCGCGGCGACCTGATGGGCCGACAACGATGCTGCAAGGGCCCCCAGCAGGAACGTGCGACGGGGCAAGCGGAAGTGCGGTGTCTCCGACATGGTGCTGCTCCAAAACTCGCAAGTGAGAAGTCACTATCGATTTGCAGCTTGTTCCTGATACCTATATATGGAAAGTTCTATTTTCCGATCCTTCTATTCCGTTTCGGAAAGGGTCGCATGTTCGACGCATCCCAGATTAGTCAGCGTATCAAGCTGCGGCAGCTGAATGTCTTCATCGCTGTCGTCGAGCACGGGAGCATGGCGAAGGCGGCCGAGCACCTTGCCATTTCGCAGCCCGTCATTTCCAAGATGATCGCGAGCCTCGAGCAAACGCTTGGCCTTCCGCTCCTCGAGCGAAGCCGTCTCGGGGTGGCGCCTACGCTTTATGGCGAGGCGTTGCTCAAACGTAGCATCGCCCTGAGCAACGATTTGCGCAGTGGCGTGGACGAGCTGCAAGCGCTGGCTGATCCGACAACCGGCGAATTGCGCATCGGCAGTACAGAACCTGTGATGGCTGGCCTGCTGCCTGCCATCATCGATCGGCTATCCCGGCAATATCCGAGGCTCGCGCTTCATATCATCGAGGGCGAACCGCCGGAGCTTCAGGATCGGCATCTGCGCAACCACGATATCGATCTGATGATCGGACGGCTGCCGAGCCCGGCGCCCGCTGCTGACACCGATGTGCGGGAGCTGTTGCACGAAAGCGGCGTCGTCGTTGCAGGCTTGAACAATCCGTGGGTGCAGCGGCGCAAGATCCGCCTCGCCGAGTTGGTCAACGAGCGCTGGTGCCTGCCACCGCGCGAAAGTTTTCCGGGCGGCTGGATTGCCAATGCATTTCACGCGTCCGCACTCGAGGTGCCGCGGCCCAGCGTGACCGTGTACTCGATCCTCATGCAGTCGGCATTGCTGTCATCGGAGCGCTTCCTGAGCTTTCTTCCGGCATCGATGCTGCATTTCAGCGCCAAGCGGCTGTCGATGAAAATCTTGCCCGTCGAAATGCCTGCGCAGATGTGGCCGATCGGAATCATCACGCTGAAGGGCCGAACTCCCAATCCAGCGCGGCGGCTATTCATCGACTGCGCGCTGGAGATAGCCAAGCCGCTCGCTGGCAAGCGAACACCCTGACCGGCAAATTCAGGCGATGCACTTCCGCTAATGGTCCCACAGCGGACTTTTCCGGTCGCCATCAAACGCGCAGCGCAAGCACAAATTTGCATCTCGACAGGCCGATTCGAAACTGCGAAGGGAAAGGGATTGAATTCATTATCTTAGTAGAGGGCGAACAATGATTAGGATCATTCTTTCTGGCGTCGCCTCAGTCCTGTTCATCCAAGCAGCCATTGGCCAACAGTACGGCACCGCAAGTGAGGCGCGCGCCATGCTTGAAAGGGTCGTCTCCGGCATTAAGGCCGACTCGGCTGCAACAATCGAAAAAATCAATAAGAGCGACCCGAGCTTCAGCGACCGAGACTTGTATCCGACCTGCGCGGGCCCGGACGGCAAGATGGTGGCCAATCCCAACCGTGCGCGCCTCGGCCTTGTTCAGAAGGATAGTAAAGACGCCTCGGGCAAGCCGTATAGGGAAGAACTGGCGCGCGCCCAAGAGGGACTTTTTTCAGAAGTCAGCTATCTCTCGCCACGTCCCGGTGCTGACAAAACACCCGTTTCGAAGGTCGCTTTCGTTACGAAAATCGCGGGATACATTTGTCTTGTAGGGTGCTCACCATAGGTCGAGTGCCGTCTGGATTTTGCGCTGAGGGTCCTGCCTTTCAAGAAGATTATCCTGCAATCCATTTTGAGGTGTCGGAAATGCGTCGGTCTATTGCTATTACAACCATGTTGCTCAGCCTTCAGTCAGCCTCGGCGGGTCCAATGCCTCCGGATAAAGCTGAGGCGGTTAAGGCAATGGGCGCTGTGATAAATGCTCCCGAAACCGGGAAGTTGTACGCGCCGCTGCAAGCGAAAGAGCCGTATGAAAACGTAACAGTCGATCGAAACATCAAGTACGGCCAACACGAGCGAAATCTGCTGGACGTGTTTCGGGCAACGACCCCCGAGGCTCGTCCCGTTCTCATCTTCGTTCACAACGGCGGATACGAGAGGGGCGACAAGCGCGCCGGCTCAAGCCCCTACTATGACAATGTCATGTTGTGGGGCGACGAAGAATGGCATGGTCGGAGTCAACATGACCTACCGCCTCGCGCCCGACTATCCCTGGCCCGCGGCGGCGGCCGATGTCGCGTCGGCAGTGGCATGGACAAAGGAGAAAATCCGGGACTACGGGGGCGATCCAAATCGCATTTTTCTGATGGGGCACTCTGCCGGGGCATCGCACGTCGGCAGTTACCTAGCGCGCGCAGCCGTGCCCGTGGTCGTCGGTGCAATACTTGTGTCCGGCACATATGACCTTCGTCCCCAAATCGAAGTGGCGGGGCAGAAATCCTATTTCGGCGCGGATACCGAATTATGGCGGGAGCGATCCTCGCTAAATGGCTTGGCCCAATCAAAGCTGCCATTGTTAGTCGTGCGCGGAGAAATTGATGTTCCGTACTACATCGATCAAGCAGAAACTCTGAAGACTGCGATGTGTGCTAACAATCACTGTCAAACGTTTGCGGTGCTGAAAGGCCATAGCCACATGTCGGAAATTTACTCAGTGAATACGGAAGACACGACTCTTACAGATACAATCCTCGCGTTTGTAAAGGGACTGAAATAGTCGCGTCTGATTAGCGATCATCGGCGGCGGACGAATTCACATCGCGCCCCGTTCGCGCATTGGGCTTTATGGTGCGGGACTGCGGCACGCCGCGTAAACTTCGGGCATCTTTCGGTTAACGATGATGGCCGCTACTGGCCCGTAGTGACCAACTCCGAGAATACCGTTTAGGTCGGGCCCGGCATTCCGGCCACCGTTGGTTGGCCACCCCCAAGTAGGCAGAGCGACGAATCACGAGCAGTCGGGGTGCCCAGTTCGGACACGCTCCAACGCCTTCGCATAATTACTCGCGTTGCCAGGCGGGCAAATCACGCCACATGTAAGTCAAGGGCAGGGGACGGAAAAATTCCGATTGACCGAATTCGTGTTTTCGGGTAAACCGCAAAACATCCCGGCCCGTCAAAGGGACGTTTCGCGATCGTCACGATACGTCGGCCGGGATGCGATGGACGCGGCAGCGCCGGCGCGTGACGAGGTGGCAGGGCGGGCTAGGCCTGTGAGCCATCGCGATCCGCGGGATCGACACGGCGCGGTCACAGCGTTTCCTTTCGAGTTCGGGGGCGAGCACGCGCGAGCTTCCGAATGGGTTTGGGAGGGACGTCCGCGGACGGCAAAAGTGTGTGGTCCTGACGCCGGGGGTCTGTGCGTCAAGGCTTGCGGTGGTGAAGCGGCCCGACCGGGCGCGTGCATCTTTGATCCGCAAGGCGACGGGGGCAATAGTGCATCGCTCCCCGAGGAGAGCGCGCCATAGGCCGTAAAACCATTGCGCAGGGAAGGCCGGGGATGTCCCGGCGTCACCTGTGGTCACCCCGCGTGCGTTTTTCGCGTGCGGACCCTGGGTGCCAGCCGGCGCCCGGCCTTCCCTGCGCCCTCTCTTCCTTCTCGATGAGGGTGAAGACGGATAGCAAACCTCGGGCCCTGCGCCGCGAGCGCGAGAACGTGTGTGCGCGCCGCTCTGCGAGACCCATCCCTGCCACGGTCAGCCATGTTGCCGCGCCGCCACCAAGTTCATCTTGCACTGCGGCAGAAAAATATCGCACACTCGCTCCTGCCGGGCATCCAAGCGAGCTCGAACCAAGGAGCGAGCCATGTCCCTCCAGACCATACCATCCGACGCCACCGAGCATCGCCCCAACCGTCCCGAGGACGTCCAGGCCATGGAGGCCGAGGCCCGGCTGCGGGACGACATCCGCCTGCTCGGGCGCATCCTGGGCGATACCGTGCGCGACCAGGAGGGCGCCGAATTGTTCGATCTGGTCGAGCGGATCCGCCAGACCTCGATCCGATTTCACCGCGACGAGGACCGGCTCGCCCGCCGCGAGCTCGAGCAGATCCTCGATGGCATGTCGATCTCCGAGACCGTGCGGATCGTCCGCGCTTTCAGCTATTTCTCCCATCTCGCCAACATCGCCGAGGACCAGAACAACATCCGGCAGATGCGCGCCCGCACTGCGGGCAAGAACGGCGGCTCCGGCGTGCTGGCGGAAACGCTCGCCCATGCCAAGGCGGCGGGCATCGGCCCCGACGCGCTGCGCAATTTCTTCAAGACCGCACTGGTCAGTCCGGTGCTGACCGCGCACCCGACCGAGGTCCGCCGCAAGAGCACCATGGACCGCGAGATGGAGATCGCAGCCCTGCTCGATCGCCGCGAGCGCGTCGCCCTGACCGCCGAGGAGGCCGCCGCCAGCGACGAGCAGCTGCGCCGCGAGGTGCTGACGCTGTGGCAGACCAACCTTTTGCGGCGGACCAAGCTCACGGTGCTCGACGAGGTCGCCAACGGCCTGGCGTTCTACGACTACACCTTCCTGCGCGAGGTGCCGCGCCTGATCAACGCGCTCGAAGATCGGCTGCAGGAGGGCGGCGAGCAGGCGGCGGGCGAGCTCGCCTCGTTCCTGCGCATGGGCAGCTGGATCGGCGGCGACCGCGACGGCAATCCCTTCGTCACCGCCGACGTCATGCGCGGCACGCTGCGGTTGCAGTCGAGCCGGGTGATGCAGTTCTATCTCAACGAGCTGCACGTGCTCGGCTCCGAGCTGTCGATCGCCGCGCATCTCGCCGATGTCTCCGAGGAGCTGCGCACGCTGGCGGAGCGCTCGCCGGATACTTCGCCGCACCGAAGCGGCGAGCCTTATCGCCTCGCGGTCTCCGGCATCTATGCGCGCCTCACCGCGACCGCCGAAAAGCTGGAAGTCGAGATCACGCGGCGGCCGGTCGGCAAGGGCAAGCCTTACGAGAGCGTCCGGGAGCTGCAGGCCGATCTCGACGTGCTGCACCGCTCGCTGATCTCGAACAACGCCCGCGTCATCGCCCGCGGCCGGCTGCGGCTGCTCCGGCGCGCGGTGGATTGCTTCGGTTTCCATCTGGCGCGGCTCGACATCCGCCAGAACTCTGCCGTGCATGAGCGCACCATTGCCGAGCTGATAGATGCTGCCAACCCCGGCATGTCCTATCTCGCGCTCGGCGAGGACGCCCGCATTTCGCTGCTCACCAACGAATTACGCTCGACGCGCGCGCTGGTCTCGCCATTCGTCAAGTACAGCGACGAGACCATGGGCGAGCTCAACGTGTTCCATGCCGCCGCGGAAGCGCATGCGAAGTTCGGTTCGGACGCGATTCCCCAATGCATCATCTCGATGTGCAAGGGCATGTCGGACATGCTCGAGGTCGCGGTGCTGCTCAAGGAGGTCGGCCTCGTCCATCCCTCCGGCCGCAGCGCCATCAATATCGTCCCCCTGTTCGAGACCATCGAGGATTTACAGGCCTCCAGCAGCATCATGGACCGCATGCTGTCATTGCACGATTACCGCCGCCTCGTCGACAGCCGCGGCTGCGTGCAGGAGGTCATGCTCGGCTATTCCGACAGCAACAAGGATGGCGGCTTCGTCACCTCGGGCTGGGAGCTCTACAAGGCCGAGATCGGTCTCGTCGACGTGTTCGAGCGTCACGGCGTGCGCCTGCGCCTGTTCCACGGCCGCGGCGGCTCGGTCGGCCGCGGTGGTGGTCCGAGCTATGATGCCATCATCGCGCAGCCCGGCGGAGCGGTGAACGGCCAGATCCGCATCACCGAGCAGGGCGAGATCATCTCGTCGAAATATTCCAACGCCGAGGTCGGTCGCAACAATCTGGAGATCCTCGCTGCGGCGACGCTGGAGGCGAGTCTGCTGAATCCGCGCCAGAGCGCGCCGCGCCGCGAATATCTGACCGCGATGGACGAATTGTCGAAACTTGCCTTCAGGGCTTATCGCGGCCTCGTCTACGAGACCGATGGCTTCGTCGACTACTTCTGGTCATCGACCGTGATCAACGAGATCGCGACGCTCAACATCGGCAGCCGCCCGGCCTCGCGCAAGAAGACGCGCGCGATCGAGGATTTGCGCGCCATCCCGTGGGTATTCTCCTGGGCGCAATGCCGCCTGATGCTGCCGGGCTGGTACGGTTTTGGCAGCGCGGTCGAGCAGTGGATCGCCGAGCATCCCGACAAGGGCATGCCGTTCCTGAAGGAGCTCTACCAGGAGTGGCCGTTCTTCCGCATGCTGCTCTCGAACATGGACATGGTGCTGGCGAAAAGCTCGATCGCGATCGCCTCGCGCTATGCCGAGCTCGTGCCGGACGAAGCCCTGCGCGAAAAAATCTTCGGCCGCATCCGCCGCGAATGGCATTCCTGCATCGAGACGCTGCTCGACATCATGGGCCAGGATCGGTTGCTTCAAAGCAACCCGCTGCTGGAGCGCTCGGTGCGCCACCGCTTCCCCTATCTCGATCCGCTCAACCACGTCCAGGTCGAGCTCTTGAAGGAGCATCGCGCGCAGAACCCGGACGAGCAGGTGCTGCGCGGGATCCAGCTCACGATCAACGGCATCTCGGCGGGCTTGCGGAATACGGGGTGACCTCGTCGTTCCGGGACGATGCGAAGCATCGAACCCGGAACCTCGAGATTCCGGGTTCGGCTCTTCGAGCCGCCCCGGAATGACGGCACTATCTCACGGCTTCATCGCGCCCTGCACGCTGGTGTAGACGGCATAGAGCGATGTCGAGCCGCAAATATAGAGCCTGTTTCGCTGCTGGCCGCCGAAGCACAGATTGGCGACTGTTTCCGGAATATGGATCTTGCCGAGCAATTCGCCCGATGGCGTATAGCAGCGCACGCCGTCTTCGTTCGGGTCGCCCCAGCCCACCGAACACCAAACCCGTCCTTCAGTGTCGCAGCGGACGCCGTCGGTGATGCTCGGTTTTGGCATGTCAGCGAAGACCTTGCTGTTCGACACCTTTCCCCCGGCCACGTCGAGATCGAACACGCGGATATGGGACGGGTTGTCCGGCCCATCGGTGAACCCGGTGTCGCAGATGTAGAGCTTCTTCTCATCCGGCGAGATAGCGAGCCCGTTGGGCTCCACAAAATCGTCGACGACGACTTTGACCTCTCCGGACTTCGGATCGACCCGGTAGACGTTCTTCTTGTCCTGCTCGGGCTCGGCCTTGATCCCTTCATAGAAGCCGCCGATCCCGTAGGCAGGATCGGTGAACCAGATCGCGCCATCGGCCGTCACCACCGCATCGTTGGGCGAGTTCAATCGCTTGCCGTTGAACTTGTCGGCGATGATGGTGATCGAGCCGTCGAGTTCGGTCCGAGTCACGCGCCGACCGCTATGCTCGCATGTGATCAGACGTCCTTCGCGATCGATGGTGTTGCCGTTCGAGTTCATCGAGGGCTGACGGTAGACGCTGAGGTGACCGTCATCCTCGGAGAAGCGCATGATGCGGTTGTTCGGAATGTCGCTGAACAACAGGTAGCGCCCGGCGGCGAAATACACCGGACCCTCGGCCCAGCGGAAGCCGGTGGCGACCCGCTCGACGGCCATGGTGCCGGCGAAGGCCGGAAAGCCGGAGGGCCCGAAGGATGGCGGCCCCTTCTTGGTGGATTCCAGGTGGGAGTCCGGATAGCGGCTGCCCGGCAGTGGTCCCAAAGGCAACGGCGCCGTCGATCTCGTCGGCGCGCCTGTCTGGCCCAAGGGCGCGACGGAGGCTGCCAAGGCCGCGTTCATGGTAACGCCCGTCGCCGCGACTGCGGCCGCCGCGCCCTTCAACAGGGTGCGGCGCGCGAGAGAGGGTTCGCTGGATTCGGCAGAAATGGTCAGTGGTTTCGTCATAGTCGCCTCCCATTTTTTTGTTGGGAGGAAAACCATCCGCCTGCAATCGGGCGTAAAGCGGGCGATCCCGGCCGAACAACTGGAGACCGCGATGCAGCAATAGCTTGGACTCCAGCTAGACGGGATCCCAGGTGAAGATGTCGGCCGAGCGGTCGAGCTTGTAGAACGATCCCTTCAGTGCCGGCATGCCGTGTTCCGCGATCGACTGCGGCGTCCAGCCGTCGCTTCGCTGCACCGAGCGGATCGGACGGTTCTGGCTGAACAGGAAGATCTCGTTCATGCGCACGCCAAAGATCTGCCCGGTGACGTCCCTGGCGGAATCGCCCAGCAGATAGCCGCAGAGCGGGGCGATCTTCTCCGGTCCCATCTGCTTGATCTTCTCGACCCGCGCTTTTTCGGCTTCGGTCTCGGTCGGGATGGTGCCGATCATGCGGGTCCAGGCGAACGGCGAGACGCAGTTGGAGCGAACGTTGAAACGGCCCATGTCGAGCGCGATCGACTTGGACAGGCCGACGATGCCGAGCTTGGCGGCGGCATAGTTGGCTTGGCCGAAATTGCCGATCAGGCCGGAGGTCGAGGTGAAATGGACGAAGGAGCCCGACTCCTGCTCGCGGAAGATCCGCGCCGCGGCGTGGGAGACATAGAACGAGCCCATCAAATGCACCTTGATGACCGCCTCGAAGGCCTCCACGCTCATCTTGTGGAAGATCATGTCGCGCAGGATGCCGGCATTGTTGACGACGCCGTCGAGCCGGCCGAAATGGTCGGTCGCGGTCTTCACGATCTTGCTCGCGGGAATGGCTTCGGCCACCGACTCGAAATTGGCAACGGCAATGCCGCCGCGCTTCTTGATCTCCTCGACCACTTCTTCGGCGGGCGCCGCGTTCGAGCCGGCCCCATCAGCGGCGGCGCCGGGATCGTTGACGACGACCTTGGCGCCTTCCGCGGCGCAAAGCAGCGCGATCTCCCGCCCGATGCCGCGGCCTGCGCCGGTGACGATGATGACCTTGTCTTGCAGTGATTTCGTCATGTGGGTTCTCCGTGTTGTTTCCGCGGTCGCGGCAACCCCAGTTCGTCACGCGCGGGCTTGACCCGCGCATCCATCTTCAGAAGAGGATGGATTGCCGGGTCAAGCCCGGCAATGACGGCTGGGCATTGCCGAGCCGCCTTACCTCTCGTTCGTAAACACGATCGTGCCACTCGCCGCGAACATGCCGCCGACGCCGTGGCACACCGAAACCTTCGCGTTCGGCACCTGTGCCGGCGCGATGCCACGCATCTGCCGCACGCTCTCCTGGAGCGCGTACATGCCGTACATGCCCGAATGCATATAGCTCAAGCCACCGCCATTGGTGTTGAGCGGCAGCTTAGCCCCGGGCCGCGTGTTGCCGTCCGCAATGAACTTGCCCGTTTCCTCATAGGGCATGAAGCCGAGGTCGCCGAGCCCGAACAGCGGCAGATGTGCAAACGCGTCGTAGATCATGAGATGGTCGACGTCCTTGTGCGCGATGCCGGCCTCCTTGAAGGCGAGGGGCCCTGCGGTCTTGAACGCGCGCGAGGAATTGAACGTCTCCATCTGGCTGACCATCGGTGTTTCCACGCTCTCGCCAGTGCCCATGATGTAGACCGGCTTCCTCGGAAAATCCTTGGCTCGGTCGGCCGAGGTCAGGATCAGCGCGCCGCCGCCGTCGGTGACGAGGCAGCACTGGAGCAGGCGGAACGGATAGGCGATCATGCGCGAGTTGAGCACGTCCGCGACCGTGATCGGCTCCTTCATCATCGCGCGCGGGTTTTTGGCCGCCCATTCCCGCTGCACCACCGCGACCGAAGCGAGCTGCTCGTGCGTGATGCCGTAGGTCTTCATGAAGCGCAGCACGGGGATCGGGAACATGCTGGGCGGGCCGTAGACCCCATAGGGCGCCTCGAACTGGCCGTTAAGGCTGTCTGCCGGCGTCGAGCGCGGCAATTTGCCGATCATCGACTTGCCGCTCTCGGCATGGGTGATCAGCACGGTCTTGCACAGGCCGGCCTCGATCGCCGCGGCCGCGTGGCGCACGTGCAGCATGAAGGAGCAGCCGCCGACGGAAGTGCCGTCCACCCAGGTGGGCTTGATGCCTAGATAATGGCAGACCTGCTGTGGCGTTTCGACCGCGGTCGCAAATCCGTCGATGTCGGAGAGCTTCAGCCCGGCATCGGCAATAGCATTGAGCGCCGCGTCGGCGTGGAGCTGGAGCTGCGAGGCATTGGGGATGACACCGAGCTCGGTGGTCTCGGCCGCGCCGACGACGGCAACCTGGTTCTTGCGCATGGCTTAGCCCTTCGCCGGACGAAAGACGGGAAGGGTGATGTTGTCGTCGAGCTTCTCAAAGGCGACCTCGAGCTTCATATCGAGCTCAAGCGCTTCTGGCGTCTGCGGACAGTCGATGATGTTGCTCATCATTCGCGGCCCCTCATCGAGCTCGACCACGGCGATCGCGTAAGGCGGCGTGAAGCCGGGCGCAGCGGGACGGTGGTTGATCACGTAGCTGTAGAGAAAACCATTGCCGCTCGCCTTGAACACCGAGACCTTGCGCGAGGCGCAGGACGGACAGAACGGGCGCGGCGGGAAGTAGATATGCGCGCAGGCGTCGCAGCGCTGGAGGCGCAATTCGCCCGCCTTCGTGCCGTCCCAGAAATGCTGGGTCTCTGGCGTGGGTTTCGGTCGCGCGCGCTGCGGTTCGGCCATATCGGCAGCTCCTCCCAAGAGACAGGCTTCGCGCCCGCCTGTTTCGATCTTGATGCGACAATCGACTATAGTGCGTCAACGGTCCAGCAATGCGCATGCATGCCATCATGCGCACAATGCTTGTGTCGACCTCGGCCGGCGCTATAGATTGCGCGCGCCAATATTCCGTGAGACAGACATGCCCGATTTTCCGACACTGGCGAAGCTCGCCGGAGACCTCGAAGGCGGCCGCACGACCTCCCGTAAGCTGGTGGAGGCGTGCATCGCCAGGATCGCCGATCCGGCCGGCGAAGGCCAGCGCGCCTTCATCCATGTCGACAAGGATGCTGCGCTCGCGGCCGCTGACGCGATGGACGGCTTGCGCAAGGCCAACGCGGCGCCGTCGCGCTATGCCGGCATCCCGATCTCGATCAAGGATCTCTTCGACATCAGGGGCCAGGTGACGCGCGCCGGCTCCCGCGCGCTCGACGATTCCTCACCGGCCGAGCAGGACGCGGTCGCAGTGGCCCGGCTGCGCAAAGCCGGTTTCGTCGTGATCGGGCGCACCAACATGACCGAGTTCGCCTATTCCGGCATCGGCATCAATCCGCACTATGGGACGCCGAAGGGCGCCTGGAACCGGGCAGAGGGCCATGTGCCCGGCGGCTCGTCCTCGGGCGCGGCAGTGTCCGTGCTCGATGGCATGGCGCATGGCGCCCTCGGCACCGACACCGGCGGCTCCTGCCGGATTCCGGCCGCCTTCAACGGCATCGTCGGCTACAAGCCGACGCAGCGCCGTGTGCCGCTCGACGGCGCGGTGCCGCTGTCGTTCTCGCTCGATAGCATCGGGCCGCTGGCGCGATCGGTCAGTTGCTGTGCCATACTCGACGCGGTGCTGGCCAACGAGCCGATCGTTCCGCTCAAGCCGCGGCCGATCCAGGGCTTGCGGCTGGCGGTACCGACCACGATCGCGCTCGACGACCTCGATGCACAGGTCTCCGAGACTTTCGAGCGCGCGCTGAAGGCGCTCGCCGATCACGGCGCCATGGTCGAGCGCATCGAAATGGCTGAATTCCGCGATATCGGCCCGATGAACGCCAAAGGCGGCTTTGCAGCTTCCGAAAGCTATGCCTGGCATCGCTATCTCATCACAGCGAAGGGCGACGTCTATGATCCCAGGGTCGCCGTGCGCATCATGCGCGGCGAGGTGCAGAGCGCGGCCGATTACATCGATCTGCTCAACGAGCGCCGCTCGCTGATCGCCCGCGTCAATGCGCGGATTGCGCCTTATGACGCGCTGGTGCTGCCGACGACGCCCAACACACCGCCGAAAATCGCCGATCTCGCCAACGACCAGGCATTCGCCCGCGAAAATCTCCGCGCCTTGCGTAATTGCAGCCTGATCAACCTGATCGACGGCTGCGCCATCTCGCTGCCTGCGCATCGCGAGGGCCACGTTCCTGTCGGCTTGATGCTGGCGGGGGCGGGCGGGACCGATCGCCGCATCTTCGAGCTTGCTGCCGGCATGGAGGCCGTAATCCGTGTTTGACCTGACCTTCACCGTCGACGCCCAGGACACCACAACGCCGCTGACGCTGGCGATCGACAAAGCCGTCATCGCCGGCTGGACCGGCCGCGATCCCGTCGCGCGCGACAAGCACATCGCCGAGCTCGAGGCCGTCGGCATCGCCCGGCCGGCCTCAACGCCGATCTACTATCGCGTCTCGGCGCGGCGGCTGACGATGGAAGACCGCATCGAATGCACCGGCGGCGATTCGTCCGGCGAGGTGGAGTTCGTGCTGCTCGGGTGGCAGGGCCGCATCTTCGTCGGCTGCGGCTCCGATCACACCGACCGCAAGGTCGAGGCCTATAACGTCACAGTGTCCAAGCAGATGTGCGACAAGCCGATCGCGTCGACGCTGTGGGAGCTCGAGGACGTCATCGGCCATTGGGACAAGATGATCCTGCGCTCCTACGCCACGATCAACGGCGAGCGCGTGCTCTATCAGGAGGGCACCCTCGACGCCATGCTCCCGGTCACTGAGCTCATCGCACGCGGCTTTCCGGGCGGGAAGCTGCCCGACGGCTGCGCCATGTTCGGCGGCACCTTCGCCGCTAAGGGCGGCATCCGCCCTGCCGACCGGTTCGAATTCGAGCTGGAAGATCCCGTGCTGAAGCGAACGATCAAGCACGGCTATGACGTGGTGATGCTGCCCGTGAGGGGTTAATGCTCTCAACCATCATTGCGAACGCAACTATCTCCGCGTCATTGCGAGGAGTCCTTGCGACGAAGCGATCCAGACTGGTGCCGCGGCGGGATTGTGGATTGCTTCGCGAAGCTCGCATTGACAGTCATCGGAAATCGGGTGGCAGGGTGAACCTCGGACTGCAAAGGTGATTGTTATGACAATGACCGCACGCAAATCACCCCAGAAGCCATCCGCCGACCTTTCCGCCCACGTCAACGCCCTCGACTGGCCGCAAATCACCGCCGAACTCGACGCCCAGGGTTGCGCCGTCCTGAAAGACCTGCTGACGCCGGAGCAATGCCGTAGTATCGCCGCGCTCTATCCAGACGACACGCACTTCCGCAGCCGCATCGTCATGGGGCGCCACGGCTTTGGCCGCGGCGAATACAAGTACTTCTCTTACCCGCTCCCCGACCCGATTGCGCAATTGCGCCCGGCGCTTTATGCGCGGCTTCAGGGCGTCGCCAATCGCTGGAACGAGGCGATGGGGATCGACATCCGCTATCCGGCCGCGCATGCGGCGTTCCTCAAGCGCTGCCACGAAGCAGGCCAGAGCCGGCCGACGCCGCTGCTGCTGCAATATGAGGCCGGCGACTACAATTGCCTGCACCAGGATCTGTATGGTGAGCATGTGTTCCCGATCCAGGTCGCGATCCTGCTGTCAGAGCCGGGGCGCGACTTCGCCGGCGGCGAGTTCGTGCTGACCGAGCAGCGGCCGCGCATGCAGTCGCGCGCCGAGGTGGTGCCGCTGGCGCAGGGCGACGCTGTCGCCTTCGCCGTGCATCACCGCCCGGTGCAGGGGACACGCGGGACATACCGGGTTAACTTGCGTCACGGCGTCAGCCGGATTCGCTCCGGCCAGCGCCACACGCTGGGTGTGATCTTCCATGATGCCAAATGAGTGAGGCGATTGACTGCGGATTTGTTCGATAGCGTCGCCGAGGCGCAGCCATCGCGCGAGGAGATCGCCGACGGCGCCGTGCTTCTGCGCGGCTTCGTCACGCCGATCGAGAGCGAGCTGATCGAAGCCGTGCGCGCCATCGTGGCGCAATCGCCGTTTCGGCGCATGACCACGCCCGGCGGCTATCAGATGTCGGTGGCGATGACCAATTGCGGCGAGCGCGGCTGGATCACCGATCACACCGGCTATCGCTATGATCCGATCGATCCGCGAACCGGCGCGCATTGGCCGGCGATGCCCGCAGTGTTCCGTGATCTCGCCCGCCGCGCGGCGGAGCAGGGCGGCTTCAAAGACTTCGCGCCCGATGCCTGCCTCGTCAACCGCTACGAGCCCGGCACGCGGCTGTCGCTGCATCAGGACAAGGACGAGCTCGACTATTCGGCCCCGATCGTCTCGGTCTCGCTCGGCCTGCCCGCAACCTTCCTGTTCGGCGGCATGGCGCGTAGCGACAAGCTGCGGCGTTTCCGGCTCGTCCATGGCGACGTCGTGGTCTGGGGCGGGACTAGCAGGCTCGCTTATCACGGCGTCGCGCCGCTCGCCGACGGCGAGCACGCGCTGCTCGGCCAGGAGCGAATCAATTTGACGTTTCGACAAACACGCTAGTCCATCCCCTCATCGTGAGGAGCTTGCGAAGCAAGCGTCTCGAAGGATGAAGGCCCGAGCCGCCGCAGCGGAGGCCCTCATGGTTCGAGACGGCGCTTCGCGCCTCCTCACCATGAGGACAACTACGGCTTTGGCGGGTGAATGAACGCCCAGGGACTGACTTCGGAGTCCCGCGTCACTTCCACCGAGATCAGATATGGCCCGCCATGTGCCAGCGCCTTTTCCATCGCCGCCTTGAACTGGTCCAGGGCGGTGACGCGCGCAGCGGCAACGCCGAAGGATTCGGCGAGCTTGACGAAATCCGGATTGACGAGATCCGACGCCACCACGCGGCCTTCAAAACGTTCGCGCTGGTCGCGCCGGACATTGCCGTAGGCGTTGTTGTTGAACACCAGCGTCACCACGCCGATGTTGAACTGCACGGCGGTCGAGAGCTCCTGCACGCCGAACATGAAGCCGCCGTCGCCGGTGATGGCGACGACGGGTTTGTCAGGGTTCGCGACCTTGGCGCCAAGCGCGGTCGGAAAGCCCGAGCCGAGCGTGCCCTGATAGCCTGACGTGATAAAGGTGCGCGGCTGATAGACCGGAAAGCCGTACCAGGAGGCGAAGCCGAACTGCGATAATTCATCTGTCACGATCGCATTCGCCGGCAGCACCTCGCGCAGGATGTTGAGATACGCCATCTGCGGCTGGATGCGCTGGATTTCCTGTTGCGCGGTTGCGGTGGCCTCGCGGATGTCTCCCCGCCGGCCGCGGCTTCTCGCATAGCCGGCCTTCTTCACGGCGGTGACGAGATCGGCCGTGCCAGCCTTGGCATCGGCGACAATGGCGGTATCGGAGGCGAGCCGGCGCATCTCGGCCGGATCGATATCGATCCGAATGGATCTCAATCCCTTCGGCTGATACGGCCAGCGAAAGCCAGAGGCCGGCAGCTCCGCGCGGGTGCCGATTGCGATCATCAAATCAGTGTTCGACCACAGCTTATAGGCCGCGGCCATGGTGAGTCCGAGTTCGTGCGCATTGGAGACGATGCCGCGGCCGCTGCGGAAGGCAACGACGGGCGCATCGATCATCTCGGCGAGCTCGAGGATCTCCTCGCGCGCCCCGATCGCGCCGCTGCCGACGAAGATCATCGGCGCCTTGCTGGTCTTGATCAGCGCGGCGGCCTGCTTGATCAGGTCAGGATCAGGCTGCGGCGCGGGCAGCGGCTCCAGCACCTGTGCGGCCGCGGTTTCGGCGCGCTGGGTGAAGACGTCCCAGGGCATCTCGACAGACGCAGGCCCGCGCCGCCCCGACATCATCTCCTGAAAGGCGCGCGCGACGACCGTCGGCGCATTGCCGGGATATTCGACACGATCTGCCCATTTCACATAGGTGCGCAGGGTCGCGAGCTGGTCCGGCATCTCGTGCAGATGGCCGCGACCCTTGCCCAAAAATGGCGTCGGCACCTGGCCGGTGACGCAGAGCACCGGCTCGTTGCAGCCGAACGCGGTGAGCAACGCCGCGCTGGCGTTGAGCACGCCGGGGCCGGGCACCACGCTGAACACGCCGGGCTTGTCGCTGGAGCGCGCATAGCCGAACGCCATGTAGCCGCAGGCCTGCTCGTGCCGCGCGCCGATCACCTTGAGCTGGGCCTGGTGGAAGGCATCGAACAGGCCGTAGACCTGCGCGCCGGGCAGGCCGAACACGGTGTCGACGCCGTGGGCGACGAGGCCGCTTACGATCGCTTCGCCGCCGGTGAGGGTGGTCATGGTGCTATTCCACTTCGATGGTTGATCAGGCTTCGTCGACGACGCCGTTGCGCAAAAGCCCGATGCCTTCTGCTTCGATCTCGATCACGTCGCCGGGCTTCAGGTAGCGCGGCGGATCGAACCGCGCGCCGGCACCGGTCGGCGTGCCCGTGACGATGATGTCGCCGGGGACGAGGGTGGCAAAGGTCGAGATATAGCTGATGAGGTAGCGGAACGGGAACATCAAGCGGCTGGTGCGATCGTCCTGCCTGAGCTCACCGTTGACATGCGTGGTGAGGCGAATGTCGGCGATCTGGGATTCCGTTGTGTAGGGCACGAGCCATGGCCCAAGGCTGCCGCTGGAATCAAAGTTCTTGCCCTGCGTCACGTTAAACTTGGCATGACGCAGCCAGTCGCGCACCGAGCCTTCGTTGCAGAGTGTGAGCGCGGCGATGTGATCGAGCGCTGCGCTTTCCGGAATATGCCGGCCTTCCTTGCCGATCACCAGCACGATCTCGCCTTCATAGTCGAGCTGAGCGGAGGCGCGCGGCCGCACCAGCGGCGTGCCATGGCCGACGAAGGAGCGTGGGCTCCGCATGAACATGCTCGGGTATTTCGGCGCGTCCTGGCCGTCCTTGTACTCGGCGTTGCGGTCGGGATAGTTGACGCCGATGCAGATGATCTTTTCCGGCGCGGGCACTGGCGGCAGAAAGGTGATCTCGCGGAGGGCATGATCCGGCGTGCGGCCTGCGGCTTCCTCAGCAAAGCTCGTCAGCTTCCCGGCCGCGATCACCTCGCGCAGCGTCGGAAAATCCTTGGCGTGGCGCGCGGAGAGATCGACCACGCCGCTATGGACGACCGCGCCGTAGCGCGTTGCCCCCTTGACGGAATAGGTGGCGAGGCGACGGAGTGTCATCAGTCTGCCACCAGCACGTCGGCCACGAATTTCGGCTCGCGCACGGCATGGCCAGTGAAGGGCGAGCCCTGCTCGAACCAGGAGCGCGGCGCGGGGGCACCCCACAGCGTCTGCCGGCGCGGATCGCGCAGCGACCAGCGCAGCGGCTCGTGGTCGTGATCGCCCGTGAAGTAGTCGCTGGTGTAGAGCTCGAGCCGGTGGCCGTCAGGGTCGCGCACATAAAGGAAGAACGCATTCGAGATGCCGTGGCGTCCGGGGCCGCGCTCGATGTTCTTCACGAAGCCCTGGGAGGCCATAACGTCGCAGAGATGGATGATGTTCATCGCCGTCGGCGTCCAATAGGCGAAGTGGTGCAGGCGAGGGCCCTTGCCGTTGGTGATGGCGAAGTCGTGGACGTTGCCCTTGCGATGCATCCAGGCTGCGGCGATACGTCCGTTCGGTCCGTCCTCCTCGGCATATTCGGTCAGGCGGAAGCCGAGCCGGGCGTAGAAATCGAGGGTGTCCTGCACCTCGGCGGCGAAGACGTTGAAATGGTCGAGCCGCTGCGGGTGGCAGCCTCTGTAGAGATCGTAGCGGCGCAAGAGGTGTGGGCGTCGGTCCATCGCTGCATAGAGCTCGATCTGGAAACCGAAGGGATCCGTGAATTGCAGAGTGCGGCCCTGGAACGGCTGGTCCGCGAAGCCGTAGGCGAGACCGTTCTCGGACAGGAATGCGGCCGCCTTGTCGAGATCCTTGTCGTTGCCGACCTTAAAGCCGAGCCGCGCGCAGGCGGGCGCTGCGGCCTTGCGCAGGACGAGCGAGTGATGCTGATGCTCTTCAGCTCCGCGCAAATAAACGACATTGTCGTCGGCGTCCTCCACATGCAGGCCAACGCTGGTCTCGTAGAACTCGCGGCTCAGCTTCAGATCGGTGACGTCGAGCACGACATGGCTGGAGCGGATGATGTTGAACGGCGGCTCGAAGACGTGTTGCGGTATGGGCATTTGCGTTTCCCCTCTCTCGGCTTCGTCATTCCGGGGCGTGCGAAGCACGAACCCGGAATCCATTCATCCACGAACTCTGCTGCACAATGGATTCCGGGTTCGGCTCTTCGAGCCGCCCCGGAATGACACTGCGTTAAATTCCCAATTTCTGAATCTTGTGCGTGCCCCGCGCCAGCGAGACGTGCTTGGTTTCCATGTAGAAGTCGAACGAATAGTCGCCGCCGTCGCGGCCGATGCCTGAGGCCTTCATGCCGCCGAACGGCGTCGGCAGGTGGCGGACGTTTTCCGAGTTCAGCCAGATCATGCCGGCCTCCAGCGCGTCCGCGACGCGCAGGGCGCGGCCCATGTCGTTGGTCCAGACATAGCCGGTGAGGCCATAGCGAATGTCGTTGGCGATCTCGATCGCGTCCGCCTCGTCACGGAACGGCAACACGGTCAGGAAGGGGCCGAACACCTCCTCCTGCGCCACCCGCATCTTGCCATGCGCACCGGTCACCAGCGTCGGCTCGACGTAATGTCCGCCGCCGGGGCCGTCACAGGGCTTGCCGCCGACCGCGATCGTCGCGCCGTCCTGGCGCGCGACGTCGAAATAAGAGCAAACTTTTGCGAGGTGACGCTGGTGGATCAGCGGCCCGATCTCGGTTGCGGGATCGAGGGGGTGGCCGACCTTCAGCGCCTTCACGCGCGCGGTCAGCTTCTCCACGAATGTCTCGGCGATGCTCTGCTGAATCAGCAGGCGGCTGGAGGAGGTGCAGCGCTCGCCATTGAGCGAGTAGATCATGAACACCACCGCATCGAGCGCGCGGTCGAGATCGGCGTCATCGAACACGATCACGGGGTTCTTGCCGCCGAGCTCGAAATGCACGCGCTTCAAGGTCGGCGCGCCCTGGATCATGATCGCCGAGCCCGTCGCACTCTCGCCGACGAAGCCGATCGCCTTGATGGCGGGATGCTCGGTCAACGCCTTTCCGGCCTCTTCACCAAAGCCGTGCACGGTGTTGAGCACGCCATCGGGAATGCCGGCATCCTTGACGAGCTTCGCCAGAATGGAGGCCGTCACCGGTGACCACTCGGCGGGCTTGTGCACGACGGTGCAGCCGGCTGCCAGGGCAGGGGCGATCTTCCAGGTCGAGAGCATGAACGGCGTGTTCCACGGCGTGATCACGCCGACTGGGCCGATCGGCACGCGCGTCGAGACATTCCAGTGCTCGTCGCTCGGCGTGTTGAGGCCGTCGCGCGCCTCGGCGCATTTGTCGGCGAAGAACCGAAAATTCTCGGCGGCGCGGACGGCGGCCTTGGCCATGAAGCGATAGGCTTGGCCGGTGTCGATGCATTCGAGCACCGCGATGTCATCGGCATTGTCCTCGATCGCGTCGGCGACCCGATGCAGCAGCTTGCGCCGCATAGCCGGGCCCATATCGCGCCAGGATTTGAAGGCCAGCGCGGCAGCAGTGGCCGCACGATCGATGTCCTCGGCGTTGCCGCGGGCGACGCTCGCGAGCGTCGCGCCATCGATCGGCGACTTGGTCTCGAAGGTCTCGCCAGAGATCGAGGGCACGATCTTGCCGTCGATCGTGTGACCGATGCCGTCCGCGCGGAGCGTTTTCAGCAGCGGTGCGAGGCGGTCGCGGTTGGCCTGGAACACGTCGGCTTTTGGCGCGGGCTTATCCATTTGCGGCCTCCACTTTCAGGGCGTCGTGGATGTTGTTGCGCTTCCAGCTCGTGTCCTTGTCGTTGATCTGCATGTCGAACGACAAGGCGAACTTGCTGGCAGCGAAGACGGGATCGAGATGTTTTGAGAGCGCCTGGAACACGTGCTCGCCGGCTTTCTGGCGCGTCTTGAGATCGCGGCCCTCGCCGATGCGCAACACCATGTCGAGAAAGCCGTAGTCCTGCCGCGCGTCCGCGATCGCGTAATGCTCGCACCTGACGGCGCGAACGCGGATGCCGCCGAGCGGGAAGATGCCGGTCTCGACCGCTGCCTTGCGCACGACTTCACATACCAAACCCATGTCGAGGCGGCCGTCGAGATTGGCGGAATATTCGATGGTGAAATGCGGCATCGCGGTTTCACTCCCTGTCTTCTTGTCCGCCTAAGCGAAGTAGCAGCTCACCGAGCCGTAGGCGCCATAATCGGCCTGAATTGTGTCGCCCTTGCGGGTCTCGATCGGGCGGATGAAGGAGCCGGCGAGCACGACCTGTCCGGGCTCCAGCGCATGGCCGAGCGGTGCGATCTTGTTCGCGAGCCAGGCCACGGCGGTTGCGGGATGGTTGAGCACCCCGGCGGCAAGTCCGGTTTCCTCGAGCTGGCCATTCCGGAAACACAGCGCGCCGATCCAGCGCAAATCGGCGTCCAGCGGCCGTATCGGCCGCCCGCCGAGCACGATGCCGGCATTCGCCGCGTTGTCGGCGATGGTGTCGAAAATCTTCCGCGCCGCTTTGGTCCTGGCATCAACGCGCTCGATGCGGGTGTCCAAGATCTCCAGCGCCGGCACCACGAAGTCGGTGGCGTTGAGCACGTCGAACATCGTGCAGCCGGGTCCTGAAAGGCGCTTGCTCATCACGAAGGCGAGCTCCGCCTCGACGCGAGTCGCGATGAAGCGCTCGGTCGGAACGAGGCCGCCGTCAGCAAAGAACATATCGTCGAGCAGCACGCCGGAATCCGGCTCGTCGATATCGAGCGCACTCTGCATCGCCTTCGAGGTCAGTCCGATCTTGTGACCTTTGACGATGCGCTCCTCGGCAATCTTGACGTCGACCCAAGCCTTCTGAATCGCGTAGGCGTCAGCGATGGTGATCCCAGGAAAATCCTGCGAGAGCTGCCGGATCTGCGTGCGAGTCTTCTCCGCCTGGTGCAGACGCCTTGCGCAAGCTTGGATATCGTCGTTGGAAAGCGCCATTTGTGATCTTACAAATCGTGGTGCCCGGAGATACTTAACATGTTAAGTGAATGCGTCAAACACAATTCGCTCTTGCTGCATTGCAAACATGTTGCGGCTTGAAAGGGTATCATGACGAAGAAACCCGCCGATCCCGCCGGCGAAAGCACGCCTGCCGCGCGGCAGGTGCCGATGCGCGACTTCTCGCGTTCACTGCCGATGTCGCTGCTGCGGGCACGCGAGGCGGTGATGCGGCAATTCCGCCCCTCACTGCGCGAGCACGGCTTGACCGAGCAGCAATGGCGCATCCTGCGCGCGCTGGCCGCCATCGAGGCGGCCGAGGTTACGGAACTCGCGCGCACGGCGTTCCTGCTCGGGCCGAGCCTCTCACGCATCCTGCGCGACCTCGAAGCGCGCAATCTGATCGAGCGCAAGACCGCCACGGCGGACCAGCGCCGCAGCATGGTCTCCATCTCGAAAGAAGGCTTGAAGCTGATGGCCTCCGTGGCTCCGACGTCGGAGGCGATCTATGCCGAGATCACGCGACGCTTTGGCGGGCGCAAACTCGTTGAATTGCAGGACATGCTAGGCGAGCTCGAACAGAGTCTCGCAGGGCTCGGCAGCGGCGAGGAGGCAAGTGCCGAGGAGTGAAAGCTGATATGCGCGAGCGCGCGGCGCGAGCCATGGACATGGCCGCGTTTTTTCGCTCAAAGTGCCGCCCAAGCCGATCGCTGCAAAATCGGCGCCGGGTAGAGGTAAGCAGACCGTCATGGTCACCATTCAAGTCCAGAAGCTGATCGACTTCGTCAGCGAGGTCTTTGCGCATGCGCAGTCCTCGCCGGAGGAAGCCAGGCGCATCGCCAGCTATCTCACCACAGCGAATCTGACCGGCCACGACAGTCACGGTGTGATCCGCGTGCCCGTCTATATCCGTTGGCAGAAATCCGGCGCGGTCGTGCCCAACCAGAACGCGGAAGTGGTGCTGGACACGCCCTCCCTCGCGGTGGTCGACGGCAAGTTCGGCTACGGCCAGACCGTGACGCCGCAGGCGGTTCGGATCGGCATCGACAAGTGCAGGAAGGCGGGGCTTGCCGCGGTCGCGCTGCGCAACGCCGGCCATATCGGCCGTGTCGGCGACTGGGCCGAGATGGCTGCCGCCGAAGGGCTGATCTCGGTGCACTTCGTCAATGCGGCGGGCTCGCTGCTGGTGGCGCCGTTCGGCGGCGTCGAGAAACGGCTGTCGACTGCGCCATATTGCGTCGGCATCCCCCGCGCGGGTCAGGATCCGATCGTGCTGGACTTCGCGACTTCGGTCGTCGCCGAAGGCAAGGTGCTGGTCGCAAGCCGTGGCGGCAAAAAGCTGCCGAAGGGCGCGCTGGTCGATTCCGACGGCAGCCTGAGCGAGGACCCAGTCGTGCTCTACGGCCCCTACACGCCGGAGGGACCGCGCGATCATACCAAGGGCACAGGCGCCATCCGTGCCTTCGGCGAGCACAAGGGATCGGGGCTCGCCTTCATATGCGAGCTCTTGGGCGGTGCGCTGACTGGAACCGGGGCCACATCGGGCGGGCGGCGCTTTGCCAACGGCATGCTGGCGTTCTATGTCGATCCGAAGGTGGTCGATACCTCCAACCTTTTCGACGGCGAAGTCTCGCGCTATGTCGATTTCATACGCGCCACCAAGCCGATGGCCGACATCGATCAGGTGCTGATTCCCGGCGATCCCGAGCGGAAAACCCGCGCGGAACGCACGAAACACGGCATCCCCTTGCCGGATGACACCTGGGCGGCAATAGTGAACACCGCCCGCGAGGTCGGCGTCAGCGAAGTCAGCATCCAAAGGGCGACCGCATAGGTCTTGCGCCCTTGGAGCGTAGCGCGGCGATCCAGTTCGCGGTAACAGCGGGGTTGTGCTGTCGCGGCGCTCGTCATGGTGACGAAGGTTCAAACAACAAAGAAGGAAGGCAACGTGGCGAACAAGGTCAAGGAAATCTGGAAGTCGGGCAAGGCCGTGGTCAACGCGTGGCTCGCTATACCCTCCGGCTTCTCGGCCGAGATGGTCGCGCAATGCGGCTTCGACAGCGTCACCGTCGACATGCAGCATGGCGTGCAGGACTATCTGTCAATGGTCCAGTGCTTCCAGGCCATGGACAAGCATCCGATCACCCCGATGGTCCGCGTGCCCTGGAACGAGCCCGGCATTATCGGCAAGGTGCTCGACGGCGGCGCCTATGGCGTGATCTGCCCGATGGTCAATACGCCGCAGGAAGCCCGGAACCTGGTCTCCTATTCGAAATATCCGCCGAAGGGCGTGCGCTCCAACGGTCCGATCCGCGCCGGCATGTACGGCACTGCAGGCTCCTACCAGAAGACGGCCAACGACGAGATCGTGCTGTTGCCGATGATGGAGACCAGGACCGCGGTCGAGAACATGGAAGCGATCCTCGACGTCGAGGGCATCGACGGCGTCTATATCGGCCCGTCCGACCTCGGCTTCTCCTACGGCCTCGAGCCCAAGCTCGACCGCAGCGAGCCCGAGATCCTCGCGATCTACGAGAAGATCATCAAGGAGTGCGGCAAGCGCGGCCTCAACCCGGGCATCCATTGCAGCGGCGCCGAAGGCGCAGCGCGCGCCATCAATATGGGCTTCAAGCTGGTAACGTTGTCGAACGAGGTCGGTCTGATGACGACCTACGCCAAGATGCAGGTGAATGCGACCCGCAAGGAATCAGGCGGGAAGGCGTAACAAACCCGCGAATGGCGAATGGGGAGTAGCGAACAGGGCTACTCCCCTTTTCCATTCGCCATTCGCTACTCACTACTCGCCTAAGGAGATACCCATGACCATCAGCCTCGTCATCCGCCTGCATCCCGATGATGGCGTGGTGATCGCGCGCGCGAGCCTGCCGCCCGGCACGATGGTCGCCGACGGCGTGATCACGGTCGATCGCATTCCCTCCGGCCACAAGGTCGCGATCAAGCCGATCGCATTGGGAGAGCCGATCAAGCGCTACGGCCAGATCATCGGCTTTGCCACGATGCCGATCGCGCCGGGCCAGCACGTCCACACGCAGAATTGCGGCATGGGCGATTTCGCCAAGGACTATGCCTATTGCGCCGACGTCAAGCCGACGCCGAATTTCGACCTGCCGGCGACCTTCGAGGGCATCCGCCGTCCGGACGGCCGCGTCGCCACGCGCAACTATATCGGCATCCTCACCTCGGTGAATTGCAGCGCGCATGTCGCCAGCCTCGTTGCCGACGTCTTCAAGAAGAATCCCTTCAGTGGCGACAACCCGCTGGCCGATTTCCCCAACGTCGACGGCGTGGTCGCGCTGACCCACAAGACCGGCTGCGGCATGACGCAGAACGAGCCGCTGGCGCTGCTCCGCCGCACGCTCGGTGGCTATGCGCGGCACGTCAATTTCTCTCACGTCATCGTGCTCGGCCTCGGTTGCGAGGTGAACCAGATCGGCGGCCTGATGGAAGAGCAGAAGCTCGCCGGCCGGCTGCGTGCGATGGACATCCAGGAGGTCGGCGGCACGCGCAAGACGGTGGAGGCGGGCATCGCCTTCGTGCGCGAGGCGCTCGCCGATGCCAACAAGGTCAGGCGCGAATCCGTGCCGGCCAGCGAACTCACCGTGGCCCTGCAATGCGGCGGCTCGGACGGCTATTCCGGTGTATCAGCCAATCCCGCGCTCGGTGCTGCCAGCGACCTCGTCGTCCGTCACGGCGGCACCGTGATCCTGTCGGAAACGCCGGAGACCTATGGCGCCGAGCATCTCTTGACGCGCCGCGCGGTCAGCCGTGAGGTCGGCGAGAAGCTGGTCGACCTCATGCGCTGGTGGGACGAATACACCGCGCGCGAAGGCGCTGAGATGAACGCCAATCCAAGCCCCGGCAACAAGGCCGGTGGCCTCACCACCATCCTGGAAAAATCGCTCGGCGCAATGGCGAAGGCCGGCACCACCAATCTCGTCGAGGTGCTGCGCTACGCCGAGCCCGTCACCAAGAAGGGTTTTGTCTTTATGGACACGCCCGGCTACGACCCGGTCGCAGCGACCGGCCAGGTCGCAGGCGGCGCCAATCTCGTCTGCTTCACGACCGGGCGCGGCAGTGTGTTCGGCTGCAAGCCGGCGCCGTCGATCAAGCTCGCCACCAACACGCCCATGTACAAGCGCATGGAAGAGGACATGGACGTCAATTGCGGCACCATCCTCGAAGGCGAGGAGAGCGTCGAGCAGTGCGGCCAGCGCATCTTCGATCTCATCCTCAAGACGGCGTCGGGACAGCCGACCAAGAGCGAGAGTTTTGACTTCGGCGGCGCCGAGTTCGCCCCCTGGGTGCTGGGCGCGACGATGTAGGGGGCGAATGGCGAATAGGGAGTGGCGAATACACGCACGCTTCCTCCATTCACTATTCGCTACTCACCACTCGCCCGTGCCGTAGGCACGCACTGCCCGTTGTTAGTGCTTGATCGCGCTCACATCAGGTGTTCTGCTCAAAAAAGCTGCTGGAGCACCGCACCCCGTGTCGATCTACGTCGCACTACACCACGTCACGCACTACAAATACGACCGCCCGATCGATCTCGGCCCGCAGACCATCCGGTTGCGGCCGGCGCCGCATACTCGCACGCCGATCCTGAGCTATTCGCTCAAGGTCACGCCATCCAATCATTTCGTGAACTGGCAACAGGACCCCCAGGGCAATTGGCTCGCGCGCTACGTCTTCCCGGAGAAGACGACCGAGCTGAAGCTCGAGGTCGATTTCACGGCGCAGATGACCGTGGTCAATCCGTTCGACTTCTTCGTCGAGCCTTATGCCGACAGTTTTCCGTTCGACTATCCGAAGGACCTGAAGACGGAGCTTGCGCCCTATCTCGAGACCATCAAGCCTGATCGCTTGTTTGCGCAATATCTCGATGCGATCCCACAGGAAGCGCCGAACACCGTCAACTTCCTGGTCGATCTCAATCGCGAGCTCCAGAAGAAGATCCGGTACATCATCCGCATGGAGCCGGGCGTGCAGTCTCCGGAGGAGACGCTCACGTCCGGCGCCGGCTCGTGCCGCGATTCCGCCTGGCTCTTGATCCAGACCTTCCGCCATCTCGGGCTCGCCGCCCGTTTCGTCTCCGGCTATCTCGTCCAGATCCGTCCCGACATCGATCCGATCGAGGGGCCGCCGGAGGTTGAGAACGATTTCACCGATCTGCACGCCTGGGCCGAGGTCTACCTTCCGGGCGCGGGCTGGATCGGGTTCGACGCGACCTCCGGTATGCTCGCCGGCGAGGGGCACATCCCGGTTGCCGCAACACCGCATTATCGCTCTGCCGCGCCGATCTCCGGTGGCGCCGGCTTTGCCGAGGTCGAGTTCGCATTCGACATGAGCGTGAAGCGCATTCGCGAGGCGCCGCGCATCACAAAACCGTTCTCTGACGAAGCCTGGGCGCGGCTCAACGATCTCGGCGAGCAGGTGGACGGCGATCTTGCCGCCCACGACGTGCGGCTCACCATGGGCGGCGAGCCGACCTTCGTCTCGGTCGACGATCTCGAGGCGGCGGAATGGAATATCGACGCCGTCGGTCCGACCAAGCGTGCCGTTGCCGACGATCTGATCCGCCGCCTGCGCGTGCGGTTCGCGCCCGGCGGCCTGCTGCACTTCGGCCAGGGCAAATGGTATCCTGGCGAGACCCTGCCGCGCTGGGCGTTTGGCCTGTATTGGCGCAAGGACGGCGTGCCGATCTGGAAGAATGCGGATCTCATCGCCAGGATCGAGAATCCGCGGCGCGCTAACGTCAAGGACGCCGAGGCCTTCATGGAGGGAACGGTCGCACGGCTCGGCCTCGATCCCGGCTACATCATGCCGGCCTATGAAGACCCCGCCTATTGGTCGCAGAAGGAGGGGGAGCTTCCCATCAACGTCGATCCCTCGGATTCCAAGCTGTCCGATCCGGAAGCGCGCGCCCGCATGGCGCGGGTGTTCGACGAGGGGCTGAATACGCCAAAGGGCTTCGTGCTGCCGGTGCAGCGCTGGAACGCCGAAGCGCCGCGCTGGCGCAGCGAGCGCTGGAAGCTGCGTCGCAAGCATCTGTTCTTGATGCCCGGCGATTCCCCGCTCGGCCTGCGATTGCCGCTCAGTGCGCTCGAATATGTTCCGCCCGATCGCTATCCCTATGTCGTCGAGCAGGATCCGATGGAGCCGCGCACCAAGCTGCCGGTGTTCGAGCGCATGCCACGCCTGCAATCGCCGCCGCCGCGGCCGGCGCCGGAAAGTCCCGACGCAGCGGAGCCGGTACGCACCGCGATGTCGATCGAAGTCCGCGACGGCGTGCTCTGCGCCTTCTTGCCGCCGGTCGAGCGCATCGAGGATTATCTGGAGCTGGTCGCGGCGCTCGAAGCCGCGGCCGAGGAGATGCAGCTCCAGGTTCATGTCGAGGGTTATCCGCCGCCGTTCGATCCGCGCATCGACGTCATCAAGGTGACGCCTGACCCTGGCGTGATCGAGGTCAACGTCCAGCCGGCAAAGAATTGGCGTCAGGCTGTCGACATCACCGTCGGGCTCTATGAGGATGCCGCCAAGATCCGTCTCGGCGCCAACCGTTTCCTGGTCGACGGCCGCCATACCGGCACCGGCGGCGGCAATCACGTCGTGGTCGGTGGCTCGTCACCGCAGGACTCACCGTTCCTGCGGCGGCCCGATCTCTTGAAGAGCCTCGTGCTGTACTGGCAGCGGCATCCGTCGCTGTCCTATTTCTTCTCCGGCCTGTTCATCGGCCCGACCAGCCAGGCGCCGCGTATCGACGAGGCGCGCCACGACAGCATCTACGAGCTCGAGGTCGCGCTGTCGCATGTGCCGCCGCCGGGGACCCAGACGCCGCTGTGGCTGGTGGATCGCCTGTTCCGGCATCTGCTGGTCGACATCACCGGCAACACCCACCGTGCCGAGATCTGCATCGACAAGCTCTATTCGCCGGAAGGCTCGACCGGCCGCCTCGGCCTGGTCGAATTCCGCGCGCTCGAGATGCCGCCTGATCCGCGCATGTCGCTGGCTCAGCAGCTCCTGATCCGCGCGCTGATCGCAAGGTTCTGGCGCGAGCCGCTGGCAGGTAAGTTCGTGCGCTGGGGCACCGCGTTGCATGATCGCTACATGCTGCCGCATTTCATCTGGGAGGATTTTCAGGACGTGCTCACCGAGCTGAAGCAGTTCGGTTATTCCTTCGAGCCGGAATGGTATCTGGCCCAGCTCGAATTCCGCTTCCCCGCCTTCGGCCGGGTCCATCATGGCGGCGTGACGCTGGAGCTGCGGCAGGCGCTGGAGCCCTGGCACGTGCTCGGCGAGGAGGGTTCGGCCGGCGGCACGGTGCGCTATGTGGACTCATCGGTCGAGCGGCTTCAGGTCAAGGCCGAGGGCTTCGTCGAGGGTCGCCACATCGTCACCTGCAACGGCCGCCGCCTGCCGATGACCTCGACCGGGCGCTCCGGCGAAGCGGTGGCCGGCGTCCGCTTCAAGGCCTGGCAGCCGGCCTCCGGCCTGCACCCGACCATTCCGGTCCATGCGCCGCTGACCTTCGACCTGATCGACACCTGGAACGGCCGCTCGCTGGGCGGCTGTGTCTACCACGTCGCCCATCCCGGCGGACGCAACTACGATACCAAGCCCGTCAACACCTATGAAGCCGAGGCGCGGCGGCTGGCGCGCTTCCAGGACCATGGCCATACCCCTGGGCCAATACAGCCGCCGCCCGAGGAACGCACAAATGAGTTTCCGCTGACCCTCGACTTGCGGACCCCGCTCCTGCAATGAGTATGATGGTGGGGCAGGGAGAGGCGCATGGCCGAGGGCGCAGCCGAGCAGGACGACCAGGCGGGCAGGGCGCAAGGACTGCGTGAAGGCCAGCGCCGCCTTGCGCAATGGGTCCGCGATTATAGCCGCCTGCCTGGCATCCCCGACGAGTTCCTGGGACCCGACGGCGCCCCGCGGGCGGTCTGGAGCCGCTTCTTCGATGCCTTCGGCGCGCTCGCGCCCGACGAGGTCGAGCGTCGCTTTGGCATGGCCGACCGCCATCTCCGCGAGGCCGGCGTCACCTATCGCGCCCCAGGCGACAGCGCCGACCGGCCGTGGTCGATCAGCCATCTGCCGCTCCTGATCGACGAGGCCGACTGGAAGCAGCTCTCCGCCGGCATTACCCAGCGCGCCGAATTGCTCGAGCTCGTGCTGCGCGACATCTATGGCGAGGGCCGCCTCATCGCCGAGGGCGCACTGCCCGCGGCTGCGATCGCCGGCAGTCCCGAATATCTCCGTCCCGTCTGCGGCGTGCCGCCGCCCGGCGGGCGCTATCTCTCGATCTATGCCGCCGATGTCGGCCGCGGTCCTGACGGCCGCTGGTGGGTACTTGGCGACCGCACGCAGGCGCCGTCGGGGGCGGGCTATGCGCTGGAGAACCGCCTGGTGCTCTCGCGCGCCTTCTCCGATCTCTACAAGTCGATGAATGTGCCGCGCGTCGCGCCGTTCTTCGAGGCGTTCCGCGATAGCCTGCGCGCGCGTGCCGACCGCGACGAGCCGCGGATTGGCGTGCTCACGCCGGGCAGCTTCAGCGAGACCTATTTCGAACATGCGACGCTGGCGCGCTATCTCGGGTTCCTCCTGGTTGAGGGCGATGATCTCGCGGTCAGCGACAACCGCGTTCACATCCGCACCGTCGCCGGCCTGAAGCGGCTCGACGTACTCTTGCGCCGCGTCGATTCCAACTCGCTCGACCCGCTCGAGCTCGATGCGTCCTCGCATCTCGGCGTACCCGGCCTGATCGACGTGCTGCGCAAGGACGGCGTCGTCATCGCCAACATGCCCGGCTCGGGCGTGCCGGAAGCACGGGCGCTGCTCGGCTTCCTGCCGGCGCTGAGCCGCCGCCTGCTTGGCGAGGAGCTGAAAATGCCGCACATCGCGACCTGGTGGTGCGGCCAGCGCGCGGCGCGCGACGAGGTGCTGGCGCGGCTCGACCAGGTCGCGATCGAGGGCGCCTACCGGCGCGGCGTTCCCGGCTTCGACAGCACGGGGCCGGTGCTCGCGAGCGAGTTGGATGCGAGCGAGCGCCAGCGCCTGGTCGACGCCATCATCGCGCGCGGCATGGACTATGTCGGTCAGGAGGTGGTGCGGCTCTCGACCATGCCGGTGTGGGAGCAGGGCCAGCTCACGCCGCGGCCGTTCGTGCTGCGCGTGTTCGCAGCCGCCACGCCCGATGGCTGGGCCATCATGCCCGGCGGCTTCTGCCGGATCGCCGAGCAGGCCGATGCGCGCGCGGTGTCGATGGGCGACGGTGCCCGCGCCGCCGACGTCTGGGTCGTCTCGGACAAGCAGGTCTCGACCGCGACGCTGCTGCCGGCGACCGACAAGGTGCGCATCCGCCGCATCGCCGGCGTGCTGCCGAGCCGCGCCGCCGACAATCTGTTCTGGCTCGGGCGCTATCTGGAACGCGCCGAGGCGACGCTGCGCCTGGTGCGCGCGTTGGGATCGCCGAGCGGGCCCAACAAGGGCAGCTCGGCTACGATGCAGTCGATTGAACGGATCCAGCGCCTGCTGGTGGCATGGGGCGCGGTCACGCAAACCTCGCGCGCGGCGCCTGGACCTATCGTCGCCGAAGCGCTGCAGAGCCCGGATCGTTTCGGCTCGGCGCTGTCGCTGGTCCGCGCGGCGCAGCGCACGGCGACCTCGTTGCGCGAGCGCCTTTCGCCTGATGCCTGGCAGGTCATCACCGAGATGGCCGAGCGCCTCGCCCACGAGGTCGAGGACGATGACAGCGTCTTGAGCGCGGCCGAGCTCACCTTGCAGGAGCTCGCGAGCTTTGCAGGCCTCGCGCAGGAGAACATGAACCGCGCCGCCGGCTGGCGCTTTCTCGATATCGGCCGCCGCGTCGAGCGCGCCGTCAACACCACGCGCTTCACGCGTCAATTCGCCTATGACGAGGCCGGCGACGAGGATCTCGACATCCTGCTGACGCTGGTGGATTGCCAGATCACCTACCGCTCGCGCTATCTGCTGGCGCCGGTCCTGGCGCCGGTACGCGACCTCGCCGTGCTCGATCCCTACAATCCGCGTTCGGTGGCGTTCCAAGTGACGACGCTCAACGAGCACATCGCCGCGCTGCCGAGCCTGAAGGAGCACGGCCTGATCGAGAAGCCGCAGCGGCTTGCGGTGGCGATGCAGGCGATGCTCGCGACCGCGGAGGCCGAGAAGCTCGAGGTCAAGACGCTGTTCGCGCTGGAGCAGGATCTGCTCCGCCTCGCGGAGGCGATCGGGCAGCACTATTTCCCGCATGGCCCCAATGCCAGCCGGCCGGAAAAGCTGACGGGGCTGGCGTGATCTACGACATCCGTCACGTCACGACTTACGGATATGAGAGTCCGGTCAGCTTCGCCCGCTGCACGCTGCGGCTGGAGCCGAACAGCGGCAATGGCCAGGAACTGATCTCACACGACGTCGAGATCCGTCCGCGTCCGGCCGAGCGCAACGTCCGCCGCGATTTCTTCGGCACGCTCACCGAGAGCGTGGTGATCGAGGCTGCGCACGGCAACTTGCGGATCGATTCTCGATCACGTGTGTCGGTCTCGCGACAGCCGCCGGCGCGTGATGCAGAAAGCCCGGCCTGGGAAAGCATTCGCGACATTGCCTTCGAGGCGACGAGCCTCGGGCCGTCCTCGCCGGTCGGCTATGTCTTTGCGAGCCCGCTGGTGCCGGTGCTGCAGCCGGTCAGCGCCTACGCGGCGATGAGCTTTGCGCCCGGCGCCGGCGTCCTCAAAGGTGCAGCCAATCTCATGCACCGCATCCGCAGCGATTTTCGCTACGACCCGAAGGCGACGGTGATCTCGACGCCGCTCGGCGAGGTCTTCGACAAGCGTCACGGCGTCTGCCAGGATTTTGCTCATGTGATGATCGCAGGGTTGCGCGGGCTCGGCCTGCCTGCGGCCTATGTCAGCGGTTATCTGCGTACCGTTCCGCCGGCGGGCCAGCCGCGTCTGCAAGGTGCCGACGCCACCCACGCCTGGGTGTCGCTGTGGTGCGGGGCGGAGCTCGGCTGGGTCGATTTCGATCCCACCAACGATCTCCTGGTCGCAAATGACCATATCGTGCTCGCGGTCGGGCGCGATTTTTCAGACGTGTCGCCGGTCGACGGCATCATCGTCGGCTCGCCGAAGCAGAAACTCGGCGTCGCCGTGGACGTGCTGCTGGTGGAATGACCGCAATCTTGCGGTCTGGACGAAAGCCACCCTAAGCGGTATCGCGCCGTAACTGCAACCGCGCTCTATGACGCAGCGCAACTGCAACATATTTTCGTGTTTTCGTCCTGGGATTTGGTCAGTCGGCCCAAGATGGGCTATGCTCGCTCGTGCGTCGAGGACAAGAATGAGGCGTCGGGAGTTGGCATGGAACACCAGCGACAGACGGGGCTGCATCCATGATGACGTTACCGAGACTGGCGGCCGAGACCCTGGAAAAGTTGCTCGGTAGGTTCATGCGCCGCCGGTACGATGAGACTTCTGCAAGCATCGTCGAGAGCGCCACCCGCACCGCGATGGAATGCATCGGCAACAGCGATGCGCTATATCACAATATCGAGCACACGATGCTGGTGACGCTGGCTGCCCAGGCGATCCTCAGCGGCCGAAGTCTTCACATCCATCTGCAAGCTGAAGATTACGTCCATGTCCTGATCGCCTGCCTCGCGCACGACATCGGCTATGTGCGAGGCCTGTTCGAGGAGGATGACGGCGACGGATTCGTGATCGATGCGGCCGACACCAAGATCGCCCTGCCGCGCGGTGCATCTGACGCCAGTTTGATGATGTATCACGTCGATCGCTCGAAACTTTATGTGACGCGGCGGCTGCGACATATTCCTGGAGTCGACCCGGACCGCATCGCGCGCGCCATCGAGGGCACGCGGTTTCCGGCCCGCGAGGGCCAGGACTATGACGAGGAAGCCTCGATCCTGCGCGCCGCCGATTTCATCGGCCAGCTCGGCGATCCCAACTATCTGCGCAAGGCCAACGCGCTCTATTACGAGTTCGAGGAGGTCGGAATCAACCGCCAACTCGGCTACGACTCGCCCGCCGACATCGTCAACCGCTACCCACAGTTCTACTGGAACAGCGTCGCACCGCATATCCAGACCGAGATCGGCTATCTCAACAAGACCGAGATCGGCCGGCAGTGGATCGCCAATCTTTACAGCAACGTGTTCCGCGCCGAACGCGACATCTCGCTGTCCGGTCCGCAGAAATGAGATCGAGCTCGAAGCTCGGATGAGCGCAGCGATATCCGGGTTCAGCATGGCCTCATCCCGGATGTCGCTTCGCTGGTCCGGACTATGATAGCGAACAGCTTGGCGAACAAGTCATGCAACACAAAACGGTCGCCACCGACATCCTCGACATCGCCTATCTCGAGTACGGCGCGCCCGACGGCTGGCCTTGCATCATGGGCCACGGCTTTCCCTACGATGTGAACGCCTACGCCGAGACCGCACCGATGATTGCACGGGCCGGCGCGTGGGTGCTGGTGCCCTGGCTGCGCGGCTACGGGCCGACGCGGTTTCGTGCTGCCGGGACGCTGCGCTCCGGCGAGCAGGCGGCGCTTGGCGCGGATCTCCTGGCCTTCATGGACGCACTCGGAATCAAGCGCGCGGTCGTCGGCGGCTATGACTGGGGCGGACGCGCCGCCTGCGTGGTTTCGGCGCTCTATCCGGAGCGCGTGATCGCCCTCGTCTCCGGCAATTCTTACAACATCCAGAACATCGCCTGCGCGATGGAGCCGGCCTCGCCGGCCGAAGAGGCCGCGCTCTGGTATCAATATCTCTTCCACAACGAGCGCGGCCGCCGCGCGCTGGAGCGCAACCGGCGCGGCTTTGCGCGTCAGCTCTGGTCGATGTGGTCGCCGAAATGGACGTTCGACGAGGCGACGTTCGAGAAAAGCGCAGTATCCTTCGACAATCCTGATTTCGTCGATGTCGTGATCCATTCCTACCGCCACCGCTATGGGCTGGTTGACGGCGACCCCGCCTATGCCGCGATCGAGGCCAAGCTCGCCGCGCAACCGCCGATCCGCGTCCCGACCATCGCAATCGACGGCGACAGCGACGGCGTCAATCCCGGCACCGCCCATCACGCGCGCAAGTTCGAGGGGTTGTTCGAGCGGCGCGTTTTCACGAATGCGGGTCATAATTTGCCGCAGGAGCGGCCGGTCGAATGGGCGAGGGCCGTGCTCGACGTCCGGAAAGCGGCCTCATAGAGCCCGTTTCTAGTCTCGCGGCTGGCTTGTCTGTCGTGCTTCCGATTTTTCCTGATTCTGGGAACCTTTTCCGATTGCAGCCGTCCAAGCTGTGGGGCCGCCTCTGTGTTGCGGCTCGTCGCAGGGAGGATCTAGATGAAGTCACAAGTGCGCAAGCTGGAACGTGTCGCGGTTGCGCAGAGGCCAACCGAACGGCCCGATCGGGCGGAGGTCGAGCAAGCGGTCCGGACCATGATCCGCTGGGCGGGCGATGATCCCGCGCGCGACGGTCTGCGCGACACACCGGATCGGGTTGCGCGAGCCTTCGAGGAATATTTTTCCGGCTATGCGCTGGATCCAACCGAAATTCTGCAAAAGACCTTCGAGGAAATCGAAGGCTATGACGAGATGATCGTCCTGCGCGGCGTCCGCTTCGAAAGCCATTGCGAGCACCACATGGCGCCGATCGTCGGCCGCGCCTGGGTCGCCTATATCCCGCAAGGGCGCGTGGTCGGCATCTCAAAGCTGGCGCGCGTGGTGGACATCTATGCGAAACGCCTCCAGATCCAGGAGAAGATGACCGCGCAGATCGCCAATACCATCAACGACGTGCTGAAGCCCGAAGGCGTCGGCGTCATCATCAAGGCGACGCATCACTGCATGACCACGCGCGGCGCGCACAAGCCCGGGACCGATCTCGTCACCAGCCGCATGCTGGGCGTGTTCCGCGACAATGCGCTGACACGTCAGGAGCTGCTGGGGCTGGCCAATTCGGACGATTGATCCGCGCTTGCTCAAGGAGATGACGCCATGACCGAGCACAAGCCGAGCGGATCCGACCTGGCCAAGGGCGTATCACTGACCGCGTTCGAGGACGGCAAATTGCTCGGTCACGTGGGCGAGGAAGACGTCCTGCTGGTGCAGGCCGGCAGCGAGATTTTCGCGATCGAGCCGGCCTGCAGCCACTACCACGGCCCGCTCGCCGAGGGCTTGGTGGTCGGCGACACCATCCGCTGTCCCTGGCATCACGCCTGCTTCTCCCTGCGCACAGGCGAAGCCACCCGCCCGCCGGCGCTGAACGCGCTGGCGGTGTGGGAGGTCACGCGCGATCGGGACAACATCGTCGTCCAGCGCAAGCGCGACGCACCGAAGCCGTCGGCAGCGCATCGCAGCGCGTCGACGCCGGAGAAATTCGTGATCGTCGGCGGCGGCGCGGCGGGCTTCGCCGCGGCCGACACGCTCCGGCGCGAGGGCTTTGCCGGTGCCATCACCATGCTCAGCAATGACGGCGCGATGCCGGTCGACCGGCCCAACCTCTCAAAGGATTACCTCGCCGGCAACGCGCCGGAGGATTGGCTGCCGCTGCGGGGCGAGGACTATTATCAGGACGCGGGCATCGATCTCAGGCTCAACACGAACGTCTCCGCCATTGATCCGCAGGCGCGCAACGTCACGCTGGGCAATGGCGACAGACTGCCGTTCGAGAAGCTGCTGCTGGCGACCGGGGCCGAGCCGGTCAAGTTGCAGATCCCGGGCGCGGACCAGCCGCAGGTCCACACCTTGCGCTCGGTTGCCGATAGCCGCGCCATCATCAAGGCCGCAGGGATCGCCAAGCGCGCCCTGGTGATCGGCGCCAGTTTTATCGGGCTCGAAGTCGCAGCCTCCTTGCGGGCGCGGAAGATCGAGGTGCATGTGGTCGCGCCCGAGGAACGGCCGATGCAGCGCGTGCTCGGCTCGGAGATGGGCGACTTCGTTCGCGCACTGCACGAAGAAAGCGGTGTGATCTTCCACCTCGAGGACACCGTGGAGAAGCTCGAGGGCGCACGCGCCACGCTGAAGAGCGGCGGGGTGATCGAGGCCGATCTCGTCGTGGTCGGCATCGGCGTCAAGCCGCGTCTGGCGCTCGCCGAGCAGGCGGGTCTTGCCGCCGATCGCGGCGTGAGCGTGAACGAATATCTGGAGACCAGCGCATCCGGCATCTTCGCCGTCGGCGACATCGCGCGCTGGCCCGATCCGCACTCGGGCCAGAACATCCGCGTCGAGCATTGGGTCGTTGCCGAACGCCAAGGCCAGACCGCAGCGCGCAACATGCTCGGCAAGCGCGAGCGCTTCGACGCGGTGCCGTTCTTCTGGTCCCAACATTACGATGTGCCGATCAACTATGTCGGGCACGCCGAGAGCTTTGACGATATAGTGATCGACGGCAGCATCCCGGGCAAGGACTGCCTGCTGAAGTACCGCAAGGGTGCCCGCGTGCTCGCGGTTGCTTCGATTTACCGCGATCTCGACAATCTCAAGGCCGAACTCGGGATGGAGCGGTCGCGCACCTGAAGCCAAGCATCGGGTTTGACCCCAACGCCATTCACGTTACAGGCGCTGGAGGCGCTCCATCAGCAACTCGACGCAAGACCGTCTGGCGCAACTCCGCTGATCTGATGTGCTGACAAGAAGCAGCACGCAGCGCGTTCGCTTCGCGCGGACGATGATCACGGGGGAGAAACCATGAAATCCGCTTTGGTCCTGGCCGCAGCGCTGGCTTACGCCTGTCTGTTCACGCCCGTCGCCGCGCAAAAATCCTACGGTCCCGGCGTCACGGACACGGAGATCAAGATCGGCAATACCATGCCCTATAGCGGCCCGGCCTCGCCGCTCAGCATCACCGGCAGGGTGATCGCGGCCTATTTCGATGAGGTCAACGAGAAGGGCGGGGTCAATGGCCGCAAGCTCAATCTGATTTCCCTGGACGACGCCTTCTCCCCGCCCAAGACCATGGAAGCGGCGCGGCGGCTGGTCGAAGGCGATGGCGTCGCCTTCATCTTCGCCACCATGGGCACCGCGCCGAGCTCGGCAATCGCAAAGTACCTGAACAGCAACAAGGTGCCGCAACTGTTTCTGATCAGTTCGGCCTCGAAATGGAACGATCCCGCCAACATGCCCTGGTCGATGGCGCTGCCATGGGCGCCGAACTACACCAGCGAAGCGGCGATCGACGTCGCCTATGCCCGTGCCAAGAATCCGAATGCGCGCTTTGCGGTGCTCTATCAGAACGACGATGCTGGGAAGGAATATCTGCGCGGTGTCAAGGAAGCGCTCGGTGCCGACGCCGACAAGGCGATCGCGATGGCCTCGAGCTTCGAGGTTGCCGACCCCACAGTCGATTCCCAGGTGCTGACGCTCGCCAATACCAAGGCCGACGTCTTCATGATCTATTCGGTGACGCCGCGCGCCTGCGCGCAGGCGATCCGCAAGGCGCACGAGGTTGGCTGGCAGCCGACGCGCTTCCTCGCCTCCGGCTGCGCCAACAAGGCGACCGTGATGGTGCCGGCCGGCCTCGATGCTGGCAAAGGCGTGCTGTCGCTCGGTGCGCTCAAGCCGTTCGTCGCCGAGCCCAAGAACGATCCGGCGATGACGGCCTATATCGATTTCATGAAGAAGCGCCTGCCCAATGCCGACATCAACAACGTCGCCGGCCTCTACGGCTACACCGTGGCCGAGGCGCTGGTGGTCCTGCTCAAGCAGTGCAAGGACAATCTGACGCGCGAGAACATCATGGCGCAGGCGTCGAACCTGAAGAACGTGCCGTTGTCGCTGCTGATGCCCGGCATCACCCTCAACACCACCCCACAGGATTTCCGCCCGATCAAGGACGGCTACATGCTCCAGTTCGACGGCAACGACTGGATCGTGGCAAGCGAGCTGCTGCGCGGTACCTGACGCGCCGGCCGAGCGAACCGGAGGGATACGATGGATTTTCAACACTCCGCCCGTTCGCTCGAGCTCCAGGACCGCGTCCGCCAATTCATGCGGACGCATGTCGAGCCCGTCGAGGAGCACTATTACGAGCAGGTCAAGCCGGAGGCCGCGCGCTACAAGACGCCGCAGGTGCTTCAGGACCTGAAGAAGCTGGCGCGGGAGCAGGGGTTCTGGAACCTGTTTCTCTCTGGCGAGCACGGACCCGGCCTCAGCAACCTCGACTACGCGCCCGTGAAGGAGATCATGGGCCGCATCCTCTGGGCGCCCGAGGTCTTCAACTGCTCGGCCCCTGATGTCGGCAACATGGAGGTGCTGGCGAACTACGGCACGCCCGCGCAGCAGGAGCGCTGGCTGAAGCCGCTGCTGGAAGGGCGCATCCGCTCCGGCTTCTCGATGACCGAGCCGCAGGTCGCCTCCAGCGATGCCACCAATATCCAGTGCGAGATCCGCCGCGACGGCGACAATTACGTCATCAATGGCCGCAAATGGTTCACGTCAGGCGCCATGAACGAGGATTGCGAGATCCTGATGGTGATGGGCAAGACCGCGCCCGACCATCCCGACCGCCACCGCCAGCAATCCATGATCCTGGTGCCGAAGGCGACGCCTGGCGTGCGCATCGTCCGCGACATGCTGACCTACGGCTACGACGACGCGCCGGTCGGCCATCCCGAGATCGTCTACGACAACGTCCGTGTGCCCGCCGAGAACATCCTGCTCGGCGAGGGCCGCGGTTTCGAGATCGCGCAGGGGCGGCTCGGGCCCGGCCGCATCCACCATTGCATGCGGCTGATCGGCTGCGCTCAGCGCGCGCTGGAATTGATGTGCCGGCGAGCGACCTCCCGTCTCGCCTTCGGCAAGCCGCTGGCGGAGCAGGGCTCGGTGCGCGAGGACATCGCGCACTCCTTCTGCGAGATTGCGCAGGCGCGGCTGCTCACGCTGCAAGCCGCCGACAAGATGGACCGCGACGGCAACAAGGCCGCGCGCGACCTGATCGCCGCCGCCAAGATCGTGGTGCCCAGCATGGCCGCCCGCGTCATCGATCGCGCCATCCAGATCCACGGCGCCGCCGGCGTCTCTCAGGACACGTTCCTTGCGCGTGCTTACGTCTACGCCCGCTTCATCCGCATCGGCGACGGGCCGGACCAGGTGCATCTGGCGGCGGTGGGGAAGGAGCTGATCAGGCGTGGCGGGGTGATGGCGGGCTAGGGCTATTGCTCCCTCCTGCTCTCCGGCAGCGAAGCACCGAAGCCGCAGCTGTCCGTGGCCCTGGCTTTCCACTATATGCGGGCTGGCGACGTCCTCATGTGCTGGCGCGACGCGGTCGTGCATGTAGGGCAGGTCCGCCGGGGGGAGCCAAATTGAACCGATTGAATCTTCACGATCCTCTTTTCGCCACCTATGTCATTGCCGCCAGCCTGATCATCTTGAAGGCCGTGGCGATGTCATGGCTGACGGTGATCCGCATGCTGCAAGCCAAGGGTGGCTATCGGTCGCCAGAAGATCTCAAGAAGACCCCATTGAATCCTGCGCCCGATCCATCGCAGCTTCTCCCCAACGAACGTGTCGAGCGGATCCGCCGGATCCAGATGAACGATCTCGAGAGCCTGCCGTACTTCCTGGTCGCGGGCCTTCTCTATATCCTCACACAGCCGTCGCTGCGGCTCACACAGTGGCTGCTCTACGGCTACGTTGCCTCACGCCTGCTGCATTTTCTGGCGTATCTCACCGGACAGATCCACGAAATCCGCGCGACGCTGTGGACGGTCGGCTCGCTCATCCTCGTCTTCATGACCGTTCGCACGCTTCTCGTTGCACTCGGCGCTTGATCCTCAATCGGCCACACCGGCGACCCGCTGGGCCGAAAGGTAGCGTTCGAGAGCGTCTTCTTGCTTGAAAAAGCGCATGGCGCGCAGGTCGCGGATCGTTGTTTTTTGTATCGCATCGCGACGCCGCGTGATCTCGCGGGCTTCTTCCAGGCGGCCCGCGGCGACTAGATTCGCAGCCAACATGCGATGGCCGGTGCCATTGCTGGGATTGTGCCGAACCGACTTGCGGGCCCACGCAATGCCATCCTCATGCCGCCCGAGCGCAAAGTAAGATGCGGTCAATCCTGTCATCCACATATGCAGCATCCTGTCATCGGGACTAAGGACGAGAGAGCGATGCAGGCATATCACCGCGTTCTCGTAATCACCTGCCATGCTGTCGATCATTCCGAGCACGCCCCATGCAAAGGCCGAACTGGGATTGAGCCTCACGGCCTCGCTGGCGTGAATGCGGCCCTGATCGTTGTCGCCGACCGGCCCAAAGAGGGTGAAGCCATATACTGCATGCGCAAAAGCATCCGCACCATCCTGCTCGACGGCGCGACGCGCCAGACCGAGTGCCTCGACCGCGGCATCGGTCGGCGTGTCGGCGCCGAGCGGTGAAGCCATGACGAGTGCCCAAGCAAGCGCCGCGAGCGTCGGCGTGCGGGTCTGATCGAGCCCAAGAGACTGTCGAAGCAGGTCGATCGACTTGGTGACGTCATTGCGGGTGCCGCTCCACAGGTGATGAAGCGCACGCAGATAGAGATCATATGCCGAAAGATTGGTCGGCGGCTTTCGGCGCGCCCGCTCGATCTCGGCGCTGCGAACGGCGGGATCGACGACTGCGGCAACACTGGTGCTGACGTCATCCTGCAGATCGAAGATGTCGATGAGGGGGCGGTCATAACGATCGGACCAGACTTGTGCCTCACTGGCCGTATGGGTCAGTTCGGCCGATATGCGAACACGGTTGCCGGCCTTGCGTATATGGCCGCTCAAGACGTATTGGACACCGAATTGTTGCGCAATCTGCTGGCTGGTCATTCCCTTGTCCCGGAGGGCAAAGCTCGATCCGCGCGCAATCACCACCAACTCGCGAAAGCGCGATAAAGCGGTGATGAGGTCTGCGGTGACGCCATCGGCGAAGTACTCCTGTTCGGGGTCACCGCTCATGTTCCGGAACGGAAGCACCGCCACGGAGGGCTTCTCGTTGCCGATCACGTGCGCTGGTGGAGGTGGACGTTCTGCCGCTATGTCAGCCGCAGCCGAAACGATCTCCTGCTCTTGGACCTTGCGCAGTTCCGCAGCGAGGGCGCTGGTGGCCAGATCGGGCCGGGTGCCAAGCTCCTGCTTCAGCAAGGCAACCACGTCCTGGTAGTATTTGAGTGCTTCCGCGTTCCGTCCGGCTGCGGAGAACGCGCGCATGATCAAGCGATGCGCATCTTCGCGCATGCAATTGAGCACGTTGGCACGCTGGCCGGCACGGAGGGCCTCGCCCGTACGCCCCGCAGACAGCTCGTACTCGCCGAGCAAAACCATTGCGCCAAGAGCCAACTCCGACAACCGCTCACGTTCGCCAGCCAACCACTCGCTCCAGCCCTCCTCGTTGACGCCAATGTCATCAAGGAGACGCCCGCGGTACAGATCTGTCGCCGCCGTCAACGCGTCATGGCTGCCTTTTCGGACAAGCTCCTCAAATTGAGGCACGTCGCAAGCGATCGCAGTGGCGTTCAACGAAACAAATTCGCCGTCACTCCTGAGAGCATCCTGGCCCAGGATTTGACGCAGCTTGAAGAGCGCCTGTCGCAGGTTTTGCTTCGCCTGCGTGTCGAAGTGAGATCCCCACAGCAAGGTCGACAGTTTTTCGCGTTGCTGGGGCTCAGGTGCCATGCAAGCCAGATAGGCGAGCAATCCCGCGAGCTTCCTGTTGGGCAGGCTGACGACGCCGCCCGGTCCTGCCAGTTCGAAACGGCCGAGGAGCGAGAGGGCAAAACCCGGGCGCCGCCTAGATGCAGATTCAGTCATTCCGCCTCTAATTTGAGCAGACACGCCCGTAGATATACATCCTACACGAATTGCGAGTTTCACGAACACTAATAACGCGTCGATGACGCTTGAATAACGCCAGCGAAGACGACTGCGGGTTCAGATCATGTTGCGACGAGATGCCGTTTGGCTGATCGACGCAGAGCAATGTCATCGGGCAGGCCGTCATGTGCGCGCGTCACCTCCTAGCAGTGGTCGCTATTCTCTTCGTGGTCCTTGCGGGGATCGACGTCGCGCTGACGGCCTTTGCCGCGCCGAGAGCCAGGGTCGCTTCGGACTCGGCACCTCCGGTTGCACCGCTCTTATTCGGAGGCGACTGATGGACTCCGATTTCACATGGCCGTCAAACAGGAGGTCGCATTGAGCATCTCGACGATCAAATATTCGACGGGGCCGAAGCTGCTCACAACAAGGCCCAGACGTTGTCGAGAAATCCTATCTCTTGATGGGAGGAAACGGCGATGACGCACGCTTCATTTGCCGAGGCCACAAACGCGCCCCCGGGCAAGGTCCCGAGTGCGCATCCCCGACGCCATTCCCCCTGCAAAGCATTTTCATCTGCGCAGCTTGGCGCCCCTCCCGTTGTTCGTCACCTGGTACCAGCGCGCCTGCTTCAGGGCGGAGCTGCTCGCCGACCTCAGGGACAGGCCCGAATACCTCAGTGACATCGGGATTTGCCGCCACGAGGCGACGTCCGAAACCACCCGATTTTTCTGGGAGCCAGTCCTGCTTAGGCGCAGCAGAGGCGACTGAGTGGAGTCCAATTTCATATGGCCGCCAAACGGGAGGTCGCATTGACCGATATCGCGCCAATCGACGTTCCCGCGCCACCTCGGACCTCTGTTGCATCAACGATCATCGCTGCACTTCACGAATCTCGCCGCCTAGAGGCAATTAACGTCATTCATCGCTACCGGCATCTTGGTTGCGATCGAGTCGAGATCAACCTTTGCGACCCGACGCCATCGCCGGACACGAGAACGCGCGCTCGTCAGATGCTGAACAATCGAATGGACAAGAAAGTGAGGGGATTCAGCGAAACACATCTGATGATCCTCATTCTTCTGGGATTCGGCGTCGTTCACGTGATTGGCGGCGTCCTGATGGCGCGCGCGGCTCCCGAGCAAGGCAATCCTCCCTTGGTCGTCGCAGCCTGGGGCGACTGAGGGTGGCCGGCGACGGAAGCTGGTTCATTGGATGAGAAAGATCGAGAGGCCGACGTGACAGCAATCATAAACGCGATTTCCCGGACGGTCTTCTCGGCCACCAGCAGCGACGTGGCGAAACACGCTCTGCTGCTGGTCGCAGCGTGCGTCTTCGTGTTCGTGCTCTCGCTCACCTATGGCTTGGATTTGAGCCCCGGATTGTTTTGATCATTGCGGTGGCAAGAACCGCGAACGCTGCCCGGTCTGCAATTCCAATCGCGGCGGTGCTCAAAAGCGCGCGCCGGTCTCTGTCGATGGTGATCGCGGAATTGTATGACATCGCCATGGGACTGCCTCCTGGCTTCAGGCAATCGGAGCCTGCGGGGCAGGACAATCCCTGGTCTGCCTCAGCAACATGGCTTGGAAGTTGGTCAATAGCTCGTTAGGCCTTGTTAGATGCTGTGAGCCGTTGCGATCGCTGCCCGCCGCGGAAGAAAGACAAGCTCAGCATTACTGTCCAGGTCCGCTCACGAGGGCAGGGCGGAAGTGCCTTCACTGTTACCCTCTTTTAGGGCGTGTGGGCTAAAGACGCAGATGCCCGATCGATGCGGATGTCCGCCTAGGCTGCCACGGGCTGCTCTGAAGGAGAAGCTACGCCGTGGGTTTGTTAGATGACAAATTCAGCGCAAGACGACGTTGGATTGTCGTGGCTGCGATCCTCCTGGCGGCCCTGGTCATTCAAATCCCCCTCGTCCTCAACGCGGATCTGGGCTGGCTTCTGACCGCAAACGAAAAGATCCTGGATGGCCGGAAGCTCGGGATCGACCTCTTTGAGTCCAACCCGCCTCTGTCGGTCTACATGTACATGCCGGCGGTGATGCTCGCGCGCGTGACCGGTGTTGCACCCGAATTCGTCGTGACCGTCCTGGTGATTGCCGAGATTGCCGCTGCGCTTCTGATGATGGACCGAGCAGCCGCAGCCGCAAGGCTGGGGGCTCGGGAGAGAAATATTTCAGCCTGGTCGTTTGCGCTTCTGCTCGCAATTCTTCCGGGTGCCATCTTTGGACAACGTGAACACATCGCGGTGATCGCCTTGACACCGTTTGTCGCCGTCACCGCACTGCGCTGGCGCGGGCTCGATCCTGGGTGGGTGGCGATCGTCGCCGGAGCGGGGGCGGGGCTCGCCATGAGTATCAAGCCATTCTTTGCTCTGGTGGCAGGCCTCCCGATCATCCTGGGCGCGCTCCGCCAGCGTTCTTTCAGGTCCTTGTTCACCTCGGAAGCGTGCACGGCTGCTGCTGTCGTCATCGGCTACGCGGCGGTAGTGATAGCCGTCTTCCCCGCCTATGTCTCCATCTATGCCCCGATGGTCGCCGAAGCCTATCTGCCGATCAGAAGGGAATTTGGTCGCCTGCTCGCCATTCCAATCGCGGTGATAGGCGCTTCCATCGGCTTCCTGCACCTGCTTGGCCGTCAAACTCTCAAAATGCAGAGCGAGGCAATCCCTTGGCTGGCCGCCGCGGTCGGCGGCGCCGCGGGTTTCCTTCTTCAGGGCAAGGGCTGGCCATATACGGCTTTCGCGCTTTGTCTGTTTGCGATTGCGGCGCCGTTGCTACAGGCCTGCGCGAGGGCAGTGCGAGCGCCCATTGTGACCGGCGGCCTCGCCACCGTTGTGGCCATCGGGCTCTATCTGTCCTCACCGGCCCCAGGGTTTCCGCCGCTGAAGGAGCGTGTCGAGGCCCTCGTGAAGCAGCCGCGGCTGCTCACGATCACCGACCACATCCGGCTGGGACATCCACTCGTCCGTCAGATCGGCGGCACTTGGGTGGGCAGCTCGTGTGCGCAGCTTTTGGCGGCCGGCGCAATACTGCGCGAGAACAACTCGCAACCGACTCCGGAGGAGCGGGCAAGATTGGACAGCATCATCAATTTCGAACGACGGCATTTGCTGGCGGACCTGCGAAACGGTCGGCCAAATGTCATTCTCGTGGATACTTATCTGCTGAGCACGTTCGAGTTCGATTGGTTGGCCTGGGCCAATTCAGACGCTGAACTCAAGCTGGAGCTAAGTCGCTATCGCGAAATCGAGGACGTCGGCCGCGTTCGCATCTTTGTCGATCAATCAAGCTTGGAAAGATAAGCCGCTGTCTCGTTCGATGTGCACCGGCCGAACGGCAGATGAGACTTGCGGGGCAGCCAGAGCTGCAGCCAGGGCTGCTGGAGGGCGCGCCATTGCGATGATGACATCATGCCCCTGTTTTGCCCGACGTGTCAAACGGCTTCGTGAAATCCGCAGTCGTTGGCGCCGACCGTCAAGTCATTGATATAGCTGCCCCCGCCTACTGTGCATGGGGTTGTTTTTCGACTTTTTTCGAGGATGGGCCTTGCCGTTCGCTCACCCCGCCCTGGCGGTGCGGCCGTCCGCCGCGCCCGAACGCAGGTTCTGGAAGAATTTCTCCACCTCGCGCGACAGCGTGTCCGCCGTCTCCGTCAGGCTGCTCGCCGCCGTCAGCACGGAGGCTGCCGCCGTGTCGGTCTCGCCGATCGCGTCGCGCAGCGAGGTGATGTTGGCGACCAGGGTCTCGTTGCCCTGCGCGGCCGATTGCGCGTTGGAGGAAATCTCGCGCGTGGCGGCGTCCTGCTGGCCGATGGCGCCGGCGATCGCCGAGGTGACCTCGTTGATCTCGCGCACCGCGCCGCCGATCTCGCGGACGGCCTCGACCGCATTGCGCGTGGAGGCCTGGATCATCGAGACGTTCTCGCCGATCTCGGCGGTGGCCTTGGCGGTCTGGCCCGCGAGCGCCTTCACCTCATGGGCGACGACGGCAAAGCCGCGGCCGGCATCGCCGGCGCGCGCCGCCTCGATGGTGGCGTTGAGCGCGAGCAGGTTGGTCTGCTCGGCGATCGCCTGGATCAGGTTGAGAACGCCGTCGATACGTTGGGTGGCCGCGGCAAGGCTCTCGATCTCGGAGATCGACTTCTCGGTGCGCTGGCCGGTCTGCTCGACCGCGCCGGCGGATTGCCGCACCTGGCGGCCGATCTCTTCCACCGAGGCCGACAGTTCCTCGGCGGCGCTCGCCACCGCCGTGACGTTCTGCGAGGCCTGCTCGGTGGCGTTCGCCGCCGTGCCGGCGCGACTATTCGCATCCGCAGTAACGCGCGTGATGGTCTGCGCCGTCTCGCGCATGGTGGAGGCGTTGTCGCTGAGGCCGCGCATGATGGCGCCAATCGCCTCGCGAAACGCCTCGGCGGATTTTTCGATATGGCGGGCGCGCTCCTCGCGCGCGGCGGAGTCGTGCGAGACCTGCGAGGCGAGATTGCGGTTGCGGTCCATTGCCTCCTGGAAGACCTCGATCGCGCGTGCCAGCGCGCCGATCTCGTCGGCTCGGTTGCTATAGGGCACCACGACGTTCTCGGTCCCGTCGGCGACCTGCTTGATGGTCGCCGTGATGGCCGAGAGAGGCCGTGCGATCGAGCGGGCGATGATGACGATGCCGATCACGACCAGGGCCAGCGCCACGCCGCCGAGGCAGGTCAGGACGAAAGACAGCGTGCGATTGGTCTCGGTCTGCTGGGCGATTTGCCTGCCGCGTTCGGCATACACCTTGGAGAGCGCTTCGAGGTCCTTGTTCAGCGCCGAGCGCACGCTGCGATTGGCGTCGTTGTCGCCCCATTCGCGGCCCGCGGCCGCATTGATCTCAATGCCGCGGCGCACCAGCTCCTTGCGGAACTCGACGAACTGTTCGATGCGCTTCTTGAAGGTGGAAAACTGCTCGGCATCGTCGGCCTTGACGATGGTCTCCCAGCGCTTCACGACATCGAGGATCTGCGCGTTGAACTTGAGCAGGCCCTCGCCGTATTTCCTCACCACGGCGGGCTCGGTCGACATGTAGACGCCGCGCGATTCCATCACGACCGCATAGACCAGCGAGTTGACCCGCTCGACGTTCAGCGCGGCCGCGTTCGCCGTCTCGATCGCGCTGGTCAGGTCGGCGCTGCGGCGGCTGTTGTAGTCGGACAGCAACGCGATCGCTGCCGTGAGCAGCGCAAACAGCGCGAAGATCGCGTAGAGCTTGGTGGCAAGCGTGAAACGGCCGGCGAGGCCAGCGGCATTCCCAGATCGGTCTGATGGCATGGTGTTCAAGAGGCCCGTGATGGCCTGGAGCGGCCGGTGGCGCGGTCGTTTGAATTTGATGCAAAACTATGCAGAACGAAGATGGATGCGGCGTTAACGCCGCAGGCCCGGAAGAGCGCGCCGCCCGGGCGGAAATACGAAATGTTTCAGCCGGTTGGGAAAACTCGATCGATCTCCGGCAGGTCGCCCCCGGGAATCCGGCCGGACGCTCCAAACATCGGCGTGCACGCCGGCCGTCAAAAGCGTATTCCTGCCGTCGGGATCGCCTTCGAGATTAATTTGCACTCGGCCACTGGCCGACGACCCCTGGAGAGGGCCTTGGTCTACCGCCACACCATCGACGCGACGACCTACACGTTCCCGGACTTGCGCGACCTTCTCGCCAAGGCGACGCCGCCGCGCTCCGGCGACCGGCTGGCCGGGATCGCCGCCGCCAGCGCCGAGCAGATGATCGCGGCACGGATGGCGCTCGCCGATGTCCCCCTCGGACAGTTCCTCCAGGAAGCGGTCATCCCCTATGAGGCTGACGAGGTCACCCGTCTCGTCGTCGACAGCCACGACGCAAAGGCCTTTGCGCCGGTGGCCTCGCTGACGGTCGGCGCTTTCCGCGACTGGCTGCTATCGGACGCCGCCACGCCCGAGGCATTGAAAATGCTCGCGCCCGGCCTCACGCCGGAAATGGCGGCCGCCGTCTCGAAACTGATGCGCAACCAGGATCTGATCCTGGCGGCGCGGAAGTGCGAGGTCACCACCGCCTTCCGCAACACCATCGGCCTGAAGGGGCGGATGAGCACGCGGCTGCAGCCCAACCATCCGTTCGACGATGCCAGGGGCATCACCGCCTCGATTCTCGACGGCATCCTGCTCGGGGCCGGCGATGCCTGCATCGGCATCAACCCGGCGAGCGACGATCCGGCCGTCGTCGCCCAATTGCTGCGGCTGCTGGACGAGATCATCGCGCGGCTCAAGATCCCAACCCAGGGCTGCGTGCTCACCCATGTCACGACGACGCTGTCGCTGATCGGGCAGGGCGTGCCGGTCGATCTCGTCTTCCAGTCGGTCGCCGGCACCGAAGCCGCCAACCGCAGCTTTGGCGTCGACCTCGCGCTTCTGAGGGAGGCCCAGGAGGCCGGGTTGTCGCAGCGGCGCGGCACCGTCGGGCAGAACGTGATGTATTTCGAGACCGGGCAGGGCTCGGCGTTGTCGGCGGGCGCCCATCACGGCGTCGACCAGCAGACCTGCGAGGCGCGCGCCTATGCGGTCGCCCGCGCCTTTGCGCCGCTTCTGGTCAACAGCGTGGTCGGCTTCATCGGACCGGAATATCTCTATGACGGCAAGGAAATCATCCGGGCCGGGCTAGAGGATCATTTCTGCGGCAAGCTGCTCGGCCTGCCGCTTGGGGTCGACATCTGCTACACCAACCACGCCGAGGCGGACCAGGACGACATGGACAATCTGCTGACGCTGCTCGCCGCCGCCGGCGTCACCTTCATCATGGGCGTGCCCGGTGCCGACGACGTCATGCTGAACTACCAGTCGACCTCTTTTCACGACGCGCTCTATGTCCGTGACGTCTTCTCCCTGCGCCGCGCGCCGGAATTCGACGACTGGCTGGTGTTATCGGGCATTGCCGGCGCCGACTTTCGCCTTGCCGGAGATGCAGGCCTGCTGCCCGATTTTGCCTCGCGGCTGATTGCGTAACGCCACGGAAAACGCCAGCTCCCCCCGGAAACTATTGGCGCCTCTCGCGAATTGAATGCCGGCCACAATATTGAGAAATTCCGGCGACAGCATTACGCTAGGTGACTGGCTGGCAATTTCCGCACCATTCGGTCGAGCGTGGCGGGGGAGCTTTGATGCGAGCTGAAAGTAACGGAACGTCCCGGCGGATTCTCTGTGTGTTTCCGCGCTACACCTCGTCGTTCGGCACGTTCGAGTATTCCTATCCCCTGACCGACGGCGTTCGCGCCTTCATGCCGCCGCAGGGCCTGCTGCTGATTTCCGCCTATCTTCCGAAAGAGTGGCAGGTCAAATTCGTCGACGAGAACCTTCGCCGCACGTCGAAGGAGGAGTTCGAATGGGCGGAGGCGGTCTTCGTCAGCGGCATGCACATCCAGCGCCAGCAGATGAACGACATCTGCCGCCGCGCCCATGAATTCGATCTGCCGGTCGCGCTCGGCGGTCCCTCGGTCAGCGCCTGCCCGGACTATTATCCGTCGTTCGACTATCTCCACGTCGGCGAGCTCGGCGATGCCACCAACCAATTGATCGAGATCCTGTCGCGTGACACCTCGCGTCCCGAGCAGCAGGTCGTGCTCACGACCAAGGACCGCGTGCCGATGACGGAGTTTCCGATCCCGGCCTACGAGCTGGCCGACGTCAAGAAATACTTCCTCGGCAGCATTCAGTATTCCAGCGGCTGCCCCTATCAGTGCGAGTTCTGCGACATCCCCGGCCTCTACGGGCGCAATCCCCGGATCAAGACGCCGGAGCAGATCATCGCCGAGCTCGACCGTCTTCGCGAATGCGGCATGACCGACACCGTCTATTTCGTCGACGACAATTTCATCGGCAACCGCAAGGCGGCGATGGACCTGCTGCCGCATCTGATCGAATGGCAGAAGCGGACCGGCTACGTGGTGCGGCTCGCCTGCGAGGCGACGCTCAACATCGCCAAGCGGCCCGAGATCCTCGAGAAGATGCGCGAGGCCTATTTCATCACCATCTTCTGCGGCATCGAGACGCCGGATCCGGATGCATTGCATGCGATGCACAAGGACCACAACATGATGGTCCCGATCCTGGAGGGCGTGCGCACCATCAACTCCTACGGCATGGAGGTCGTGTCCGGCATCATCATGGGGCTCGACACCGACAAGCCGAACACGTCGGAGGCGCTGCTCGCTTTCGTCGACGAGTCCCGGATTCCGCTGCTCACCATCAATTTGCTCCAGGCGCTGCCGAAGACGCCGCTGTGGGACCGGCTGGAGCGTGAGGGACGCCTGGTCCACGATGAGGGCCGCGATTCCAACGTCGACTTCCTGCTGCCCTACGACGAGGTTGTCGCGTCCTGGAAACATTGCATGGAGGTCGCTTACGCGCCCGAGAAGGTCTATGCGCGCTATCAGCATCAGTGCGATTACACCTATGCCAACCGCCTCAAAGTGCCGGTGGCACCGGAGATGAAGACCTGGCCCAACATCAAGCGCGGCCTGATCATGCTACGCAACATCTTCTGGCAGATCGGGGTGCTCGGCGACTACAGGCGCGTGTTCTGGAAGTTCGCCTTGGGGCGAATCCGGCGCGGCGATCTCGAAGGCCTGATCGGCTCCGCCACGATTGCGCATCATCTCATCACCTTCGCGCGCGCGGCCTCCAGCGGCAAGCAGAACGCCTCGAACTACTCGATCCGGCTGCGCGAGGCCGCCGTTCCCGCCGAATGATGCGACATGTCTGATCCGGCTCCGCCGCTCCGTCCGACGCTCGATCTGCGGACGTTCACGCCCGCACGCGTTGCGCTGGGCCGCAGCGGCGCAAGCCTGCCGACGCGCGCCCTGCTCGATTTCACGCTGGACCATGCCCGCGCCCGCGATGCCGTGCATGCCGTTTTCGAGGTGCCGCGTCTGGTCACCGATCTCCGCGCGCTAGGCCTGGTCGTGACCGAGGTGAGGAGCCGGGCGATCGACCGCAGGGACTATCTGCGGCGGCCGGACCTTGGACGGCAGCTTGATGCCGGCTCAGCCGAGCTTCTGGTGCCAAGGGCCTCGGCGCCGTACCAACTCGCGCTCGTGATCGGCGAGGGCCTGTCGGCGGCAGCGGTCCACGGCCATGCGGTGGCGCTGCTGCGGCGCCTGCTGCCGCTGCTCGCGGCCGACGATGGTGTCGCGATCGGCCATGTCGTTGTCGCCTCAGGCGCGCGCGTCGCGCTCGGCGACGAGATCGGCGCGATTCTCGGCGCGCACATGGTCGCAATGCTGATCGGCGAGCGGCCGGGCCTGTCGGCGCCCGACAGCCTCGGCGCCTATCTGACCTTCGCGCCCAAACCCGGCCGTACCGACGCTGAGCGCAATTGCGTGTCGAGCATCCACCGCGCTGGGTTGAGCTATGAAGACGCTGCTTTCAAGATCGCCTGGCTGGTCCGTGAGGGGCTCGCCCGGAAGACCACCGGCGTGGCGCTGAAGGACGAGAGCGCGGACCGCGGGCCGCGTCGAATTGGCACGGCTTTGCTGGAATGAGTAGCATTCCGGCAAAATCGCCGCATCTTGATCGATTCGGCCACATTTCGCCGGCTTGCGAGAAGGGTGATTGACCTGCTAAACCCCTCGCGGCGATTTTCCGCGCATTTTCAAAGGGCAAGCCTCCCATTGGTATGGCGTTTTCAAGCCGTTCGCGGGGCGTAATAAGCTCTCAAGACCGAACCGATTTAGGAACTGGATAAGGCATGCTCGAAAAGCACAGCGAGAATGAGGTTCATGTCGACAAGGTCGAGCAGGGACCTACGTCCTCGATCGCCTTCGGGCTGGAACGGCTCGGGCTGATCGCCGTCCGGACCCCGATCGTGTCGTGTATCGTCCTGCTCGCGCTGATCGTCGGCGCCGTGTTCGGCATTCACCGGATCAAGATCGACGATTCGCTGTCGCAGCTCTTCCGCTCCGACACCCGCGAATTCCACCAATACGAAGAGGTGACCAAGAAGTTCCCGGCTGAGGAGTTCGACGTTCTCGTCGTGGTTGAGGGCAAGAATCTGCTGGCGAGGAACAACCTGGAGAAGCTGCGGGACTTCATCACGGACCTGCAGTTGGTCGAAGGCACTCGCGGGCTGGTCTCGCTGTTCTCTGCGCGCCAGGCACCGGCGCCGGGCAAGCTGCCGGCGGCGCTGTTCCCGCCCGAGCTGCCCGAGGGCGCGGCCTATGACAAGTTCATCGAGACCGTCAAGAACAACGAGATCATCCGCGGCAAGCTGTTGTCGGAGGACGGCACGCTGGCCCTAATCGTGCTGTCGCTCGATCCGGAGGTGGTCGGCTCCAACAAGCTGACCAAGACCGTCGGCGACATCCGCACGCTGATGAAGGAGGACCTTAGCGACACCGGGCTCAACGTGCAGCTCTCCGGCGTGCCGGTGATGCAGCTCGAGATCCGTAACGCGGTCGAGCGCGACGGCCTCACCTACAACATCCTCGGCATCCTCGCCGGCTGTATCATCGCCATCATCTTCTTCCGCAAGATCTCGTTCATGGTCGCGGCGGCATTCCCGCCCATGATCGCGATCCTGCTGGCGCTCGGTGCGCTCGGCTGGGCCAATTTCAACCTCAACATGTTCCTGAACGTGATGACGCCGCTCATCATGGTCATCAGCTTCTCGGATTCGATGCAGCTCACCTTCGCCGCACGCGACCGGCTGATCGCGGGCCAGGACAAGTTCACGGCATTCAAGAACGCCGTGCTGGTGGTGGGGCCGGCATGCGTGCTGACGCACGGCACCGCCGGGATTTCCTTCATCGCGCTCCAATTCTCCGACTCCGACCTGATCCGCAAGTTTGGCGAAGCGGGCCTTGCTGCCACCATCATCGCGCTGGTGGCGGTGCTGTCGCTGGTGCCGGTGTTCGGCGTGCTGTTCGTGCGCAACGAGAAGGTTTTTGCGGTCAAGTTCCAGGGTGCCGATGCCGGCGTCCAGGCGCTGCGCAATTTCTGCTATTGGATCGCGGTGCGCATGGTCGGCCGTCCCGGCCTGTTCAGCCTGATCGCGGTGCTGTTCGTCGGCGGTCTCGGCGTCATCTACGCCAATCTGGAGCCGCGCTATCGGCTCGCCGATCAGGTGCCGGACAAGCGCCAGGCGGTCGCCGCCAGCGACCGGCTCGACGCCAAGCTGACCGGCGCCAATCCGGTCAACGTTCTGATCGCGTTTCCCAAGGGCGAATCGCTCTATTCGCCCGAGACGCTCCAGACCATCGGCGACGTGCATGCGATCGTGGAGAAGGCGGCCGGTGTCGGCAACGTCTGGTCGCTCGAGACCCTGCGCCGCTGGCTGGCGGAAAAGGCCGGCAGCGCCGACGTCGCGACGCTGCAGGAATATGTCAACGTCATCCCCGAGCACCTGGTGCGGCGCTTCATCGACGCCGAGCAGGACGCGGTCGTGGTCGCCGGCCGTGTGCCGGACAAGGATTCCAGCCAGCTGCTGCCGATCGTCGACAAGCTCGATTCCGAGCTCGACGCCGTCCGCAAGAAGCATCCCGGCTACGAGATTGCAGTGACGGGCCTCGCTGCGATTGCGGCGCGCAACTCAGCCAGCATGATCGAGAAGCTGAACCGCGGCCTCACCATCGAATTCGCGCTGGTCGCGATCTTCATCGGCCTCGCCTTCCGCTCCTGGGTCGTGATGTTGGCCTGCATCCTGCCGGGCATCTTCCCGGTGGTGATGTCGGGCACGGTGCTGTGGGCGATGGGCGAGGGCCTGCAATTCGCCAGCGTGGTCGCGCTCACCGTCTCGTTCGGCCTCGGCCTCAGCGCCACCATCCACTTCCTCAACCGCCTGAGGCTCGAGAGCAAGCCGGGCGTCGGCTCGGCGCTCGCGGTGGAGCGCGCCACCGTCTTGGTCGGACCGGCGCTGATCCTGACCACGGTGGTGCTGGCCTGCGGCCTCGTCGTCACCGTGTTCTCCGACCTGCCGTCGCTGCGGCTGTTCGGCTGGCTCAGCGCCTTCTCGATGGTGATGGCGCTCGTCGCCGACCTCTTCATCCTGCGGCCGACGGCGATGTGGCTGATCAACCTGCACGCGAAGCTGCAGGGCGATAAGCCGGCGATTTGAGCGGGACGGGCCGGGCCGTCTCGGATTCGATGTCACGCAGCCATATGCATGTCCATGTCAACAAAAAGCCCCCGGCTCGCGAGAGCCGGGGGCTTTGTTGCTCGTGAGCCGAAAGGACGTCAGCCCTTCGTCATCGTGATATTGACGCCGCGGATCTCGCCCTTGGAAGAGATCTGCACCGTCTGTTTGGTGCCGTTGGTGCGCAGCGACAGATTGGCGGCAAAACCGTTGGCCTCGACGAACACGTCGATCTGACCGCCGCCGGCGGTGCCCTGGAGGTTGCCGAAGATGTTGCGGCTGGCTTCGCTCCAATTGCCGGAGATGCGGTCGCCCTGGCTCGTCACGTCGCTCGTGAGGTCGAACTTGTAGCTGTCGGACGCGCAGTGCAGCGCCTGCTTGAGGTTGAGGCCGCTGCCGGCGACCTTGTAATCGGCCTTGCAGCGGATGCGTTCGGTGGAGCCGTCGGACAGCGACACCGTGCCGGTGCCGGTCCACGCGCCGTCGAAACCGGCAAATGGGCCGGACGATTGAGCATGGCTTGCCGACACCGAGAGGAGCAGCGCAGCCCCGACGCCGACCGCCTTGATTGCCTGTCCAGATCGCCCAAAGAATGTCATCTCAAATATCCCGTTTTGGAACGACGTCCATTCAAGACAAGGACGTCTCGCCACATCGAAAGTTTAGTGTTCCGAGCCTGTGCCAGGTTCAACGCGTGACCACCGAAGATGGTGCTTCGTGCCACGCGCAACAACGCGATTCCCCGTGTTTCGGTGTGTTTCCGACCGAAACAGCAAGGGAGAGAGATGCAGCTCTGCAACAGATCCCAGCCAAAACGCGATGTTCCAGAATTATCTCGTAGTATCAGCCTCTTACATCTGCCAATGAAGGCGCAGGGAAGACCTGATTTGGTGGGAGTGGCGCCAATTTGGCCGCATTTGCCAGTGCTTGTGCCTTCTCTGAGGCCGCTACTCCCGCGGCAACTTGCCATCAGAACAATCCGCTCCGGACATCCGCCCCGTGCAGCCCGTGATCGGTGCGATTCTGCCGTCAGAATGAAGGAATACAATGCGTAAGCTTCTCGTCGCTCTCACCCTGCTGTCGGCCTCTCTTTCGACGGCGGCGTTCGCCCAGCAAGGGCGTGGCACGGACGCTGAGCAGAAGGCCTGCACACGCGACGTGCAGAAGTTCTGCCGTCCGGTCATCGACCAGGGCGATTTCACCGTCCTGGCCTGCCTCAAGGAGAACCGGGCCAAGATCTCGCAGGCCTGCGACCAGGTCCTGAAGAACCACAACCAGTAAGTTCGGCCGCTGGCCGACAAGGGCGGCCCGGGCCGCCTTTTTCGGCGCGATCCGCACGGGGCAGCCATCGAGAGACAGGATTGGTTTTGCGGCCATATTCCCCTATATGGGGGCCGCCGGCATGAGCCCGCGCGAGCGAAAAAGCCCTTCCTGTCCAACCGATTGTAAACCAGCCCTCGATGACCTCTGCGAGCGAATTGCGATCCGGCAAGGGTGACCGCGACGAGAATTTTCCCGTCGCGTCCTGGATCATTCATCCGCGTCATCGCGCGCTGATTCTGGCGTATTACAATTTCGTCCGCACCGCCGACGACATCGCCGACCATTCGACGCTGCCGCCCGACGAAAAGCTCGCTTATCTCGACCTGCTCGAGGCGGAACTGCTCGGCGAGGGCGACACCCAGGCCGAAGCGGTCACCCTGCGCCGTGCACTGGCCGAGCGCGGCATGGCGCCGCGCCATGCGCTCGACGTGCTCATCGCCTTCCGCATGGACGTCACCAAGCTGCGCTACGAGAATTGGGACGAGGTCATCCAGTATTGCCGCTATTCGGCGATGCCGGTCGGCCGCTTCATGCTCGACGTTCATGGCGAGAGCACCTCGACCTGGGCTGCCTCGGATGCGCTCTGCGCGGCGCTCCAGATCAACAACCACCTCCAGGATTGCGGCAAGGATTTTCGCGAGCTCAACCGCGTCTATCTGCCGCGCGATGCGCTGGCTGCGAGCGGCGCCTCGGTCGAGCAGCTCGGGCTGACGCAGTCGCCGCCGGCGATGCTGGCCTGCCTTCAGGCGCTCGCCGTGCGAAACGAAGCGCTGCTGAACGAGAGCAAGTCGCTCAGCGCGCAGGTGAGGGACTTCCGCCTCGGCGTCGACATTGCGGTGATCCAGGCCTATGCCGACCGCATCGTGCGCCTGCTCAAGGTGCGCGATCCGCTGCGCCAGCGCGTGCATCTGAACAAGCTCGAGCTGCTCGCCTTCAGCCTCGCCGGGATGATCGGCGAAGTCGGCCGTCGCGCAATCGGACGCAGGGCCATTTCCAGACCGGGGACTGCACATGACGCTTGAGGCGACCTCGCCCGGCGCCAATTATGGCTCGACCGCATCCGGCAGCTCGTTCTACGCCGCGATGCGCATCCTGCCGCATGATCAGCGCGAAGCGATGTTCCAGATCTACAGCTTCTGCCGCCAGGTCGACGACATCGCCGATTCCGACGGCCCGCGCGCGGAGCGGCTTGCCGCGCTTCAGCAGTGGCGCAACGACATCGATGCGCTCTATCAGGGCAATCCGCCGCCGCGCCTGAAGGACTACGTCGCCTCGGTGAAGACCTTCGGGCTGAAACGCGAGGACTTCCTTGCCATTGTCGACGGCATGGAGATGGACGTGCCGCAGGACATCCGCGCGCCCGATATGGCGACCCTCGATCTCTACTGCGATCGTGTCGCCAGCGCCGTGGGGCGCCTGTCGGTGCGGGTGTTCGGCCTGCCGGAAGAAGACGGCATCCTGCTTGCCCATCATCTCGGCCGCGCGCTTCAGCTCACCAACATCCTGCGCGACATCGATGAGGACGCCGGCCTCGGCCGGCTCTATCTGCCGCGCGAGGCGCTTCTGCATGCCGGCATCACCTCCATCGATCCCAACCGCGTCATCGCCGAGCGCGCGCTGCCGAAAGTCTGTCTGCCGCTGGCGCAGCGCGCGAAATCGCATTTCGAGAAGTCGGACGAGATCATGAACCGCAACAAGCGCCGCGCGGTGCGCGCGCCGCGGATCATGTCGAAATACTATCATTCCATTCTGGACCTCCTGATGGCGCGCGGCTTCGACGCGCCGCGCGCGCCGGTGCGTGTGTCGAAGATCACACGCATCCTGATCCTGCTCCGTTACGCTTTCATCTGATGCAAAAGACAGCTCATATCATCGGCGCCGGGATTTCCGGCCTCTCCGCCGCCGTGCGGCTCGCCAATGCCGGCTTCAAGGTCGCCGTGCACGAGGCAACGCACCAGGCCGGCGGCCGCTGCCGATCCTATTTCGACGGCGCCACCAATCTCACCATCGATAATGGCAATCATCTGCTGCTGTCGGGCAACAGCCATGCGCGTGCCTATGCGCGCGCGATTGGCACCGAGGCCGGCCTTGTCGGCCCCGAGCGCGCGCAGTTTCCCTTTGTCGACATCAAGACCGGGCAACGCTGGCAGATCGATCTCGGCGATGGCCGGCTGCCGACCTGGGTTCTCGACGAGAGCCGCCGGGTGCCCGATACCGGGCTGAGCGATTATCTCAAGCTGGCGCCGCTGGTCTGGGCGTCGGAGGAGACACTGGTCGGCAAGTCCATTCCTTGCGAGGGCATCCTCTATCAGCGTCTGGTGCAGCCGTTGCTGCTGGCGGCGCTCAATGTCGATCCGCCCGAGGGCTCGGCCGGGCTCGCCGGCGCGATCGTGCGCGAGACGCTGCTCGCGGGTGGGCAGGCCTGCCGTCCCCTGATCGCGCGCGACGGCCTCAGCGCCGTCCTGATCGAGCCTGCTGTGAAATTCCTGGCTGAGCGCGGCCACACGGTTCAGCTCGGCCATGAGCTGCGTTCGTTTGACACCAATGACGGCAAGGTCGGCGCGCTGAATTTCGGCGGCGAGGACGTGATCGAGCTCAATGAGGGGGACGCCATCGTGATGGCGGTGCCGCCCCGCGCCGCCGCCAGCCTGCTGCCCGGCCTGAAGACGCCGACCGAATTCCGCGCCATCGTGAACGCGCATTTCCGCTTCGAGCCGCCGCCGGGCTCTGCACCGATCCTCGGCGTGATCGGCGGCGTTGTGGAGTGGCTGTTCGCGTTCCCGAACCGACTGTCCGTCACCATCAGCAATGGCGACCGCCTGGTCGACATGCCGCGCGAGGAACTCGCGCAGGCGATCTGGAACGACGTCCGCAAGGCCGGCGGCGTGTCCGGTGAGTTGCCTCCGTGGCAGATCGTGCGTGAGCGCCGCGCCACGTTTGCCGCGACGCCAGCGCAGAATGCCCTGCGTCCGGCGCCGATCACTGCGCTGAAAAACCTGTTCCTTGCCGGGGATTGGACTGCTACGGGATTGCCTGCAACCATCGAGGGATCGGTCCGGTCGGGCGATCGCGCCGCCGATCTGATTCTCGCCGCACAGCGGCCCTGACGGGCAAATGTCCCGGTCAATTTCAATCGACAATCGGAGCAATCGAGCGACATGGATTCCGTGAACGCGACCAGCCGCGAAGCCTTGGATCCAAGCATCTTGGAATCGAGCATTGCATCGGCGACGCAAGGCGTCCTCGGCTTCCAGCAATCGGACGGCCATTGGGTGTTCGAGCTCGAGGCCGACTGCACGATTCCGGCCGAGTATATCTTGCTGCGCCATTATCTCGCCGAGCCCGTTGACACGGTGCTCGAGGCCAAGATCGGCAACTATCTGCGTCGCGTCCAGGGTGCCCATGGCGGCTGGCCGCTGGTGCATGACGGTGAGTTCGACATGAGCGCCAGCGTGAAGGCGTATTTCGCACTGAAGATGATCGGCGATTCCATCGATGCCCCGCACATGGTGCGTGCGCGCGAGGCCATCCATGCGCGCGGCGGTGCGATTCACAGCAACGTCTTCACGCGCTTCCTGCTCGCGACATTCGGCGTCGTGACCTGGCGCGCGGTGCCGGTGCTGCCGATCGAGATCGTGCTGCTGCCGTTCTGGTCGCCGTTCCACCTCAACAAGATCTCCTATTGGGCGCGCACAACGATGGTGCCGCTGATGGTGATCGCCGCGCTGAAGCCGCGTGCGAAGAATCCGAAGGGCGTCGGCATCGACGAGCTGTTCCTGCAGGATCCGCGTTCGATCGGCATGACCGCGAAGGCGCCGCACCAGAGCATGGCCTGGTTCCTGCTCTTCCGCTCGCTCGACGCGATTCTGCGCCTGATCGAGCCGATGTTTCCCAAGAGCCTGCGCAAGCGCGCGATTGATGCGGCGCTCGCCTTCATCGAGGAGCGGCTCAACGGCGAGGATGGCATGGGCGCGATCTATCCGCCCATGGCTAATATCGTGATGATGTATGACGCGCTCGGCAAGGACGAGAATTATCCGCCACGCGCGACGACGCGGCGGGGCATCGACAAGCTGCTCGTTATCAAAGACGACGAAGCCTATTGCCAGCCCTGCGTCTCGCCGGTGTGGGACACGACGTTGACGGCCCATGCGCTGCTGGAAGCTGGCAACGCGCAAGCCGTGCCGGCCGCCAAGCGTGGCCTCGATTGGTTGATCCCGAAGCAGGAGCTCGAAGTGAAGGGCGATTGGGCGGTGAAGCGGCCCGACGTGCGTCCGGGCGGCTGGGCCTTCCAGTACAACAATGCCCATTATCCCGATCTCGACGACACCGCCGTCGTGGTGATGTCGATGGACCGGATGCGCCGGGAGCACGGCGCGACCGGCTATGACGCCGCGATCGCCCGCGGCCGGGAGTGGATCGAGGGCATGCAAAGCGACGACGGCGGCTGGGCTGCCTTCGACGTCAACAATCTCGAATATTACCTGAACAATATCCCGTTCTCCGACCACGGCGCGCTGCTCGACCCGCCAACCGAGGACGTCACCGCGCGCTGCATCTCGATGCTGGCCCAGCTCGGCGAGACCGCGAAGACCAGCAAGCAAGTGGCCGACGGGGTCGCGTACTTGCGGAAGACCCAGCATCCGGAAGGCTCCTGGTACGGCCGCTGGGGCATGAACTTCATCTACGGAACCTGGTCCGTGCTCTGTGCCCTCAATATGGCCGGCGTCGACCACAAGGACCCCATGATTCGCAAAGCCGTGGCCTGGCTGGCCTCGATCCAGAACGAGGACGGCGGCTGGGGCGAGGATGCCGTCAGCTATCGCCTGGACTACAAGGGCTGGGAGGCTGCGCCCTCGACCGCCTCGCAGACGGCATGGGCCTTGCTTGCCCTCATGGCGGCAGGCGAGGTTGATCACCCGGCCGTCGCCCGCGGGGTGGAGTACCTGATTGCAACACAAAACAAAAAAGGACTGTGGGACGAGCAGCGGTACACCGCCACAGGCTTCCCCCGCGTGTTCTATCTACGATATCATGGTTACCCAAAGTTCTTCCCGCTGTGGGCACTGGCGCGGTACCGGAACTTGCGGAACACCAACAGCAGGGTGGTAGGGGTCGGAATGTGACTTTGGGGACGGGGGACTATTTTACCGCGGGTAATACGATCGACCCGCGGCCGATACTGATCGTGACCGGTTTGGTTCAGGAGGCCCGCATTGCAGCCGGGCCCGGAATGGCGGTCATCTGTTCATCCAGCAGCCCGACCCAGTTGCGGGCCCTGCTGACGGTGGTGGATCCCGAAACGATTCGCGGTGTGATCTCGTTTGGTGTGGCTGGCGGGCTCGACCCGACACTGCGCTCCGGTGACGTCGTGCTGGCCACCGAAGTGCTGTCCGGCGACACCCGTTGGGCCGCCGGGCTGTCGCTCGGCGACGACCTCATCGATCGCCTGACCTCGGGACGCCGCCGTGTCGTGCGCGGTAGCCTCGCCGGTGCCGAGGAAGTGGTCACCGGGCGGTCCTGCAAGGCGGCGCTGCATTCGGAGACGGGAGCAGCGGCCGTCGACATGGAGAGCCACATCGCGGCCGCCTACGCCGCCGAGGCCGGGCTGCCCTTTGCCGCGGTCCGCGTCATCAGCGACCCCGCCCATCGCGCGCTGCCGGCGCTCGCCCGCGCCGCCATCAAGCCGAACGGCCAGATCGACCTTCCGGCCGTGCTGCGCGGCATCGTGCGCAATCCGGCGACGCTGCATGCGCTGGTCTCGACCGGCCTCGACTTCAACCGCGCGCTGCGATCTTTGCGCGGCTGCCGCGACTTTCTGATCGGCACCGAGGTTGCCGGCAGCGAGACCCTGGTCTCAGAGGCGGCCTGAGCGGCTTCTTCGAGCTGACGAAAGAAAGGCCCGGTCGCATCGGCGACCGGGCCTTTCTCTTAATCTTACCTGCTTGGGCCTGCCTCAAGCCGCCGTCGAAGCCTTCGTCGCCTTCTCCTGCGCTGCGAGAGCTTCGTCGCGGCGGATCTCCGAGAGCTTCTTCTGGACCTGCTCGGAGAAGATGTACTGAGCCGGGCGCTGCTTGGACATGTCGATCTCCGGCGCCATCGGGCCAGTGGTCTTGATGCCGCGCAGCGACACCCACATCGCCTTCAGCGGGTTGTTGAGGGCTGCGGTTGCGGCGGTCGGCTCGTAGCCGCAATGGGCCATACAGTCGGCGCACTTCTCGTATTTGCCGGTGCCGTAGCTATCCCAGTCGGTGGTCTCCATCAGCTCCTTGAAGGTCTTCGCATAGCCTTCGCCGAGCAGGTAGCAGGGCTTCTGCCAGCCGAAGATGTTGCGCGCGGGCATGCCCCACGGCGTGCACTCGTATTCCTGGTTGCCGGCGAGGAAGTCCAGGAACAGGCCGGAATGCATGAAATTCCACTTCTTGCCCTTGCCCATGGCGAAGACGTCGCGGAACAGCTTCTTGGTCTTGGTGCGGTTGAGGAAGTGCTCCTGGTCCGGCGCGCGCTCATAGGCGTAGCCCGGGGACATCGAGACGCCGACGCCGAGCTCGACGGTGAAGTCGAGGAATTTCGCGATCTCCTCGGCCGGGTGGCCGTCGAAGATGGTGGCGTTGACGTTGACGGTGAAGCCGCGCGCCTTGGCCGCCTTGATCGCGGAGACGGCGCGGTCGAACACGCCCTTCTGCGACACCGCCTTGTCGTGGTGATCGCGCAGGCCGTCGAGATGCACGGAGAAGAACAAATACGGAGAGGGCTCGAACAGATCGAGCTTCTTCTCAAGCAGCAGTGCGTTGGTGCAGAGCGAGACGAACTTCTTGCGCGCGACGAGGCCGCGCACGATCTCGCCGATCTCCTTGTGGATCAGCGGCTCGCCGCCGGGAATCGCGACCATTGGCGCGCCGCATTCGTCGGCGGCATCCCAGCACTCCTGGGCCGTCATGCGGCGATTGAGGATCGCATCGGGATAATCGATCTTGCCGCAGCCGACGCAGGCGAGGTTGCAGCGAAATAGCGGCTCCAGCATGAGCACGAGCGGATAGCGTTTGCGGCCAAGCAGTTTCTGCTTGAGCAAATAGCCGCCGATACGCATTTCCTTGAAGAACGGGATGGCCATTACAAGTTTCTTTCTGGGCTTTGAATTCGGGTGGGTCAGCTCGCAGCCAGTTGGGCCGGAAGCCTGAATTCGATGTTTTCCTCGCGGCCCGGCAACACCGACACCTTCACGGGTCCGATCCGCCGCATCGCTTCGATCACGTCATCCACGAGTACCTCGGGCGCCGATGCGCCGGCCGTGACGCCAACCGTCCTGGCATTCTTCAACCATTCCGGATTGAGCTCGCTGCCGTCGGCAATCAGATAACTCGCGACGCCGGCTTCGGTGCCGATTTCGCGGAGCCGGTTCGAGTTCGAGCTGTTGGCAGCGCCCACCACCAAGATCACGTCGACCAGCTTGCTCAAATCCCTTACCGCAGATTGGCGATTCTGTGTCGCATAGCAGATATCCCGGATATCCGGACCTTGAATATCTGTAAAGCGGGCCTGAAGGGCCGCGATGATGTCCTTGGTGTCGTCGACCGACAGGGTGGTCTGGGTGATGTAGGCCACTGGCGTATCCGCCGGCAGCGCCAGCGCCTTAACCTCTTCAACGCTTTGAACCAGCAGCACGGGAGCGGGAACCTGGCCCATCGTGCCCTCGACCTCGGGGTGGCCGGCATGGCCGATCAGGATCAGCGTGCGTCCTTTGCTGATGTAGCGCTTCCCCTGATTGTGAACTTTCGTGACCAGGGGGCAGGTGGCGTTCAGCACCGGAAGGTCGCGCGCTGCGGCCTCTTCCTCGACGCTGCGGGCGACGCCATGGGCGCTGAAAACGGTCACCGCTTTCGGCGGCACCTCGGACAATTCCTCGACGAAGATCGCGCCCTTGTTCTTCAGGCTCTCGACCACGTATTTGTTGTGCACGATCTCATGGCGCACGTAGACGGGCGGGCCGTACTTTTCCAGGGCCCGCTCCACGATCTCGATCGCACGCACCACGCCCGCGCAGAAGCCGCGCGGCTGCGCCAGATAAACTTCCATTGGACGTCCATCACGCAAGTTGCACCAATCCACTTCAAAGTTCCCGACAGCACCCGATACTGACCAACGAGCTGCAATATCCGCACCATCGGTCTTGCGCACGCGGTAGCCGCCCACTCCCCGTTTGGGGCTCCGGCGCATGGAGGCGCAATACTTTGTGTCAAAAAATCGGCAGCAAGGGAAGGCTGAATGAACGTTGGGTTCCCGACAAAATGCATTATGTGGTATTATGGTAGGGTACTCCATTGTGAGCGATATGGCGGCGTGGTGCTCACTCTTTCGTCACTTTCCCGCCTCAACTCCCCGGTTATACCGACCGCCCCACATGATTTTTGCCACGCTCCTCCGCCGTTTACCTCGAACCTTCGCGCGGCGAGAGCCACTCAAACAGCAATAGGTTTCGCCCGGGAACTCCGATAAACAGCGGGCGTTTCCGGCAAGCTGTTAACCGCAGAAAGAAAAGAAGTGCTGCAAAGCGTCGTCGTTGCCATTGTCAGGGCCTGCACCCGGTTTGCTTCCCTCGTCGTCGTTCTCGGGCTCCTGCTGTCGGTGGGAGCGGGCTATTACGCTGCGCGCCACTTCGCCATCAACACCGACATCAATTCGCTGATTGCCCAGAATCTCGACTGGCGCCAGCGCGACCAGCAGTTCGACCGCGCCTTCGACCGCGACGCGACTATCACGGCGGTCGTCGAGGCCAAGACGCCCGAAATGGCGAGCGCGGCGGCGGACGCGCTCTTTGCCAAGCTGAAAGACGACAAGACCAACTTCCAGTCGATGCAGCAGCTCGGCAGCGGCGAGTTCTTCGAGAAGAACGGCCTGTTGTTCCTGCCGACCGAGGAGGTCGGCAAGATTACCGGTCAGTTCGAATCCGCAGCGCCCCTGATCGAGATCATGGCGGGCGATCCCTCGATCCGCGGCCTGACCGGTGCGCTCGAGACCGGACTTGCCGGGGTCAAGCGCGGCCAGGTCAAGCTCGACAGCACGGAACGGCCCTTCAACCTGATCGCGCAGACGGTCGAGACGGTGCTCAACAAGGGCAATGCCAGCTTCTCCTGGCGCGAGCTCGTCAGCGACGAGCCACTGAAGGATTCGGACAAGCGCGCCTTCATCGAGTTCAAGCCGATCCTCGACTACAACGCGCTGGAGCCGGGCAAGGGCGCCACCGATGCAATCCGCAAGGCCGCAGCGGATCTGGATTTCCCCACCAAATACCAGGCGCGGGTGCGGCTGACCGGCCCGGTCCCGATCGCCAACGAGGAATACGCGACCGTCCAGGAAGGCGCCGTCGTCAACGGCATCGGCACCGTCCTCGTCGTGCTGCTCATTCTGTGGCTGGCGCTGCATTCGGCGAAGATCATCTTCGCGGTGTTCGTCAACCTCTTCGTGGGCCTCGCAATCACGACCGCGGCCGGCCTGATGATGGTCGGCTCCCTCAATCTGCTGTCGATCGCGTTTGCGGTGCTGTTCGTCGGTCTCGGCGTCGATTTCGGCATCCAGTACAGCGTCCGTTATCGATCCGAGCGCTACAAGCACGACAATCTCTCGGGCGCGCTGGTGCTGGCGGCCAAGCGCTCGGCGGTGCCGCTGTCGCTCGCGGCGATGGCAACGGCCGCGGGCTTCCTCTGCTTCATGCCGACCGATTACAAGGGCATCTCCGAGCTCGGCCAGATCGCCGGCGTCGGCATGCTGGTGGCGTTCATCTCTTCGATCACCGTGCTGCCGGCGCTGTTGAAGCTGTTGAACCCGCCTGGCGAGCCGGAGCCCGTCGGTTACGCCTTCCTGGCCCCGCTCGATCGCTTCCTCGAAAAGCACCGCGTCCTGATCGTCGGCGGCACGCTGCTGCTGGCGCTCGGCGGCCTGCCGCTGCTCTACTTCATGAAGTTCGACTTCAATCCGATGAATCTGCGCAACCCGCACGCCGAATCCATCGCGACCTTCCTCGACTTGCGCAAGGATCCCAACACCGGCGCCAATGCCATCAACGTGATGACGACGTCGGAGGAGCAGGCAAAGCAGGTCGAAGCCAAGCTGGAGAAGGTGCCCGAGGTGCTGCGGGTGATGTCACTCGACAGCTTCGTGCCGCAGGATCAGCCGCCGAAGCTGAAGCTGCTCGCGCAGGGCGCCAAAGTGCTGAATCCCGCGCTCAATCCCGACCAGATCGATGCGGCGCCCTCCGATCAGGAGAACGTCGAATCCCTGAAATCCTCGGTCGACAATCTGCGCCGGACCGCGGGGGATGCGAAGGGCCCGGGTGCGGTGGCCTCGCGCCGGCTGGCCGACGCGCTCGAGAAGCTCGCCAATTCCGATGAGGCCACGCGCAACAAGGCGCAGGACGTGTTCGTCACGCCGATGAAGATCGTGTTCGACCAGCTCAGGAACGCGATGCAGGCCGAGCCGGTCACCCTGAAATCCCTGCCGCCGGATCTCGTCAGCGCCTGGAAGAGCAAGGACGGCATCATCCGCGTCGAGGCATTGCCCAAGGGCGATCCCAATGACAACGACACCCTGCGCAGATTTGCCGCCGCAGTGCTCGCGGCCGAGCCGACCGCGATCGGCGGGCCGGTCTCGATCCTGAAATCCGGCGACACCGTGGTGAAGGCGTTCATCCATGCCGGCATCTATGCGCTGCTGGTGATCGGCTTGCTCTTGTGGGTCACGTTACGCCGGTTCGTCGACGTGCTGATGACGCTGGTGCCGCTCCTGGTTGCCGGGGCGGTGACGCTCGAGATCTGCGTGCTGATCGGCCTGCCACTCAACTTCGCCAACATCGTCGCATTCCCGCTGCTGCTCGGCGTCGGCGTCGCCTTCAAGATCTATTACGTCGTAGCGTGGCGCTCGGGCAGGACGAACCTTCTCCAGACCAGCCTGACACGCGCGATCTTCTTCAGCGCGCTGACGACGGCGACCGCGTTCGGCAGCCTGTGGCTGTCGAGCCATCCCGGCACATCCAGCATGGGCAAGCTGCTCGCACTCTCCCTGGTGACGACGCTTGCCGCCGTGCTGCTGTTCCAGCCGGCCCTAATGGGCAAACCCCGCAATCTCAGGGAGTAGGCAGATGTCGCCGATCGGGTCGGCGGCGCCCTTCTGACCGGCCTTGGCTGCGCCGGCGGCTTTCGGAGCAGCGGGGGCAGGTGCTGTGGCGCCCGTCGTTCCCTGGGCCTTCGGTGCCGCGCCACCGGACTTCGGCGCGCCCCTGGCCATGGCGTTGGCGGGGCTCAAGGGGATCGGCGGACCAACCCGGGTCCAGGTCTCGCCCCCGCAGAGGAAGCCCATCACGCAGCCCTTGATTTCGAGCTGGTCGGTACCGGCCGGCGTGATGGTTGCGCTGTAGAGCTGGCCGTCCTTCGCGTTGTAGACCTGTCCCTCCCACTGATCGACGCCGGGCTTCTTCTTCATGTCGATCAGGGTCGCCATGCCCAGCGTCGGCCTGTTCTTTTTTGATACATCCGGGTTGTTCTCGTCGCGGCCGCCAGGCTGCTTTTCCCAGGACACGGCACCCCACATGCTGCCGTTGCATTGGGCGACACGAATGTTGGCGACGCCGTCGGCGACCCGCCAGTCGCCGGTCGGGTCTGCGGCCAGCGCGGGGGTCGGACAGGTGTAACCGGCAGCCAGTATTATTCCGGTGTAAAGGGCTAAACGCATGATAGTTCCTTGGCAGTGCAACATCGCTTAAAGCTGTGCTTGCGAAGATGGTCCGAAAAAGGGCAAAAGGCCGCACAGAGCGTTTTCGATAGCGGTCCGTTTTCAGTTGACGAGACGGCCCTCAACCGAAGTATGTAGCGGATGCACAGTCCAAATCCAGACATGTCTGAGCTCTTCGCGGACCGTCAGGCCCAGCGCAGCGCCCTGCATAATCGGTATCTGAACGAGCAGTTCGTTCGGGTTCTGAAGACCATCGGATACGATGTCGGGTTCCAGAAAGGGCAGGGGCAGTACCTCTATGATCGCGACGGCGCGCGCTATCTCGACCTCTTGTCCGGGTTCGGCGTGTTTGCGATCGGGCGCAATCATCCCGTGATGCGTGAGGCGCTCAAGAGCGTGCTCGATGCGGACCTGCCCAATCTCGTCCAGTTCGATGTCTCGGTGCTCGCCGGCGTGCTTGCCGAGCGGCTTTTGAAGTACGTCCCTTATCTCGACAAGGCGTTCTTCGCCAATTCCGGCGCAGAATGCGTCGAAGCAGCGATCAAGTTCGCGCGCGGCGCGACCGGCCGCCCCGGCATCGTCTATTGCGCCCACGGCTATCACGGCCTGACCTATGGCGCGCTGTCGCTCACGGGCGATTCGAACTTCCGCACCGGATTCGAGCCGCTGCTGCCGGGCTGCACCCCGATCCCGTTCAACGATCTGGCCGCGCTCGAAAAGGCGCTGGCCTCGCGCGAGGTCGCAGCCTTCGTCGTCGAGCCGATCCAGGGCAAGGGCGTCAACATGCCCACCGATGAGTTCCTGCCCGGCGCGGCCGCGCTCTGCAAGAAATACGGCACGTTGTTCGTCGCCGACGAGATCCAGACCGGCATGGGCCGCACCGGCCGCTTCCTTGCGGTCGAGCACTGGAACGTCGAGCCCGACATGGTGCTACTGTCGAAATCGCTGTCGGGCGGCCACGTCCCAGTCGGCGCGGTGCTGACGCGCAAGAGCATGTTCGACAAGATCTTCAACCAGATGGATCGTGCGGTGGTGCACGGCTCCACCTTCTCCAAGAACGACCTCGCCATGGCTGCGGGCATCGCCACGCTTGACGTCATGGAGTCCGACAAGCTGATCGAGTCCGCCGCCAAGCGCGGCGCCGAGCTGCGCCTCGCGCTGACGCGCATGGTGCCCGGCTACGAGCTGATGAAGGAAGTCCGCGGCAAGGGGCTGATGATCGGCGTCGAGTTCGGCCCGCCGAAGTCGCTGCGCCTTCGCGCTTCCTGGAACGTACTGGAGACCGCCAACAAGGGCCTGTTCTGCCAGCTCATCACGGTGCCGCTGTTCAAGGATCACAAGATTCTGACCCAGGTCGCCGGCCACGGCAGCCACACCATCAAGCTGCTGCCGCCGCTCACCATCACCGAGGAAGACTGCACCTGGATCGAGCGCGCCTTCGACGACGTCATCGCCGGCAGCCACAAGGTCCCCGGCGCGATCTGGTCGCTCGGCAAGACCTTGGTCGACAATGCGGTGCGACGGTCGGCGTAGTTTCGCCGATCCGTCTCAACGTGGCGAGACCCTCTATCCCTCGACATTCGCCTTCATCGCCGCCTCGAACCTGTCGACGAACTCGGCGAGCTCGTCGGCGCCGAGATCGCTGACGGCCCAGAAGTTCAGGCCGCGATTGCCCCAACGGCGGCAGTTGAAGCCCTGCATGGTTTCGGTCTTTGGCGCGCGATATTCCGCGTTCGATGTCTGCGACACGAACAGGTTGATGACGTGCTGCCGGCGCCGGTAGACCACGGCACCGATGGCGCGCGCATCGATATAGTCGAGGCGGCCGCCGACGAGCGTGAAACCCTGCGCGGTGAGGTCGATCACGGGCGGGGCGACGTCGAGCTTGCCGTTGAACCATGGCTTGACGGTGTGCTGGTCGGTGGAAATCACGTCGGTAAGGTGACCGGCTTGGAGCGAGCGCAGATGCGCGGAGACGACCTCCGACAGGATGCGCTGCTGGTCGTCCTGGCGCAGCACCACCGCGACGACGCCCGAAGCAGCAAGCGCGGAGACGGCTGAGCCCATTGCAAAGCCGCGCAGCACGGAGCGGCGGCTTGGTTGTTGGCGCTGCGGCTCGGGCAACGAGGCCTCGATCCGGCTGCGCAGGCTTGCGGGCGCGGTGTAGCGCAAATTGGCGTCGGCGAGCGCGCGCTGCATGTCGCGCTGCGCGGCGAACTCCGCAGCGCAACCCGGGCAGCTTGCGATGTGGGCTTCGACCTCGCGCGCATGGCCCGCGTCGAGCTCATTGTCGAGCAGCGCGTGAAGCAGGTTCCTTGCTTCGTCGCAAGTCATCTTGAGTGCTCCTCTTCCACATTCCAGGCCGCGCGCAGCATGGCGCGGGCGCGGGCGAGGCGGGACATCACGGTACCGATGGGCGCGCCGACGACCTCGGCGATTTCACGGTAGGAAAGATTGTTGATCTCCCGCAGCACGAAGGTTTCCTTGAACGGTTCGGCGAGCGCGTCGATCAGCTTGCGGATCGCGCCGGCATCGCGGCTGCGCAGCACTTCGGTTTCAGGGCTTGCCTCGCTCTCCTGCCAGATCGGTGTCTGCTCGGCGGCGCCGGGCGTCTCCTCGATCGCGCTGTGCGAATGCGCGCGCCGCGTATATTCTGCGTTGCAGACGTTGCGCAGGATCGCGAACAGCCACGGCTTCATCGCCGGTCCATGATAGCTGTCAAAGTGCTTCAGCGCGCGCAGATAGCACTCCTGCACCGCGTCCTCGGCGTCGGCGACATCGCGCAAGAGATAGCGCGCGAGCGTGTAGACGTCGTCGAGATAGGGCAGCGCCGCTTCGCGGAAGCGCTGCGCCTTCTGCAAATCGTCGCTGCCGGGCATCGCGCCTCGCTTTGCCTTTTGCTTTGCTACTTCTTTTGCCGTGATCGAATAGGTCTGAGCCCGGCCGGCGTGGGACAACCGGCCGGGCAAGACGTGGGTGCCTCGGTTGGAGATGTTACTCAACCTTGATCATCCCCGTCATGTGCGGATGCAACGAGCAAAAATATTTGTAGTCGCCCGCATTGGTGAAGGTGAACGTGAACTTGTCCTCGGTGTCCAGGGTCTTGGATCTGAACTTGCCGGCCGACACCACGGTGTGCGGGATGTCGTCCCTGTTGGTCCAGGTCACGGTGGTGCCGACCTTGATCGTGAGCTCGGCCGGCTGGAAAACGAAATTGTCGATATGCACCTCCGTCTCGTCGGCGCGGGCAGCTGTTGTGGGCAACAGGATGGCCGCGGCCAAAGCGAGACCGAAGTCGACACCGAAGTCGCGCCGATTGAGTGTCTTCATGATCAGCTTTTCTCTCAGCCCTGGAGCGGCGTGTCGATGATGGCGAGGCGCTGCTCGTTCTGCTTGAAGTTGATGCTGGCAACGCCAAGCATGGAGCGGAGCCTGGCGTTATCGACCTTCATCGGTCCTGGTGAGGGAGCGGCCCCCGGCGCAGGCTGCGGGAAGGCGGTCGAGCGCGCAGTGTGGAAAGTGACGTTGCCCTCGACCTTCTGCATCACCTGATGGATGTGGCCGTTGAGCACCGTGACCGAGCCGAAGCCCTTGACGTATTCCAGCGCTCGGCCGCCGTCTTCGGTGCCCCAGCCCCATTCGGGATAGACGGTCCAGAGCGGGATGTGCGCGAACAGCACGACCGGAGTCGATTTTGACTTGCCGCGCAGATCGTCCTCGAGCCAGGCGAGCTGCTCGGCGCCGAGATTGCCGAGGCCGCCGGCCTTGAGGTCGACGACGTTGACGAGGCCGATGAAGTGCACGCCGCCGGCGTCGAACGAGTACCAGCCGTGCCCCTTGGTGCCATGGCCGTAGCGCTCGCGATAGAGCTTCACCTCCTCGTCGATGAAGTCGTGCTCGCCCGGCACGTAATGCACGTCGAGCTTGGTTTGCGAGATGATGCGCTCGGCATTGTCGAATTCGGCGGCCTTCGACAGATGCGTGATGTCGCCGGTGTGGATCATGAAGGACGGCTTGACCGGCATCGCGTTGATCTTGCTCACGGCTTCCTCCAGCGTGCCGAGCGCGTTGGGATTGGCCGGCTTGTCGAATCCGACATGGCTGTCGCTGATCTGGAGGAAGGTCATGCCGGGCGCGGCCGCGGTAGCAGCTTGCGCAGTATCGATGATGCCGAGCGAGCGCGGCACGCCGCCGGTGATGGTCCAGAGCACCCCGGTGCCGGCCCAGGTCATGCATTCCAGCACCCTGCGGCGGCTGACGCCGTCGTCCCCGTGATCGTGTCCGCTCATCGCGCATCTCCTCTCGCCCGGAATTGGGCTTCGGGAAGGTGATCGGGGGAGGCAGGGTCTTATTCCCGAATGCGATGACGATTTCGTGAGGGGGAGATTCTCGTGTCCCGGACGCAATGCAGCACCTTTTGGTGATGCGTTGCAGAGCCGGGACCCTGAAAGCCGCGCGGTACGCTGTGAGATGGGCCCCGGCTCGGCGGCGCATCTGCGCCGCGTCCGGGCACGAGACTTACTTTGAAAAATCTCTCACGGCTTGCACCACGGCCGCCGGCACTTCCTGCGCCACGCAATGCCCGGCATCATCGAAGACCAACGTGCTGACGCGCGGAAGCAGCGATACGGCGCGCGCCGCCATTTCCTTATAGATGAGCCCCGACTTCGCGGCCGTCGTGACGCGCACCGGGCAGTCGATCTCGGTGAGCGAGGTAAACGGATTGCCGCGGGCATCGCCAAGATAAACCTGCTCCATCGCTTCGTAGATCGGACGCAGGATTGCCGACTCGATCTCCGGCGTGCAGCAGAGCTTTACCCGGCCGTCGTCGAGCGGCACGAAGCCGTGGCGCACGTAAGCCCAAAGCGACGTCTCGGTCCAATCCGCAAATGCCGGCGCCGCGCGGTAGCGCGCGAAGACGGCCTCAGCGTTCTCGAATTCGGCCCGTCGCCGCAGCGTGCCGTGCACGCGGGAAAGGGATTCGTCGCTCAATGCGCCGGAGCGCGCCGCGCGCGGGTCCATCACGGTCGGCTCCATCACGAACAGGCGCGTGAAGCATCCGGGATGAAGTTTTGCCGCGAGCAGTAGGTCGGTCGCACCAGCACTGTGGCCGATGCCATAGACGTCGCGCAGCTCGAGTGTCTCGATCACCCGGCACACGTCATCGGCGTAATCCAGGAAGTGATAGGCGCCGGGCTTGTGGCTGGCGCCGTGGCCGCGCCGGTCGAGCGCATAGACGGTGTAGGTCGATGCAAGCTCGCGCGCGACCTCGTCCCAGACGTCAGCGACGAAGCCAGTGCCATGCAGGAGCAGGGCAGGTGGTTTCCCGCTCTCGCCCCATTGCAACATGGCGATCTGCGCGTCGGCTGGGCCGATTGAAAAGCGGTACGGATTGATCATGGTGGCCGGATGCTACTTCGCATCCTCCAAAATCATCGCCGCACCTTTCTCCGCGATCATCGCGGTCGGCGTGTTGGTGTTGCCCGAGGTGATGGTCGGCATGATCGAGGCATCGACGATGCGGAGACCGCCGAGGCCGTAGAAGCGCAGGCGTTCGTCGACCACCGCCATCGGATCGTTCGCCGCGCCCATCTTCGCGGTGCCGACGGGATGGAAGATGGTGGTGCCGATGTCGCCGGCAGCCTTCGCAAGCGAGGCATCGTCGTCGCCGACGGAGGGGCCGGGCAGATATTCGATCGGGCGGTATTTTGCCAGCGCCTTCTGCTGCATCAGGCGTCGCGTGGTGCGGATGGCGTCGGCGCCGACCTGGCGATCGTCGTCGGTCGACAGGTAGTTCGGCGCAATGATCGGCTTCTCGTCAGGCGTTGCCGAGCGCACCCGCACGGTGCCGCGAGAGGTCGGTTGGAGATTGCACGCGCTCACCGTGATCGCGGGGAAGCGGTGCAGGGGATCGCCGAACTTGTCGAGCGACAGCGGCTGCACGTGAAACTGGATGTTGGCGCGTGCGCGCGTCGCATCGGAGCGCGTGAAGATGCCGAGCTGCGATGGCGCCATGGTCAGCGGCCCGCGGCGGCGGAACGCGTAGTCGAGCCCCATCAGGCCGCGGCGAAACAGGTTGTAATAGGTCTCGTTCAGCGTGCGCACCCCTTCGACCTTGTAGATCGCGCGCTGCTGGAGGTGATCCTGCAAGTTGCGCCCGACGCCGGGCCGGTCCACGACGATGTCGATGCCGAGCGGCGAAAGCCAGTCGGCGGGGCCGATGCCGGAGCGATGCAGCACCTGCACCGAGCCGATCGAGCCGGCCGAGAGGATCACCTCGCGCTTGGCGCGCGCCTCGATGATCTCGCCGTTCTGGATGAAGCGCACGCCGACGGCGCGACCCTGCTCGATGATCAGGCGGTCGACCAGCACATGCTTTTCCAGCCGCAGATTGGGACGGTTCAGCGCGGGCTTGAGGAAGCCGCGCGCCGACGACCAGCGCCGGCCGCGCTTCTGGTTGACGTGGAAATAGCTGGTGCCTTCGTTGTCCCCGGTGTTGAAGTCCGGGATGCGCTTGATGCCCATCTCCTCGGCGGCGTCCCCAACGGCGTCGAGAATGTCCCACGACAGCCGCGGCGCCTCGATGCGCCAGCCGCCTCCTGTGCCATGATGCTCGCTCGGCCCAAGGAAATGATCCTCCAGCCGTTTGAACAGCGGCAGCACGTCGTCATAGCCCCAGCCGGTCAGCCCGAGCTGGCGCCAATGGTCGTAGTCGGCAGCCTGCCCGCGCATGGAGATCATGGCGTTTATCGCCGAGCAGCCGCCGATCACCTTGCCGCGGGGATAGGCGAGCGCGCGGCCGTTCAAGCCCGGCTCGGCTTCCGTCTTGAACATCCAGTCCGAGCGCGGATTGCCGATCGCGAAGAGATAGCCGACCGGGATGTGGAACCAGATCCAGTTGTCGTCGCCGCCGGCTTCGAGGATGAGGACGCGGTTGTTGCGATCGGCCGACAGCCGGTTCGCGACAATACATCCCGCCGTGCCGGCTCCGACGATAATGTAGTCAAACTCACCTTCGAGCCGTCTTGGCATTCTGCGTCCATCCCAACAGGCGTCATGCCAGGGCTTGTCCCGGCCATCCACGCGCTTTCTGTCGTAATAGTCGGACGTAGATGGCCAAGACAAGCTGGCTAAAAGCCCGGCCATGACGAAAGGACAGGTTACCTTCGATCCACGGGAGTTAGGTGGACCGGCGCTTGCATGGTAGGACAATCCTGTGTTCCCAAAAAAGCTTGAGATGCTCCATGCCTATCGTGAACCGCGTCGCCGACCTCCAACCCGATATTCAGGCCTGGCGCCGGGACATCCATCAGCATCCGGAGCTGCTGTACGAGGTTCACCGCACCGCAGCATTCATCGCTGACCGCCTGCGCGAGTTCGGCTGCGATGAGGTCGTGACTGGCCTCGGCCAGACCGGCGTGGTCGGCGTCATCAAAGGCAGCAAGCCGGCCGGCGACGGGCTCAAGGTGATCGGCCTGCGCGCCGACATGGATGCGCTCCCGGTCGAGGAGCAGACCAACCTGCCTTACGCCTCGAAGAACCCGGGCAAGATGCACGCCTGCGGCCATGACGGCCACACCGCGATGCTGCTGGGCGCGGCGCGCTACCTGGCCGAGACCCGCAACTTCGCCGGCGATGCCGTGGTGATCTTCCAGCCGGCCGAGGAGGGCGGCGCCGGCGGCGAGGCCATGGTCAAGGATGGCCTAATGGAGCGTTTCGGCATCGAGCAGGTCTATGGCATGCACAACGGCCCGGGCATCCCGATCGGCTCGTTTGCGATCCGGCCGGGACCGATCATGGCGGCGACCGACGAGGTCGACATCCTGATCGAGGGCGTCGGCGGCCATGCCGCGCGTCCGCACAAATGCGTGGACTCCGTGCTGGTCGGTGCACAGGTGATCACTGCCCTGCAATCGATCGTCGCGCGCAGCGTCGATCCCTTGGAATCGGCCGTGATCTCGATCTGCGAGTTCCACGCCGGCAATGCCCGCAACGTCATTCCGCAAACGGCGACGCTGAGGGGCACTATCCGCACGCTGTCGCCGGAGGTGCGCCAGCTGGTCGAGAAGCGCGTCCGCGAAGTTGTGGCCGGCGTGGCGCAGATCACCGGCGCCAAGATCGATCTGCGCTACAAACGCAATTATCCGGTGGTGAACAACCACGCCGCGGAGACCGAGGTGGCAACGCGCATCGCCAAGCAGGTCGCAGGCGATGCCAACGTGCACGAGATGCCGCCGCTGATGGGCGGCGAGGATTTTGCCTATATGCTGGAAGCGCGGCCTGGAGCGTTCATCTTCTGCGGCAACGGCGACAGCGCCGGCCTGCATCACCCCGCCTACAATTTCGACGACGAGGCGATCGTCTTCGGTACGTCCTACTGGGTGAAGCTGGTGGAGGAGCAGCTGGCGGCGTCTTAAGGCTTCTGAGTCGTCATTCCGGGATGGTCCGCAGGACCAGACCCGGAATCTCGAGATTCCGGGTTCGGCTCTTCGAGCCGTCCCGGAATGACAATCTTGAATGCAAATGGCCGGGCTAAGCCCGGCCATCCGCATTTATGGAGTGTCGTTCTTCTCAGAAGATCCGCGAGAAGATCACGTAGAGCGTGGCCGACAACATGATCGCGCAGGGCAGCGTCAGCACCCAGGCCATCAACAGGTTGCGGATGGTCGACCATTGCAGGCCCGAGCCGTTGGCCGCCATGGTGCCGGCGACGCCGGACGACAGCACGTGAGTGGTCGAGACGGGCAGGCCGAACACGTCGGCGGCGCCGATCGTGGCGGCGGCCACGAGCTCGGCCGAGGCTCCCTGCGCATAGGTGAGATGGCTTTTGCCGATCTTCTCGCCGACGGTGATGACGATGCGCTTCCAGCCGATCATGGTGCCGAGGCCGAGCGCGATGGCGACGGCGATCTTCACCCAGGTCGGGATGAACTTCGTCGCAGCGTCGAGCGAGCCCTTGTAGGTGTTGAGCACCGCGATCTCGTCCTTGTTGAGATCGTTCGCCTTGTCCTTCATCAGGAAGCGGATCGCTTCGGAGGTCAGGTACATGTCGTTGCGGGTGTTGCCGACGGCTTCGGCGGGTACCTTGCTCAGCGTGCCGTATCGAGCGACCTGATCGCCGACGTCCTTCACCAGCACGGCGAGCGAGGGATAGGTACCATCGTTGAGCTCGTGCAGGGCGATGTATTGCGTCACCGCCGGGCGGGGATCGCCGATGATGCTGTGGCCGGCGCCTTTCGCCGAGATCACCTTGGAGGCAGCTTCGGAGGCCTTCTGGAACTGGGCGACCTGAGATTCCGGCAGCGCCCGGTTGAGGGCGTAAGCCGTCGGCACGGTGCCGATCAGGATCAGCATGATCAGGCCCATGCCCTTCTGGCCGTCATTGGAGCCGTGGGCGAAGCTGACGCCGGTACAGGTCAGGATCAGTAGGCCCCGGATCCAGAGTGGCGGCGCCTTGTTGCCCTCAGGTGCCGCGTACAGAGACGGATTGCGCACGATGAACTTGAGCAGCAGCAGCAGCACGGCGGCGCAAATGAAGCCGAACAGCGGCGAGAGCAGCAGCGCGTAACCGATCTCGGTCGCCTTGCTCCAGTCCACGCCCGAGGTGCCGTCGCGGCCGCGCATGACGGCGTTGGCGACGCCGACGCCGATGATCGAGCCGATCAGCGTGTGCGAGGACGAGGCGGGCAGTCCGAAGAACCAGGTGCCGAGATTCCACAGGATCGCGGCGATCAGAAGCGCGAACACCATGGCGAAACCGGCGCTGGAGCCGACCTGGAGGATCAGCTCGACCGGCAGCAGCGAGACGATGCCGAATGCGACCGCGCCGGAGGACAAGAGCACGCCGAGGAAGTTGAAGAAGCCCGACCACATCACCGCGACTTCGGCCGGCAGCGAATGGGTGTAGATCACGGTGGCCACCGCATTGGCGGTGTCGTGGAAGCCGTTGACGAACTCGAAGCCGAGCGCGATGAGGAGCGCGACGAATAGGAGGATGTAGGGCAGGTAGGTCGTCACCCGCGTGCCAGTCGCGTTGATGTCGACATAGATGCTGTAGGCGACGAACAGCGCGCCCGCGGCGAGGATGCCGAAGAACAGGATCAGCGTCAGCGGATTGAAGCCCTTGTCGAGATTTGGCCGCGACGCCGGCTGGACGGGCGCGCGATCTGTTACCGCGCGGTCGAATGCTACATCGGTCATCTCTGGACGCCCCTTAACCTTCAGGTAAGGGTATTGTCCGCGATGGATTTGAAGGCTGAATGACAACCAAGGCGTGAAAGCCGCCTTCCTGCCAGTATTTAAGCAGCCCGTGCAGCCTTCTTCTGCAAGCCGGCCGCGATCTTCAAATCTTCGACAAAGCGCTGATATTCCAGCACCTTGGCCTCGGGATCGGGCAGCCGCAGCAGATAAGACGGGTGCACCGTCACCAAAGCCTTGCGCCCGTCGGGAAGGTCGATCAACCGGCCTCGGTTTTTGCCGATGGGCGTGATCTTGCCGAACACGCTTTGCGCGGCGGTGGCGCCCATCGCGACGACGAGATCGGGCTGAACGGCCGCCAGCTCCCGCTCATACCATTGCCGGCACGCCCGGATCTCCGGCGTATTCGGCTTCTGGTGCAGGCGGATCTTGCCGCGCGGCACGAATTTGAAGTGCTTGACGGCATTGGTGACATAGACCTTCTTGCGATCGACGCCGGCTTCCTCCAGCGCGCGATCGAGCATCTGGCCGGCCGGGCCGACAAAGGGATGGCCGGCGAGGTCTTCCTTGTCGCCGGGCTGCTCGCCGACCAGCATGATGTTGGCGGACTTCGGGCCTTCGCCGAACACGGTTTGGGTCGCGTCCTTGTAGAGATGGCAGGCGCGGCAATGCGCGGCCTCCTCGCGAAGCGCGTCGAGATCGTCGGTTGTGGTCTTGCGTTTCATCGGAGCCTCCGGCCGCTTCTGAGGCTTGTGCGGATCGGTTGCGGCATTGGCGATCATGGCGCCGGTCATGCGCTCGGCATCCTCGATCAAGGGCTTAATGATCGAAGCCTCGGGCAGGTTCCTCCAGTATTTCTTCGGCATCTCGGCCTGCATCGCCTTCACCTTGAGGCGGGCCGGATTGAAGATGCTGGCATAGTAGCGCCGCCAGGTTTCCTCCAGCCGGTCTTCGCCGGGCGCCTCGCTCTTGCTGACGCCCGGCGTGAACGAGAGTGCGTGGCCATCCCAATGCGCGCAGAGGTCGGGCGTCAGGATCGACCAGGGCATGTCGGCAAAGCGCTTGGCGAAAAATGGCGCGGCGAGCTCGACGATGTGATGTTCCGGCTCGAACCAGGCGACGTAATGAGCCTGGCGTTCCCTGCCGATTTCGCGGAAGCGCACGAAGGCATGCATCTTGTGCTCGTCGCGGTAGACTGCCTTCGCCATGGCCGTGACTTGCGCGACATCGGGATCGGTTGCGACCTCGATGAGATCGTGATTGTCCTTCAGCCGAAACAGCAGGCGATAGAGGATCGCAAAGCGTTCGCGGTCGCGGTGCAGGATTGCTGCTTTGGCCAGTTCGACGAATTTGCCTGATACGTTGAAGGTGCCGTCGTTCACTTCGAGGATCGGAGATGGCGAAGACGGGGCGAACAGCTCGGCTTCGCCGCCTTGCACAGTCCAGGTGACATCGCTGGGCGGCACGTGGTGAAGCACGAGACTCCGCGCGGCTTTGCGCCAGCCGTCGAAATCGGTTTCGTTGTCGAGGATGATGAACTGCATCAGAAGCCAAACCCCAGTTGCGTTGCCTTTGGTTTGAACCGTTCGATCAGCCGCGCCTCATCGAGGCGGTGTGGCGGCGGCCGGTGATCGCTGAGGACGATGAACGGCAGCGCCTTGTGCCGGGGCACATGCAGCCGCGCGAGATCGGCGAGGCGGATCGTTGTCGTGCGCCGTGTCGCGATGATGCGTTCGACTGCTTTGGTGCCGAAGCCCGGCACGCGCAGCAATTCCTCGCGGCTGGCGCGGTTGACGTCGAGCGGAAAGCGGTCGCGGTGGCGCAGCGCCCAGGCGAGCTTTGGATCGATCTCGAGCGGCAGCATCGCGCTGTCGTCGACGATCTCGCCGACGTCGAAGCCGTAGAACCGCATCAGCCAGTCGGCCTGGTAGAGCCGGTGCTCGCGCAGCAGCGGCGGCTGCACCAGCGGCAAAGCGCGGCTGGCGTCGGGGATCGGGCTGAACGCGGAATAATAGACGCGTCGCAGGCGGTAGGCGCCGTAGAGATTGGCGCTGCTGTGGAGAATGGTGTGATCGGAGGCCGTGTCGGCGCCGACGATCATCTGCGTGCTTTGCCCAGCCGGCGCAAAGCGCTGCGGCTTGGCCTTCGTTTTCGCGCTGCGGCCTTCCTCGGCTTCGTCGAGCTTGAGCCGCAGCCGGCCCATGGTGCGACGGATTGCGCGCACGTCCTTCTCCGGCGCGAATTGCTTAAGGCTCGTCTCTTGCGGCATCTCGATGTTGATGGAGAGACGGTCGGCATATTGGCCGGCTGCTGCGATCAGCGCATCGTCGGCTTCGGGAATGGTCTTGAGGTGGATGTAGCCGCGGAAGTGATGCTCCTCGCGCAGTTTTCGCGCGACGCTGACCACTTGCTCCATTGTGTAATCGGGGCTGCGGATGATGCCGGAGGAGAGAAACAGGCCCTCGATGTAATTGCGCCGGTAGAAGTCGAGCGTCAGCTTGACGACCTCGTCGATGGTGAAGCGGGCGCGTGCTACGTTCGAGGAGGCGCGGTTGACGCAATAGAGGCAATCGTAATTGCAGGCATTGGTCAGCAGCACCTTGAGCAGGGAGATGCAGCGTCCATCCGGCGCGTAAGAATGGCAGATGCCCATGCCCGGCGCGGTCGAGCCCATGCCCTTGCCGTCGCTGGAATCCCGCTTCTCGGTGCCGCTGGAGGCGCAGGATGCGTCGTACTTGGCAGCATCCGCCAGGATTTCCAGCTTGCGTTGTACGTCCATGTTTGAATCCCTTTGATTCCACTCATGAATCCCAAAGCGCGCCAATTCGATTGACTCCCAGGGCGGCGTTAGCTTTATATTAGAACATATCATGAACAAATGAGCCAGCCGCTGGTTCTCTTTTTGAGAGCCACCGGCAATCACCCCTGAAGGAGCGGCGAGCATGAGCGGCGCACGCAGAAGCGCGCTTGCGACCTTGCGCAGCCAGATCGAGCGCATCGAGACGGCGGAGGTCGTGCATCAGCGCGATCGCATCACGCTCGGCCACAGCGAGGCGGACAGCGCGCTGAAGGGCGGGCTCGCACGTGCGGCGATCCATGAGGTGTTTTGTGAGGGCCGGCAGGGGACGTCCGCAACGGGCTTTGTCATGGGGCTTGCGGGCCGCGTCTCGGCGCACCGGCCGTTGCTATGGGTGCGGCAGGATTTTTCGGAAATCGAAACCGGCGCGCTGTCGATGAGCGGGCTCGCCGAGTTCGGTCTCGATCCGCGCCGCGTGGTGATGGTGCGCGCCGCTGATGTCGAGAGCGCACTGCGCACCTCAGCCGACGCGCTCGCCTGCGATGCGCTGGGGGCTGTGGTGCTCGAGCTCTGGGGCGAGACCAGGCAGTTCGATCTCGTGGCGAGCCGCAAGCTGACGCTGGCCGCGCAAGCTTCCGGCGTCACCGGGCTCTTGCTGCGCATGGCGGCGCAGCCGCTGCCCTCGACCGCGGAAACACGATGGATGCTGCGCGCAGCGCATTCACCGCCGGGCCCGGTGTCGAGTGCCTGGGGCGCGCCGCGCTTCGATGCCGAGCTCTTGCGCAATCGTCATGGCCCATGTGGCCGGTGGATCATGGAATGGAAATGTGATGAGTGCCAGTTCAGTGAGCCGTCGACGTATTCTCAGCCTGTGGCTGCCGCGCCTGCCCATCGACCGGATTCAGCGGTTCTTTGGGAACGTCGGACTGCATAAGAGCAATGATCCAAGCATCGTCGTCATCAAGGACAACAATGCGCTGGTGATCCATGCGCTCGACGAGGCCGCCGAGCGCCTCGGCCTGTATATCGGCCAGCCCTTGGCCAATGCGCGGGCGATGTGTCCGGACCTGAAAGTGTTCGACGCCGATATCGTCGCCGATGCGAAGACGCTCAGCGATGTCGCGGACTGGTGCGACCGCTTCACACCGCTGGTGGCGCTCGATCCGCCGCACGGCCTGTTCCTGGACATCACCGGCTGCGCGCATCTGTTCGGTGGTGAGGCCGCGTTGTTGCGGACGTTGGTTCGCGCATTGGCCCGGCAGGGGTTTGCCATCAGCGCGGCGATCGCCGGCACCTCGATCTGCGCACGCACGCTGACGCGGCAGGCCACGGGCACCATCGTGGCCGATGGCGAGGAGGCGGCGGCGATCAGCCGATTTCCGATTTCCGCGCTCGGTGCAGGTGAAGTCATCACCACAGGCTTGCGTCGCGCCGGTTTGAAGACTATCGGCGACGTCGCCTCGCGCTCGCCGAGCGAGATCACGGCGCGGTTCGGCGCCCGGTTCTCCACGCTGCTGGCGCATGCGCTGGGGCAGGGCGATGCGCCGATCAACCCGCGAAAACCGCTGCCCGACTACATCGTGGAAAAACGTTTCGCCGAGCCGATCGCGACCGACACCATGATCGCGATGACGCTGTCGCGGCTTGCCGACACGTTGATCGCATCCATGGAGAAGCAGGGCAAGGGCGCGCGACGCCTGGAAGCCGCGTTCTTCCGCACCGATGGCGTGGTGCGCGCAATCACGGTCGAGACCGGGCGTCCGGTGACGCGCAGCGCGGTGATCGACCGGTTGTTTCGCGAGCGTCTCGATGCGCTCGCCGACCCGCTCGATCCCGGCTTCGGCTTTGACATGGTGCGGCTGTCGGCGAGCCGTACAGAAATCGTGGTGCAGGAGCAGCGCGATCTCGATGCCCATGTCCACGACAATGACGAGCTTGCTGCACTGATCGACCGCATTGCCGCGCGTATCGGCGGCAAGCGCGTCGTCGTGCACCTGCCGCAGGACACCCATATCCCTGAATGCGCGGTTGTCGCCGCGCCGGCGCAGCATCATCTCGCCGCCGCCATGCAGGCGGAATGGCCTGCGCGGGCCGAGAACGAGCCGCCGCTGCGTCCCTTGCGGCTGTTCGACAAGCCGGAGCCGATCAAGGTGCCGTTCGCGACCGTGCCGGACGGCCCGCCGCATCAATTCACCTGGCGCCGCGCGCTGCATGCGGTGGTGCGGGTGGAAGGGCCCGAGCGCATCGCGATGGAATGGTGGCGGCAGGACGGCAAGCAGCTCACGCGGGATTATTTCCGCATCGAGGATGCCGAAGGCCTGCGCTTCTGGATCTTTCGCGACGGTCTTTATGAGGGGGAGGTGTTCGACGACGACGGCAAACCCGCTTCTCCCGGCTGGTATGTGCACGGTCTCTTCGCATGAATACGCCTGCCTATGCCGAGATCGGCATCACCACCAATTTTTCCTTCCTGGGCGGCGGCTCGGATCCGCGCGCCTATGTGCATCAGGCCAGCATCCTCGGCATTCCCGCGATCGGCATTGCCGATCACAACACGCTGGCCGGCGTGGTGCGCGCCTACAAGGAGCTCGACAATGCCGAGGTGCTGCACAAGCCGAAACTCCTGATCGGCGCGCGCATCGTCTTCATCGACGGCACGCCGGACATTCTGGTCTATCCGCGTGACCGCGCGGCCTATGGTCGGCTGTGCCAGCTTCTCACAAAGGGCAAGCGCGGCGACGACATCACGCGGATCGAGAAGGGCGAGTGTCGTCTTACCTTCGCCGACCTCCTCGAGTTTTCGGAAGGCCAGCTCCTGGTCCTGACGCTGCCGCATCGTTTCGAACCCGCGCAGGCGCTGGATGTTCTTGCAAAACTCAAGGACAGCCGGGCCGAGGGCGTGTGGCTGGCGGCGAGCCTGATCTATCGCGGCGACGACCGGCGCCGAATGACGCGGCTCGATGATCTCGCGGCAAAAGCAAGAGTGCCGTTGCTCGCGACCAACGAGGTGCTCTATCATCATCCCGCGCGCCGTCCTCTCCAGGACGTGCTGACCTGCATCCGGGAAAAGACCACGATCGAGGCGGTCGGACGGAAGCTGGAAGCCAACGCCGAGCGGTTCTTGAAGGCGCCGCAGGAGATGTCGCGGCTGTTCCGCGATTTCCCCGAGGCGATCGCGGAGACCATGCGCTTTGCCGACGCAATCGACTTCTCGCTCGATCAGCTCAAATACCAATATCCGGACGAGCCGGTGCCGCCGGGCAAGACCGCGCAAGGTCATCTTGAGGATCTGACCTGGGCCGGTGTCGACAAATATTTCGGCGGCGTCACCAAAATCGACGAGAAACTGTACGCTACGCTGAAGAAAGAGCTCGCGCTGATTGCCGAGCTGAAATACGCGCATTACTTCCTCACCGTGCACGACATCGTGCGCTACGCGCGCAGCCAGAATATCCTGTGCCAGGGGCGGGGATCGGCGGCGAACTCGGCCGTGTGCTACGTGCTCGGCATCACCTCGGTCGATCCAACCAAGGTCGATCTGTTGTTCGAGCGCTTCATCTCCAAGGAGCGGCTGGAGCCCCCCGATATCGATGTCGATTTCGAGCATTCGCGGCGCGAGGAGGTGATGCAATATGTCTATCGTCGCTACGGCCGCCACCGCGCCGCGATCATCGCCACCGTCATCCATTATCGCCCGCGCAGCGCCATCCGCGACGTCGGCAAGGCGCTGGGCCTGACCGAGGATGTCACGGCCGCGCTCGCCGACACCGTCTGGGGAAGCTGGGGCAAGGGCCTTAACGACATGCAGGTCAGGCAGGCCGGACTCGATCCCAACAATCCCATGATCAACCTCGCGGTCGAGCTCGCAACCGAACTGATCGAATTCCCGCGCCATCTCTCCCAGCATGTCGGCGGTTATGTGCTGACGCAGGACCGGCTCGACACCTATGTGCCGATCGGCAATGCCGCGATGGACGACCGCACGTTCATCGAATGGGATAAGGACGACGTCGACGCGCTCAGCATGATGAAGGTCGACGTGCTGGCGCTGGGCATGCTGACCTGCATCCGCAAGTGTTTTGATTTGATCGCGGAGCACAAGGGCGAGCGCTGGGTGCTGGCGAGCGTTCCGCAGGACGACCCCAAAGTCTATGACATGCTTTGCGACGGGGAATCGCTCGGCGTGTTCCAGGTCGAAAGCCGCGCACAGATGAACATGCTGCCGCGGTTGAAGCCGCGGACGTTCTATGATCTCGTCATCGAAGTCGCGATCGTACGTCCGGGGCCGATCCAGGGCGATATGGTGCATCCGTACTTACGGCGGCGGAACGGTCAGGAGAAAGTGAGCTATCCCTCGCCATCGCCCGAGCATGGTCCCGCGGACGAGCTCTACAAGGTTCTGCACAAGACCAAGGGCGTCCCGCTGTTCCAGGAACAGGCGATGCGCATCGCGATCGAGGCGGCAAAATTCACCTCCGAGGAGGCCAATGGCCTGCGCCGCTCGATGGCGACCTTCCGCAATGTCGGTACCATCGGCAAATACGAGGACAAGCTGATCGGCAATATGGTCGCGCGCGGCTACGATCCCGACTTTGCCCGAAGCTGCTTCGACCAGATCAAGGGTTTTGGCTCTTACGGCTTTCCGGAGAGCCATGCCGCGAGCTTCGCACAGCTCGTCTATATCTCTTCATGGCTGAAGCATTACCACCCCGACGCCTTCTGCTGCGGCCTCTTGAACTCGCAGCCGATGGGCTTTTATGCTCCGGCGCAGATCGTCGGGGATGCCCGCAAGAACGGCGTCGAGGTGCGCGACATCGACGTGTCCTACAGTTTTGCGCAGAACACGCTGGAGCAGGGGAGAGGCAAATACTGCGCCGTTCGCCTCGGCTTCCGCCAGATCGACGGCTTTCACTGGTTGGACGAAGATGAGGAGAGGCTAAAGCGCTCTCAGTCGTCATTCCCCATTGCGCAATTACGCAATGGGCGCGCGCCACTTGGCACGAGCCCGGAAGCCGTCGGGCCGCATACGCCTGACGGAATGGATACTGGGCTCGACGCTGCCGCATCGCGCCGGAATGACAGGAGAGAGGACTGGGCCGACCGCATCGTCGCCGCCCGCAACCGACGTCCCTTCACCTCGCTCGAGGATTTCGCGCGCGACACCGGCCTGCCCAAGCGCGCGCTGATCCTGCTGGCGGATGCCGATGCGTTCCGCTCGCTCGGGCTCGACCGCCGCGAGGCGCTATGGCAGGTGCGGCGGCTGCCGGACGACGTGCCGCTGCCGCTGTTCGAGGCGGCCACCGCGCGCGAGCAGCCGGACGAGCACGCAAGGCCGCTGCCAGTGATGCCGCGCGCCGAGCAAGTGGTCGCCGACTATCAGACCATTCGCCTGTCGCTGAAGGGCCACCCGATGGAATTCCTCCGCGAGATGTTCTCGCGCGAGCGCGTCATCGCCTGCAAGGATGTCAACCATGAGAACGAGCGGCGCCGCGTCCGCTGCGCCGGCGTGGTCTTGGTGCGGCAGCGGCCGGGCAGCGCCAGCGGCGTCGTGTTCATGACGCTGGAGGACGAAACCGGCATCGCCAATGTCGTGGTGTGGCCCAAGATCATGGAGCAATACCGCAAGGAGGTGATGTGCGCGCGCCTCATCCTGGTCGAAGGCTACATCCAGAGCAGCCCCGAAAAGGTGACGCATCTCATCGCTCAGCGCATGATCGATCGCTCGCACGACCTGATCGGCCTCGCCAACGACGCCTTAAGCCGCAAGCATCCGGTGCCGGCAGGCACCGCCCTGATCGAGCCGCTCAACGACGATCCCCGTGCTCACGCGGATAGCCCGGCGCAGAAAATCCGCCACCCCCGCAACGTCCGCATCCTGCCGCCATCGCGGGATTTTCATTGAGTATTTCGGCTCTCTCCCCGATGTCGTCCTGGCGAAGCCAGGACGACATCGAATGCGTGGTGAGCGCTCGTAACCAGCGTTCAAAAATTCACTCGGTTCGAGATTGCGCCGTCCACGACGAGATTGGACCCGGTCGTGAACGACGACACCGGGCTCGCCAAGAACACTGCCGCGCTCGCGATCTCCTGCGGCGTCGCCATGCGGCCGGTCGGATTGCGGCTCATCGCATCCTTGTAGCGCTCGGGCATGTTCTGCTCGATCATGCTCCAGACGCCGCCCTTGAAATAGACGGTGCCGGGCGACACCACGTTGACCCGGATCTTCTTCTTCGCATATTGCCGCGCCAGTCCCTTGGCCATGTGAATCAGCGCCGCCTTGATCGGGCCGTAAGAGCTGGCGAGGTCAGCCTGTGCGGCCGAGATCGAGGAGATGATGACGAAGACCGCATCGCCGCTTCTCTCGCCGCTGGCTTCGAGGAACGGCCGGGCGGCATCGAACGCATGCACGGCGCCGAGCACGTCGAGCCGAAAATTCTGTTCCCAGGACGCGGCATCCTGGCCCTGCGCCATTGCGCCGGCATTGGAGAACAGCATGTCGATGCCACCGAGCTCCTTTGCGGCATTCTCGATCCAGGCTTTCAGCGCCGCGCCGTCGGTGGCATCGACTGGACTGCCGGTCGCACGGATTCCGCTCGCCTTCAATTCAGTGACGGTGGCCGCAACCTGATCGGCGTTGCGCGCGCATACCGCGACATTGGCGCCTTCACCGGCGAGTGTCGCCGCGATCGCCCGTCCGATGCCGCGCGTGCCGCCGAGCACGATGGCGTTCTTTCCTTTGAGACCGAGATCCATTGTCTGGTTTTCCTTGTTGTCTTGCCGGGAGTGTAGCTCTTTTGGGAGATATGCTGAATTCTCCAACGATATGGAGAGAGGCGCCGCCCTCACTCCGGCGCCGCTCCCACCGGCGGGCCGCCGGGCGGGCGGTGCAGGAAGGTCAGCGAGACGTAGGCGCCGACCCAGGAACCTGTCGCGGCGAAGGCGACATAGAAGGCGTTTTCGGTGTAGCTGATCACCGCGTAGGAGGAGAGCATATACCAGATTGCGCTCCAAGTCGCGGCCGGCACGCGCTTTCGCGCAACCACGGCCGAGGTGAACATCACATAGACCGCGTCGGTGGCCGCCGTTGCGACGAACACGGCACCCGCGGTGAGGGGATCGATGGCGGCCATTGCAATCCTTTCTGCGATCATGAGATGGTCGTGAAAATTAGCGCATGATCCAGCAAAGCGTGTAACGGTTTTCCCTCGCGACAAACGACGAATGCGTTTGCGCGAAGACCATGCTCAAACAAACGGGAGAAAAGCGGCCATGCAAAGTGCCGCCGGCATTCTCAGGGATATCTGGACCTCCGTCGGCGGCGATCCGGCTGCGCTCGACCGCGTGCAGCTGACCGGTGAGGAGCCGCAGATCCCATCCTCGTTTCGCGTCGCTGTCGCCGGGCAGACGACGATCGCCGCCGCCGGCCTCGCCGCCGCGGAGATCTGGCGACTGCGCAGCGGCGAGGCGCAGGACGTCTCCGTCGACATGCGTCATGCGGTCGTCGAATGCCGATCCGAGCGCTATTTGCGCGTCGACGACAAGCCGCCGCCCCCGGCGTGGGACGCCATCGCCGGCGTCTACAGGACCGGCGATGGCCGCTTCGTCCGCTGCCACACCAATTTCCCGCATCACCGCGAGGCCGTCTGCAAGGTGCTCCGCTGCGTGCCCGAGCGCGAGAAGGTGCAGGCGGCGCTCATGCAATGGAACGGCGAGGATTTCGAGGCTGCGGCTTACGCCGCAGGCGGCGTCGTTGCCCTGATGCGCAGCTACGACGAATGGTCGGCGCTGCCGCAGGCGCGTGCGCTCGCCGAACTACCGCTGGTCTCGATCGAGAAGATCGGCGAGGCCCCGGCGAAACCGTGGCCGCTGGGATTGTCGAACAGCGATCGTCCGCTCGCGGGCCTGCGCGTGCTCGATCTCTCCCGCGTCATCGCGGGCCCTGTCGCAGGCCGCACGCTCGCTGCGCACGGCGCGGACGTGCTGCTCGTCTCAGGGCCCGAACTACCCGCCATTCCCTGGCTCACCATCGACACCGGCCGCGGCAAGCTCACCACCTTCATCGACCTGAAGAGCGCGGCGGGCAGGGCGCAATTGCGCGCCCTGTTGAAAGACGCCGACGTCTTTTCGCAAGGCTACCGCCCGCGCGCGCTTGCCGCCCTCGGCTTCGCGCCGGAGGACGCAGCGCAAATCAATCCCGGCATCGTCTATGTCACGCTGTCGGCCTATGGTCATGCCGGCCCGTGGGCGGAGCGGCGCGGCTTCGATTCACTGGTGCAGACCGCGACCGGCTTTAACCAGGCGGAGGGACAGGCCGCCGGCATCGACGGTCCCAAGGAATTGCCGGCGCAGATGCTCGACCACGCCACCGGCTATCTGATGGCGTTCGGCGCCATGATGGCCAAAGTGCGCCAAGCCCGCGAAGGTGGCAGCTGGCACGTCCGCGTGTCGCTGGCGCAGACCGGACGCTGGCTTTGGAATCTCGGCCGGCTTGACGGCGGACTGGACACCCCGGATCTTACGGGGGAGGCCATACATGCTGCGTTCATCGAGAGCATGCCATCTGGCTTCGGCATGTTGAAGGCGGTGCGCCATTCGGCGGTGCTATCGACGACGCCGGCACAATGGAGACGTCCGGCGATGCCGCTCGGCACTCATCCGGCACAGTGGCCGGCGCGAAGCTGACATGAAGCTGACACATCGCGAAATTTTAACGTCGACCAAGAGGCGCCTAGCGTTTTTTAGGTTGTTTGAAATCGGAATTCGGCACTATTAGCGCGACCGATAAGGCAGTCATTTGCCGAGATCGTCGCAAACACGACCGGGCTCAATGGTGGTTGAAAATACCAAGCGATTGCAGGTGCTTACAAAACAACGGGTGATCACCTCCGTAGTTTTACTAGCGCTCGCCGGTGCCGGGGCCTACGGCTTCCTGTATTCGGGATCTAAGGAAAAGAAACACTCCGAAATCTCGAGCCAATCGCGCAGGAATGCGCAGACCTTCACACCGACGGCGTCCGAATGGGCGACGCTGACGATCGAGCCGGTCAAGGCCAAGAGCTTCCGGGCCGAGTATGTCACCGAGGGCAAAGTCGCGGTCGACGAGGACCGTTCGACGCCGGTGTTCTCGCCCTATGCGGGCCGCGTCACCAAGCTGCTCGCCAAGCCGGGTGAGATGCTGAAGCAAGGCCAACCGCTGTTCACGATCGAGGCCGCCGACACGGTGCAGGCTCAGAACGATTTCGTCGCGGCCATGACGTCGCAGAACAAGGCGAGGTCGGCGCTTGAGCTCTCCGACATCCAGTTCAAGCGCGCTAAGGACCTCTATGAGGGCCATGCCATTCCGCTGAAGGACTATCAGCAGGCGGAGGCGACCCAGGTTCAGGCGCAGAACGACATGCGCTCCTCGGTGACGGCGCTGGAAGCGGCGCGCAACAAGCTGCGCATCCTCGGCTTCACGGACGAGACCATCAAGGCGTTCCAGGAAAAGGGTGTCATTAATCCGGAAATCACGATCTATTCGCCGATCGCGGGCACAGTCGTGCAGCGCAAGATCGGCCCTGGCCAGTACGTCAGTTCCGGTGCCAGCGATCCGGTCTTCGTGATCGGCGACCTCTCCACGGTGTGGCTCACCGCCTTCGTGCGCGAGAGTGATGCGGCCGCGGTGTGCATCGGTCAGGATATCAGCGTCAACGTGATGGCGCTGCCCGGCCGGCCGCTGACCGCCAGGATCAACTACGTCGCCGCCGCGATCGATCCCAACACCCGCCGTCTCCTGGTCCGAGCCACCATCGACAACAAGGACGGCCTGCTCAAGCCGGAGATGTTCGCCAACGTCACGATCTACTCGGCCGGCGACCGTGCCGCGCCGGCGGTGCCGAAACAGGCTTTGATCTATGAAGCCGACAAGGTCCGCATCTGGGTCGCGCGCGAGGACAAATCGGTCGAGCTGCGCCAGATCAAGATCGGCCTCATCAACGGCAACCTCGTCGAGGTCACCAGCAATCTGAAACCTGGCGAGCAGATCGTCACCAAGGGCAGCCTGTTCATCGACCGCGCGGCGTCCGGCAGCTGATCGACGACCCAAGAAAACTGAAGAGCTGATGGATCGTCTCGTTGCCCTTGCCGTAAACCGGCGCTTTCTGATGGTCGGCATGTTCGTCGCCGTCCTGATCGGCGGCCTGATCGCGTTCAACCAGCTCAACATCGAAGCCTATCCCGATCCGACCCCCCCGATGGTCGACATCGTGACGCAGAGTCCGGGCCTGTCGGCAGAGGAGATCGAGCGCTACATCACGATCCCGATCGAGACCCAGGTCGCTGGCCTGAAAAATCTGACGACCATTCGCACCATCTCGCTCTACGGTCTCTCCGACATCAAACTCCAATTCTCCTTCGCCTACACTTATGACGAGGCGTTGCAGCAGGTGTTGAACCGCCTGGCGCAGCTCGCTCCGCTACCGGGCAACGTGCAGCCGCAGATCTCGCCGCTCAGCCCGATCGGCGAGATCTTCCGCTACCGTCTCGTAGGTCCGCCGAACTACAGCGTGCTGGATCTCAAGACCATTCAGGACTGGATCCTGCAGCGGCGGTTTCGCGCCGTCCCCGGCGTCATCGACGTCACCGGCTGGGGCGGCAGGAGCAAGACCTACGAGCTCCAGGTCGACTTCAACAAGCTGGTCGCCAACGGTCTGACGCTGCCGCAATTGCTCCAGGCGGTCGGCAATTCCAACGTCAATGTTGGTGGCAACACCGTCAATATCGGCCAGCAATCGGCCGTCGTGCGCGGCGTCGGCCTGATCCGCTCGATCGACGACCTCGCCAACACGATGGTCTCGCAAACCAACGGCAATCCGGTGCTGGTCAAGGACGTCGCCACCGTTACCGTCGGCCAGAAGCCACGTCTGGGCATTGCCGGCATCGACGATTCCGACGACATCGTGCAGGGCATCGTCCTGATGCGCCGCGGCGAGCAGAGCTCGCCGACCATCAAGCGCGTCCACCAACTCGTTCAAACCATCAACAATTCCAGCATCCTGCCGCCCGGCGTGCGCATCGAGCGGATCTACGACCGCGGGGACCTGATTGAGCTCACCACCCACACCGTGCTGCACAACATGGTGGTCGGCATTCTCTTGATCGTGCTGCTGCAGTGGATCTTCCTCGGCGATCTGCGCAGCGCGCTGATCGTCGGCGCCACCATTCCGTTCGCGCTGTTCTTCGCCGTGATCATCCTGGTGCTCCGCGGAGAATCGGCGAACCTGCTGTCGGTCGGCGCCATCGATTTTGGCTTGATTGTCGATGCCACCGTCATCATGGTGGAGGCGATCTTTCGACGTCTGACCCAGACCACGCCGATGTCGGAAGCCGAGCAGATGTCGCATGAGACGCTGTTCGGCATGAAGAGCCATGCCATCCTCAGCGCCGCGGCCGACGTTTCGCGCTCGATCTTCTTTGCAGCGGCCATCATCATCGCGGCCTTCCTGCCGCTGTTCACGCTGTCAGGCGTCGAGGGCAATATCTTCGGACCGATGGCGCGCACCTATGCATATGCGCTTGCGGGAGGGCTGTTTGCGACGTTCACTGTCACCCCGGCGCTGTCGGCGATCATCCTGCCCGCCCATGTCGAGGAAACCGAGACCAGGATCATGCAGATCCTGCACAGGCTTTACTCGCCGCTGCTGCATTGGGCGGTCGTCAATCGAAACATCGTGCTCGGCGGCGCCGTCGGCCTCGTGCTGATGACGGTTGCGTTCGGCCGGCTGCTGGGTCTCGAATTTTTGCCCAAGCTGGAAGAGGGCAATCTCTGGATCCGCGCCACGCTGCCGCCGACCATCTCGCTCCAGGAAGGCAATTCTTACGTCAACGAGATGCGCAAGGTGATCCGCGCCCGGCCCGAGGTCGAGTCCGTCGTGTCGCAGCACGGCCGTCCCGACGACGGCACCGACGCGGCCGGCTTCTTCAACGCCGAGTTCTTCGCGCCGCTCAAGCCCGCGAGCCAGTGGCCCGGCACGCGCGACAAAGAAGAGCTGACCGCGCAACTGCTCAAGCAGCTCGACGACCGCTTCCCCGGCGTCGAGTTCAACTTCTCGCAATATCTCCAGGACAACGTCTCCGAAGCCGTTTCCGGCGTGAAGGGCGAGAACTCGATCAAGCTGTTCGGCAGCGATCTCCAGGCGCTGACCGACACCGCCAACAAGATCAAGTCGGTGCTGGCCACCGTGCAGGGGGTCACCGATCTTGCGGTGTTCACCTCGCTGGGGCAGCCGACTATCCAGATCGACATCGATCGCGCCAAGGCCGCGCGCTATGGTCTCGCCCCCGGCGACATCAACGCCACGATCAAGGTGGCGATCGGCGGCGACACTGCGGGCGATCTCTATGAGCCTGGCAGCGACCGCCACTTCCCGATCATCGTGCGCCTCGCGCCGGAATATCGCAGAAGCGCGGAGGCGATCCAGAATTTGCGGATCGGAGCGCCGGGGCCGAACGGCACCGTCACGCAGATCCCCCTGAGCGAGGTCGCCAACATCAGCCTCGTCTCCGGCGCCGCCTACATCTATCGCGAGCAGCAGGAGCGCTATCTGCCGATCAAGTTCTCGGTACGCGAACGCGACCTCGGCAGCGCGATCCGCGAGGCGCAGCAGAAGATCGCCGAGCAGGTGCAGCTACCCCCCGGCTCGCGCATGGAGTGGGTCGGCGAGTTCGGCAACCTCCAGGATGCGATCCGGCGGCTGTCGATCGTGGTGCCGATCTCGCTGGCGCTGATCGGCGTCCTGCTCTGGTTCAATTTCGGCTCGGTGACCGACACGCTGCTCGCGATGAGCGTGATCCCGATGGCGATCTTCGGCGGCGTGCTGGGCCTGTTGATATCAGGCACGGCATTCAGCGTCTCCGCGGCAATCGGCTTCATCGCGCTGTTCGGCATCGCCGTCATGGACGGCATCATCATCCTGTCGCAGTTCAACCAGCTCATCGAGGAAGGCATGGACCGCATGAGCGCGGTGGTGCGCACCGGCGAATTGCAGCTTCGGCCGGTGCTGATGACCTGCGTCGTCGCCGGCGTCGGCCTGTTGCCGGCGGCGCTGTCGGACGGCATCGGCTCGCAGGTGCAGAAGCCGCTCGCGGTCGTGGTCGTCACCGGCATGATGCTGGCGCCGGTCGTGATCCTCGTGACCTTGCCGGTTCTGATCTCCTTTTTCTCCCGCTCCGCGCGCTGATCGTCAGAACCCGTAGAGCCGCGCCGGATTGTCGACCAGGATCTTCTTGCGCACGTCCGCATCTGGCGCCCATACTGGCAACTGGTTGAGCAGACGTCCGTCGTCGATCTGATAGAGCGGCGCGATGTCGGTGGGCTTGCGTCCCTCGACGCGGCTGGAATCCGGATGCGGCCAGTCGGTGCCCCAGACGATGCGGTCCGCGTTCGCCGCGATCAGCGCCTTCGCGAAGGGCACCATATCCTGATAGTCGGGAGCGAGCTTTGATGAACGGTAGGCGGCCGAAATCTTGACATAGGCCTTGCCGGATTTCACCAGCGCCACGAGATCGGAAAAGCCCGGCTGCTCCAGGCCCCGCGAGGCTTCGAGGCCGCCAAAATGGTCGAACACGACGGGCACCGGCGCAGTCTCGACGAGGTCCTTGATCGCCGAGATCATGGCGAGCGTGGTGTAGAGTTGCACGTGCCAGCCGCGCGCCTTCATCCGTTCAACGGCGGCAGTGAAGCGCGGTCTGCCGACATTGGGGTCATTGACGCCGCCGGTCGCAAGATTGAGGCGGATGCCGCGGAATCCGTCCTGATGCATCGTGTCGAGTTGGGCCTCGGTGGTTTTGTCGTCGATCACGGCCACTCCGCGCGCGGTCGCGCCGCGTGCTTTCATGCCGAACAAGGTCGATGAATTATCGGTGCCGTAGACGCTTGGTGTCACGATCACCACCCGCTCGATATGCAGCGCCTTGTGCAGCGCGGCCATCTCTTCGGGGCTCGCCGGCTCCGGCGTGTAGACGCGCCCTGCGAAGAACGGAAACTTTTCGACATCGCCATGGATGTGGGTGTGGCAGTCGCAGGCATGCACCGGGACATCGAAATTGATCGGCGTCTCAGGCTGCGCCGCACGGGCGTTGGCTCTGTTGGTCATGGCTACTCCGGCGCCAAGGGAGGCGAAGAGGACGCCGCGTCGGCTGAGCATGGTTTCTCTCCCTGTAATACTATCTTTGGTAATAGGGCTGGGACAGTATCACATCGGCCCGGCAGCCGCTCCACTCCGCTGCATAGCTGCTCAACTAGGTCTGCAAGCGGGCGTGAGCCGTCAACACGCACGATCGGGTACGTCAAGACGGGCGAGCAGGGCGGAGCGCTGGAGATACTGCGCCGCCGGCTGCTACTGCCCCGACGGCGTGCGCAAGCCGTGCCAGGCGTCGCGGACCTGGTGGTAATGCACCTCGGGCAGGTAATCCGGCGTGTTCAGGTTCAACGTTTTGACATCGAGATGGCCGACCGCGCTGAGTAGCGTGTAGGAGGCGATGACGCGGTCGCGGTTGGCGCTGATGAGGCGCGCCTTGGCCTGGATCAAGTCGGCTTGCGAGTTCAGCACGTCGACCGTCGTACGTTGTCCGCCGGCGGCCTCGCGCTGCACGCCCTGGAGCGCGACGGTGGCCGCCTTCACTTCGGACTCCGAGGCTGAGACCGTGATCTTGGCGCCTTCATTGGCAACCCAGGCGCTGATTGCGGCCGTGCGCGCCTGATTGCGCACCTGGTCGAGCACGAGCCGGCTCTGCGCCGTGATCTCCTTGGCCTGCCGGGTCTGCGCCGCGGCCTGGCCGCCGTCGTAGATCGGGGCGGTGACGTTGGCGACAATCGAGGCCTGATCCTCGGCGAAGGTGCCGAGCGTCGGGTCGTTGTTGCGGCTCTTGCTGGCGCTGCCCTGGATGCTGGCGCTCGGCAGCAGCGTGCCTTCGGCGATGCGGATGTTGGTGGAGGCGACGTCGACGTCGAAGCTTGCGGCCATCACCGCCGGATGCTGGCGGATCGCCATCGTCATGGCGTCCTCGCGGCTCTTCGGCAGATAGCGGTCGACGGCTTCGGCCGGCCGAAGCTGCGACGGCGCGTTGCCGATGACCTGCGTATAGGTTGCCTGGCTGACGGCGAGCGCGACTTCCGCCGCGTTGAGATCGGCAAGGCCGCGGTTGAGGCGCGCCTCGGCCTGGGCGGTATCGGTCGGTGTGACATCACCGGCGTTGAGGCGGCGCTGGGTGACGGCGAGTGTTTCGCGCAGGAAGGCGACGTTCGAGCGCTGAGCTTCGACCAGCGACTGGTTGGCGAGCACGTTGGTGTAGGCGGTGACCGCGTCGAGCAGCACGCCCTGGCCGACATTGCGCAGCGCCTCGCGGCCCGACTGCACCTGGAGTTCGGCAGCGCGCACGCTGTTGGCGGTGCGGAAGCCGTTGAACAGGGTCTGCGTCACGGTGACGCCGATGATCCAGGGTTTCAGATTGGCGGTCTGGATGGTGTTGTCGGGCAGCAGATTGCGCACCGATTGCAGGCCCGCGCTGAGGCTCGCCACGATCTGCGGCCGGTAGCCGGCCAGCGCCTGCGGCACGTTCTCGTCGGTGGCGCGCTGGCGCGCACGCTCGGCATTGAGCTGCGGATTGGTCTGATAGGCTTTTGCCAATGCCTCCGGCAGGGCTTCGGCCCATGCCGCGGAGGGAAGGGCGCACGCGAGCGCCAGCGTGGTCCATGTCGCAAGCACATGACCCGCGCCCGATCGACGTCGCGTCAAACCGCGACTAGCTCTGGCGGTACGCCCAATCATGTAATCCCGCTTAACCCCGGCTGTCCGCCCCCGCCGACGATGGCCTCTTAGCTGTTTAGCCAGCCGAGGTCCCGCAGGCAAACTGCCGCGGGCAAAACCTCCATGTATTCCGTGCTTGTTGCAGGCACGTCACAGGATGTGCGCAGGAGAGCGCCAGAGCCTTACACCAGCCTGACCGGTATGTGCGCTACCGGTTCTTGTTCACCGGCTTGCGCTTCTCGATGAACGCCGCCATGCCCTCGGAGCGGTCTTCCAGCGCGAAAGTCGCGTGGAACAGGTTGCGTTCGACGCTCATACCCTCGGCGAGCGTGGTCTCGAAGGCGCGGTTCACCGCTTCCTTGGCCATCGCGGCGGCAGGGCGCGACATCGCCGCGATCTTCTCGGCTGCCGCCATCACCTCGTCCATCAGCTTGTCGGCCGGCACGATGCGGCTGACGAGGCCACTGCGCTCAGCCTCCGCCGCATCCATCATGCGGCCGGTGAGGCAGAGGTCCATCGCCTTCGATTTGCCGATTGCGCGCGTCAGGCGCTGGGTGCCGCCGATGCCTGGAATGGTGCCGAGCGTGATCTCGGGCTGGCCGAACTTGGCGGTATCGGCGGCGATGATGAAGTCGCACATCATGGCGAGCTCGCAGCCGCCGCCGAGCGCATAACCCGCGACTGCCGCAATGGTCGGCTTGCGGCAGCGCGCGACGCGGTCGCCGCCGATCGCGGCAAAATCCTCGGAGAACATGTCGATGAAGCCTTTCGGCTGCATCTCCTTGATGTCCGCGCCGGCGGCAAAGGCCTTCTCGCTGCCGGTCACGACAATGCAGCCGATGGCCTCATCGGCCTCGAGATCGTCGACGGCGGCCGCAATCTCGCGGAAGACGCCGAAAGAGAGCGCGTTGAGCATCTTCGGCCGATTCAGCTTGATGATGCCGACCGCGCCTTTGCTTTCGACGATGATGTGTTCGAACGTGCTCATGTTCCACCCACGTTTCTGATTGGGTGGGCAATGTGCCCGCTGGCGCGGTGGGCTTCAAGGGGCCGGACGCAGGACGCGCGGGGCGGTGCGTCCTGGCGGAACTGACGGTCAGGCCATGAACATGCGCGCGGCCGAGGCCAGCGTCAGAAACGTGCCGACACCGATGAAGATCTTGCCGATCAGGGAGCTCTGGTCCCAGGCCGAGCTCTGCTGGCTGCTTGCGATCACCGGCGTGGGGCGCGGCTGCGCTTCGGTTGCAGCGACCACGGCCTTCTGCGCCGGCGGGTTGTCCTGTTGCACGGCGCGGTCGATGTCGTTGAGCTGATCGGGGGCCACCACCTGGGTCTCGGCCTTGGGTGCGGTGTTATTGGGGGTGTCATCGGCCGCCGCCTGGACGTTGTCGTTGGCACGGCCCGTCATCGCAGAGGCCGCGGCAGCGGTCGGCATATCGGTGGCGGTGAGCTGCGCATGGGCGTTGGCGACTTCCGGCGGCATCTGGGTTGAGGCGGTCCCGTCTGTGCCGGCCTTGGGCTCGGAGGTATTTGCCGCAGTGTCCTTCTTGTCGGCCTTGTCGTCGGACTTTTGCGCCGTCTTGCTGCTGGCGCGGCGCGACTCATGGTGCCGCTGCTTGCTCGGCTTGGCCGTGTCGGCCTGATTGCCTGCGCTGTCGGATTTGCTGCTTTCGGCTGAGTTCGGCGCCGCCTGTGCAACGCCGCCAAACAGCAAGAAAAGCCCGGCCACAAGGATCAGGGCCGCGCGCCCGCTGGCTTTGATCATGTTGACGATCTCCCCAATTCCGCCCGTCCCAAGAACGAACAGAGACCCTGGGGCGTGACGACAGCGGGGCAGAAAATGGGAATCTTCGGGCTCCACAGGGCGAAAACGGGGCAATCGCCCCTCGCGGCCGGCCGCCGGATGCGGGCCGGGTTGATAGGTGTTATGAGGCGTCGCGGGCTCTTACGGCCGCACCGGAGACGGAGGCTTGGCGTCGATCACGAATCCGTGATCGCGCGGGCGCTGGGGTAACAAATTGAAAGAGCGGCCGAATTGCATGGTGAGGGGCGCGCGTGCGCGGACGTGAGGATGAATGGACCGGCCTGATGCGGTCGGCCATGGCTGGCGATAATGCGGCGTATCATCGCCTGTTGAAGGCGGTTACGCCGGTGCTGCGCGCTGCTGCGAGACGTGGGCTGGCGCGGGCAGGCCAGTCTCCCGACCAGGCCGAGGATATCGTGCAGGAGATTTTGTTGGCGGTTCATCTGAAGCGGCACACCTGGGACAGCGAAGCCCCCTTCGCGCCTTGGCTGTTCGCGATCGCCCGCAACAAGCTGATCGATACGCTGCGGCGGCGCGGCAGGCGCGTCTTCGTCAACATCGACGATTTCGCCGAGACGCTGCCGGGCGAGGCGCCGCAGGAGACGGCTTCGGCGGGCGAGGTCGCCGCCCAGCTGAGCACCCTGCCGGAGCGCCAGCGCGAGGTTTTGCAGTCGATCGCGGTCGAGGCCGCCTCGATCAAGGATACGGCGGCAAAGTTTGCGATGAGCGAAGGTGCGGTGCGGGTCGCGCTGCATCGTGGACTTGCTGCACTGACTGCCAAACTGCGGGACCACTAGGCATGGATACCGATCAACTCATTCGCTCGCTCGCGGCCGACAACGTCCATCGCGCGCCGCGCGTCGGCACCGTCCTGACCATGGCACTGCTGGTGGCCGCGCCGCTGTCGATCCTGATCTTCGCGACGTTCCTCGGTGTGCGTCCGGACATGATGAGTGCGATGCGCAACCCGTTCTTCGACATGAAGTTCGCGGTGACGCTGTCGCTCGCGATTCCCGCCATCATCGTCAGCCTGCATCTGTCGCGTCCCGAAGCCCTGCTGCGCGGCTGGGGCTGGCTCTTGCTGCTTCCCGTCGGACTGCTTGCTGTGGCGATCGGCAGTGAGGCGATGATGGCGCCAGCCATGCCGATGACGATGCGCTTGATGGGCAAGAACTCCAGGGTATGCCTGTTTGCGATCCCCGCGATGGCACTGCCGCTGCTTGCGGGAGCGCTGTTCGGCCTGCGCCACGGTGCGCCGTCGCGCCCGGCGCTCGCCGGCGCGCTCGCCGGGCTGTTGTCTGCCGGGCTGGCCGCGACGCTCTACGCTTCGCACTGCACCGACGATTCGCCGCTGTTCGTCGCGACCTGGTACACGATCGCGACCGCGGTGGTGACCGCGATCGGCGCGGCAGTGGGCTCGAAAGTCCTGCGGTACTAGCGCGCCGGGCTTCACGTCGCCGGCGTCGCGCTCTGCTGCATGCGGTAAAAGCGCAGTACCTGCTGCGCGGTCGATGAGCGCAGGGCCTCGTAGGTGTCGCGCAGCGTCAGCATGTCAGTCTGCGAGCCGCCGGAGAGCTTCTCGCGCATGGCGATGATGGCGCGCATGCTCGACCATGACATGCCGGCGACCTTGGCGAGGATCATCACGCCCTCGGTCCGGCTGTCGATCATTATGGTCTCGGCGGTCTCGATCGCGACGCCCGCGAGAGCTGCGAGTCCCGCATTGGTCTCGTCGAACTTGCCCTGCTCGGCGAAAGTGCTGACCTGAAATTCGTTGAGGCGACCGTCCTCGTGCAGCGACTTCACCAGCGCGCGCGCCATCTCGGTCTGCCTGGTCGTGGCGGCGGCGCGGACCCGCTGGGCGGCTTCCTGGACAACGCTCGACACCTCCTCCGCGAGCCCGGGGTGTGCGGCCTCTAACTTCTTGCGCACGCTCAAGGAAGCCTTTGCGATCAGCTTCAAATAGTGATGACGCGGCAGGTCGGGTCGCAGACCGATGCAGGTGGCGAGGTCATCGTCGCGTTCGGCGCGGTTAACGAGGTCGGTGAGACTTCCCTCCGACAGGCGCGCGCCCGGATTGCTGACGGTCGACTGCACCACGTCCTCGTTGCCGCGCGTCACCAACACGTCGGTCAACGCCTCCGATAGCACCCGCCGCAGCGAGATCGCCTTGAGATGCGCCTGGCCTCTGCTGCGCGCGATCTCGATCAGTGTCGCTTCGTCCAGCCGTTCCGATTTCGACAGCACGGGGCCGGAGACTTCGATGACCTCGTCGAGCGCGAGCGTACGGATGATCTTGGGCGGCGCGGACGCGATCGGTGCGAGGCGGTCGGCGAGCAGCGCTCTGGCCGAAACCTCGATCTGCTCGATCAGGCACTGGAACACGTCGTCGAACACGCGGACGTGGTCGTCGGAATAATCCACCGCGTTGCCCACGAAGAGATCGGTGACGCGGCGCAGCGTCTCGACCCGGCGCGCAACGGTGCCGTGGGAGAGCGCCGCCTGCAATTCCTCGAGCAGGTTCTCGGATGACGTTGCGGATTTCGATCTCATGGCCCTGTCCTGGAGCGTTCGGTCCGGCGCCGTCTTCTCACGCGTCGGAAAAAATGAATTGGTCAGTCCGTTATAACGCGGTTGCGCCCTTGCGCCTTGGCGGAATAGAGCGCGCGGTCGGCACGCACGAGAAACGTGTCGGCAGTATCGTTGTCGCGCAGCGTCACGACGCCAGCGGAAATGGTCACGCGCATGCCCGGGGAAAATGCATTCCAGTCGAGATCGGCGACGATTTGGCGCAAGCGGTCGAGCATGCGCGATGCCGCCGCGCCATCCGTTCCGGGCAGCAGCAGAAATTCCTCGCCGCCGTAGCGGCCGAAGCAGTCGGCCGGGCGGATGTTGGCAAAAATGGTGATCGCGAAGGTGCGCAGCACCTCGTCGCCGATGGGATGGCCGTGGGCATCGTTGATGCGCTTGAACCAGTCGAGATCGATCAGCGCGATCGCGCAAGGCGTTGATGCCTGCCGTGACTCTTCGATCGCGGTGTCGAGAAGCCGCATGATGCAGCGGCGATTGTAGGAGCCGGTGAGTTCGTCGAGCTCGGCCAGCTCCTCGATGCGCTGATAGGCGGCCTTGAGCTCGATGCTGCGCCGGTACAGGATCTTGCGCAGCGTTGCGCCAAAGAGGCCGAGGGTGGCGCACTGGCCGATCACCAGCACGAAGCACAGCATCGAGGCGGTCCGCTGCAACCGAGTCGTAACGGGCAGGCCGATCGGCAGATCCGAGCCCAGAAAGACCACGACGAGCCCGCAGGTGGTAAGGCCCCAGGTGACCATCGCCTGGCTCGACGTCATCCGCAGCGTACCAAACGCGAAGATCAGAAACAGCACGGCGAGGAAGGCGACCCCGACCGTCGGTACCGCGAGCAGGAACACCAGTTGCAGCGTCGTATGCGCAGATATCTGGAAAACGGTGAGGTAATGATCTTCGAACCGATCACCGAAGCCGGCTTCCGACAGCACAGTGAACGTACCGATGATCAGGAGGCCGCCGAGCCAGAACAGCGACGGCACGCCCATGGAGATCGCGCCGTCATAGGCGTACAGCAGCAGGACCGAGGCCCCGAGCGAGTAGCTCGCGACCTGGCCGACATACATCTGGCGGCGCTGCCGGGCCCGCCGGGCCACGACTTCCGGAGCCGCCGCCTCGCGCGCGAGGACGAGATCCGCGACTTCAGCGGCATTCCTCTCCGGAAAGGACGTCGCGGCCGTGTTCATTATCCTGCCGATGGTGGATGTCAGCCCACAAATCTACGTGGCAAGCCTTTAGGTTTGGTATCCTTCGGAACCGAATCCGTACGGTGCGTTCCAGCCATGGAACATTTGCGGGTAAGGACATCTGCCGGCCATGAGGCATCGAGTACCGGTCGAGCTAAAACGGGGGTCGCGCGACACACGTCGTGCAGGGCTGCTATGGAGCGAGACTTGGCCACGCTGGCTGTGCCAGACCCGCTTTCTGCTAGGGAAAAATTTCAGTATTATGCTACCGATATGGACTGAGATGGCAGACCGCAACGGGCGGAATACGAACAATGCATGTATGTGGGGTAGATCACATCGGCTCGCGTATGACTGCGGTAAGTTGAAGAATTTCGCCCTTTCGGTCGAACCGTCCGCCGCATCGACCCGACCAATCTTGCGAGACGGCCTTTGAGCGTGACACAGGCGGCTTCGGACGAGGTCCTCATCGCCAGGATCGCTCAAGGCGACCGGCTCGCCATGCAGGTGCTGTACGGGCGGCACCATGTCAGGGTTTACAGGTTCGGGCTCAGGCTCGTGCGGAATGAGCAGGCGGCGGAAGACCTCATCAGCGAGGTATTTCTCGACGTCTGGCGTCAAGCCGGCAAGTTCGAGGGTCGATCCGCTGTTTCCACCTGGCTGCTGGCAATCACCCGATTCAAGGCCCTGTCTGCGCTTCGGCGCAGGAAGGATTTTGAGTTGGATGAAGAGGCCGCCAACGCGATCGAGGATACGTCCGACGATCCAGAAACGCTGGTGCAGAAGAAGGATACCAGTGAGGCGTTGCGGGAGTGTCTGACGGGTCTCTCGCCGGAACACCGGGAAATCGTCGATCTCGTCTACTACCACGAGAAGTCCGTGGAAGAAGTGGCCGAGATCGTCGGGATACCGGAGAACACTGTGAAGACGCGCTTGTTCTATGCGCGCAAGAAATTGGCCGAACTGCTGACGGCAGCCGGCGTTGAGCGAGGCTGGCCATGATGGCGTTGAGCAAGAAGATGCTGGAGCATGAGCCCAGTGAAATTGAACTGCTGCTGCCCTGGCACGCCGCCGGCACGCTGAACGCGCGCGATGCCCGCCGCGTCGAGGAAGCGCTGGCGCGCGATCCGGAGCTCGCGAAGCAATATGCCGCGATCCGCGGCGAGTACGAAGAGACCATTCATCTAAACGAGAGCCTGGGGGCTCCGTCCGCGCGCGCGCTGCAGAAGCTGTTCGCCGCGATCGATGCCGAGCCGGCGCGGGCGACCGGTTCGCTGCCGCTGTCCGCGCGCATTTCGACCTTCTTCGCGAGCCTGTCGCCGCGGACGCTGGCATGGTCGGCGAGCCTCGGCGCCGTCGCGCTCGTGCTGCAAGCCGGAATCATCGGCGCCGTGCTGATGAAGAACCAGCCGGCGACCTTCCAGACGGCTTCGCTCTCGACCAGCGCGCCGATCACACGCGAGCTTGGAAGCACGGCCGCGCCGGCGCGTGCGCTGGTGCGCTTCACTCCCGAGGCGCGCATCGCCGACATCACCGCGCTGCTCGACAGCTATCAGGCGTCGATCATCGACGGAGCCAAGGGCGGCATGTTCCGCCTCCAATTCAACAAGGCGATGAGCCAGGACGAGCTCGCCTCGCTGCTCGGCAAGATGCAGCGCGAGAAGTTCGTCAATCTGGCCGTCGCGACGCCCTGACCGCGCCGCTGAACCGATGACGCGCCAGTCGGAGAGCAGGGTACGCGCCGGGGCCTACGCGACTTCGATCGGAGCCGCGCTGCTGCTCACAGCCTGTCTCGGCGTCGAGCTTGCGCGGGCGCAGGCGACCATGCGTACGCCCACGATCAGCGTTCCCTCGCGCACGCCGACCATCTCTCCGAGCATTGCCCCGCGTGTGAGCCCCGGTGTCGCGGCGGCGCGCGCGGTCGGCGTCGGCCGCGGTCCGCGGACGATCCCGGCCATTCCCCACACCACGTCGTCGCGCATACGGCCGACGCCGGTAATGCCCTATGCGCGCTATTCGCCGAACCTCTATCCGGCCTGCACCGCACCCTACCGCGATGCCGGCGGCGAATGCCTGGCGCAGCCGAACGCGGGCGGCGAGGGCGGTGGAAAATCAGTCAAGAAGAGCGCCGGCAAGGGACGCGGCAACAGCACGCCGGCCGCGGTCACCTCGCGCAGCTTCGCAAAGGAGTTCGTCGCCGAGATCCACGGTGCGCTGTCGCCGGCCGAGGCCGACGAGCTCGCCCGTCGCCACGGCTTGACGCGCGTCGCCTCGGAGAATTTCCCGCTGATCGGCGCCACTTTGGGCCTGTTCCGCCTCACCGATGTCCGGCCATACGAGACGGTGCGGCGCGAATTCGCGGCCGACGGCAGTGTGCGCTCGCTTCAGCCCAACTTCCGTTATGTGCTCCAGGACCAGAAATCGTCGGGGCCGACCGAAGGCGATCCTGCGCAATATGCACTGACAAAGCTTCGCCTGCCGCAGGCGCATACGCTGGCGCACGGCGCCAACGTCACGGTTGCCGTGATCGATTCCGGGATCGACGCCAGCCATCCCGAACTCGCCAATTCCATCGCCGACAATTTCGATGCGCTCGGCACCACCGAGGGACCGCATGTTCACGGCACCGGCATCGCGGGTGCCATCGTCGCGCATGGCCGGCTGATGGGTAGCGCGCCCGAGGCGCGCATCATCGCGATCCGCGCCTTCGGCGGCCCTGCGGGCGGGGCCGAGAGCTCGTCCTACATCATCCTGCGCTCGCTGAACTATGCTGCCGAGCACGGCGCGCAGATCGTCAATATGAGCTTTGCGGGCCCCAAGGACGCCGTGATCGAGCGGGCCATCGCGGCGAGCGCCGCGCGCGGCCTCGTGCTGATCGCGGCCGCCGGCAATGCCGGGGCAAAATCGCCGCCGCTCTATCCCGCCGCCAATCCCAACGTGATCGCGGTGAGTGCGACCGACCAGCAGGACCGGCTGTTCACCGCCTCCAATCGCGGCAACTACATCGCGGTCGCAGCTCCCGGCGTCGACATCTTCCTGCCGGCGCCTGATGGCAAATACCAGATGACGTCCGGAACCTCGTTCTCCGCCGCCTGTGTCTCCGGCGTCGCGGCGCTGCTGCTCGAGCGCAACCATGCCTTGAAGCCGGAAGCGCTGCGCACGACGCTGGCGAAGACCGCGCGCGATCTCGGTCCACCCGGCCGTGATGATCTGTTCGGCCACGGCGAGGCCGATGCGTTTGCCGCGGTCATGGCCGTTCCGGCCGACAGTGCGGCGCCGGTTGCGGCGGCATCCGGTACAACAAAACGTGAAGATGCCGGGAAGCGTCCCGACGAGTCCGGCATCCGCGCCATCGAGCGACCCTCGTTGTCGAGCGCAGACGAAAAATCCGCGATTTCTCAGGCGGATAGGCCGGGGACGCGGTAGCGGCTGCGACAAGACGCGCGCGCCCGCCGAAGGTCAAAAAAGCGAACGCCGCGTTGAACGTTCAGCCAGCTGCCACGACCAAATTATGTGGGAGCGGTCATCCCTCCCCATCGGTCATATCAGGCGCGAGCGCCCATCCACCCCAAGCGCCCATATGGCTCGACCCGTCCGGTTGTCCCCCCGGACGGGTCTTTTCTTTGTGGGCATCCAATTTAAAGCGTCGCGATCGTTCAGCTTCCGGTTGAAGGATCGCATCCGCGTCCGTCGCGTCGCTCGCGCGGCATGCGGCAAGCCGGTCATGCTTGTGCGAAGCTTGACTCGAAAACACAGCAAATCTCCGCACGATTACGGTGCTCGACGGCGGACGCGGTGTCGTTGCTGGACAAGTCAAAACTTTTCCACAAAATAATCATGTCGCGTCTAAATTGATTCGTGTGCGTTGCGTCCCCGCGTCCGTGTTTTCTCCTGACGGGCTGGTTCATGACACATCGCCAAGAAGTCGTTCGCGACGTGGCCGTTAGCCGCGACATTGCGGCACGCTGGTGCGCTCTCGCGGAGCAGCGGCTGCAACATCTCTCCGAAATGTTCGAAACCGGACGCTGGCGCCGCTACCACTCCGAGATCGCATTTCTCGAAAATATCCAGGAGGCCAAGCGTGCGGTCCAGACCTGGCGCGCCCTTGCAACGGGTGCGGACGTCGCTGCGGCAGCCGCCAGCGTGACGCCCGCCTTCGGGTGGTCGCCGGCGACGATGCCGCGCGTGTTTCCGCGCGAACAACAGGCGCAGACCGTGCAGCCGAAGGCCGTCCACATCGCGCCCGAGACCGCGGTGCCGGTCAGGCTCGATCCCACGCCGGACGTTCTCGCCGACATTACCGAAACCGCGATCGCACCGCTGTCCGCGCCGCCCGCGATGGCACCGCGCGCGGCACCTGCCATTATGCCGCCGCCAACGGCGGCAACGCTACTGCCGCAGTTCTCCCCACCCGCCGCCGAAATCGTCGCCGGCCCCGAGCGCGTCGTCGAATTCACCTTCAGCCTCGATGGCCTGGAGGCCAAATACCCGCTGCTGCGCAACGCGTTCTAACGCCGCACCGCATTCCCGCCGACCACCACCTGCGCGAATCGCTGCGCGCCGTCGGCCGACAGGTCGGACGTGACCGCGCGCGCGTGGTCCAGCCCGACCACGGCGCCGCGCGGGGTCTCCGAGATCATGTTGTTGTTGACGAGCGCGGTGCCGGCGCCGGGCATCACGGAGACGCCGACGCCGGCCAGCGCCTTGCGGATCACGTTGCCGGTGATGGCGACGTCGCGCAGATACTTGCCCCAGCCGGCGACGATGCCGTAGGACGGCGCGTTCTCGATCACATTGCCGGTCACCGAGGAATCCGCCTCGATATAAATGCCGACGCCGGCATCGTCGTCCGGCGCGGTGCCGATCGGCCGTTTCGGTATCAGGTTGCGGATGATGTTGCCCTGGACCACGGCGATGCGGCCACCCTCGTTGAAATTGCAGACGGAGACGCCGACGGCGGCGCCGTCGACAATGTTGTTGGCAATCACCGCGGCCTCGAACGCGAACTCCGAATAGAGCGCGACTTCACGCACGTCGCTGACGCTGTTGCCGGTGATATGGATGTTCGAGGCGGAGTTGCCGCGCACGGCGGAGTAATCGCAGTTCCTGATGCGGTTGCCGCGCACGATCACGTTGCCGGCGCGAAAGGCATTGATGGCGTTGCCGTACTGGCCGGAGCCGCCGGGGCCGGCCTTGATGTCCTCGATGCGGTTGTCGGCGACCAGCGTGCCGTCGTCGCCGATCGCGGTGCGCAGAATCTCGATGCCGTTATCGTTGGTGCCGGTGATGGTGTTGCGGGAGACGCTGAGGCCATGGGCATCGAACGAGACGACCGCCGTCATTGCGATATTGGAGAAGATGTTGCCGGAGATGTCGCCCGAGACCTGCTCGAGCCAAATGCCGCTGCCGCCGGAGCCGATCATCACGCAATCGGTGATGCGGACGTCGCGGCCGCCGAGGACGTGGATCAGGCCGCGCCGCGTCGGCAGCGGAATGTTACCACCATCGAACGTGATGCCGGTGAGACCGATCGAGTCAGCGCCGTCGCTCTGGATCGCCGACGCGCCCCCAGTGAAGACGAATTTCGTCGCACCGCGCACGCCGATCAGCTGCCCGCCGCTCGGTACTCGTAATAGTCCAGTGCGGTAGATGCCGGGCGGCAAGGCGAGCGGCATCTGCGCCCGCGCGCTCTCATCGATCGCACGTTGGAGCGCGCGGGTCTGGTCCTCGCTGGCGCCGGGCCGCACACCGTATTGCGTGGCGTCGCGGCCGAGCAGGGAGGTCAGCGGCGCCGCGCGCGCAGCATCGGCCGGCACGGCGAGCGCGCCGGCGATGCCAGCGGTCGAGGCTCCGATGAGATGACGGCGATTGAGGTCCATGACGCGTCCTCCGGCGGACGCGGGAGGTGTCCGCGGGGGACTAGGTAGCTCAGGACCGCCGGTGGCGTGAGGATTGTTCGCGGTAGGGTTAAATGTTTACGCAAGCAGGGTGCGGTAGGGGTTACGGCCCCAACGTGTTCCGTTCCTTCCGCGCCAATCGCACCATCTCCATCAGCATCGCTTCGCCCGCATCCACCAGTTCCTCCAGCGTGATCCGGGCTGCGCCCTTGCGGCGCACTGCGCCGCTGCGCGCGAGCAGCGGGATGTGGATGAACGCCGCAAGCCTGGGCCCGCCTGCTCTCACGTTCTCGATCGCGCGCCAGCTCAGATAATTGCAGAGATAGGCGCCGGCATCGCGCGAGGCGCGCGCATCGATGCCGGTGAGGCGTGCGGCGCGCAGCAGCCTTGCGGTGTGCGGACCGAACGTCATCGCGTCCGCATCGCCGGCGATGCCGCGCTTGCTCGATCGGGTGTTGGCGGCATCCGGCCAGAGCATGGTGACCGCATTGCGGGCGCGGGTCTCGATGCGCAAGTAAGGCGTGCGCGCGGCGAGGCCGAACATCAGAAGCGCATCCGGCTTCACCTTCGCGAGCACGTCAGGCAATTGCCGGTCGACCGCAGCATAGGTGACCGGGAAGATGTGGCTTGCGATCGCGACATTATCGAGCGCCGGGCGGCGCAGCTGCGCCAGCCGCGCTACCAGCGGCTGGGTCGGGTTAAAGGGCGCGCCGGGAAACGGCCCGAAGCCGGTGAGGAGAATGCGGAGCTTTTCGCTCATTGCAGCAGCTCCAGAATCTGCTCCGCGGCGAGGGCCGGCGTGAGGTGGCCGTCGGCCACCTCGGCCTCGATCTTCCGGACCTTGGTGCGCACCGACACCTCGCTGCGCAGCCGCGCCAGCATGCGCTGCTCCAGCATCGACCACATCCATTTCACCTGCTGATCGCGCCGCCGCGCGGCAAACTCGCCGGATGCGCTCATCGCCTTGCGGTGATCAAGGATCCTCTGCCAAATTCTCGCGATTCCGTCGCCGGTCAGCGCCGAATAGGTCTCGACCGGTGGGTGCCAATGCTCGGACCGCGGCGCCAGAATGTGCAGCGCGCCGCGGTAGTCAGCGGCGGTGATCTTGGCGCGCTTGAGGTTGTCGCCGTCGGCCTTGTTGATGGCGATCATGTCGGCGAGCTCGACCAGGCCCTTCTTGATGCCTTGCAGCTCGTCGCCGCCGCCCGGCAGCATAAGTGCGAGGAAGAAATCGGTCATGTCGCAGACCGCCGTCTCGGATTGGCCGATGCCGACGGTCTCGACCAGCACGACGCCGAAGCCTGCGGCTTCGCAAATCAGCATTGCCTCGCGTGTCTTGGCCGTGACGCCCCCGAGCGTGCCCGAAGACGGCGAGGGGCGGATGAAAGCATCGGTGGAAACCGACAGCCGCGCCATCCGGGTCTTGTCGCCGAGGATCGAGCCGCCGCTGCGCGCCGAGGACGGATCGACCGCGAGCACTGCGACCTTGTGGCCCTGTTCGATCAGATACGTGCCGAGCGCGTCGATCGTGGTGGACTTGCCGACGCCCGGAGAGCCGGTGATGCCGACGCGCACCGCCTTGCCGGAGTCAGGCAGCAGCATCTGCACCAGTTCGCGCGCCAGCGCCTGATGGTCGGCGCGCCGGCTCTCCACCAGCGTGATGGCCCGCGCCAGCGCCGCGCGGCTGCCGGCGCGCACGTCACGGGCGAGGGACTTGGTGTCCGGCGAGGCCTTCTTCTCGGTCATGCCTTGCTTTACAACGGCCCGGCTGGGCAGGCGAGGGCGCTCGCCTGTAAATCACCGGGATGTTGCCGTCGCCGTCTGGGGCGGTTTCATCTTGCGCCACGCCCACACCATTACCGGCCACAGCAGCGCGCCGATCGCCATCGCGGCGAGGATCGCCGCGACCGGGCGCTCGAAGAACGGCAGGATGCTTCCGTCCGATTTGATCAACGACGTGACGAAAGCCTGCTCGACCATGGTGCCCATGACGATGCCGAGCACCATGGCTGCCACGGGATAGCCGTTCGCTTCCATGACATAGCCGATCACGCCGAAGGCGGCGACGGTGACGACGCCGAACATGTTGTTGCCGATCGCGAACGAGCCGACCGCGCAGCACAGCATGATGATCGGCATCACGGTGGAGCGTGGCGCCAGCAGGATGTAGGCCGCGACCCGGATCATGGCGATGCCGAGCGGGATCATCATGATGTTCGCGATGATGAACATCAGATAGATCGCGTACATGCTCGACGCCTTCTCGGTGAACAGCGTCGGGCCGGGATTGAGTCCCTTCATGTAGAGCACACCGATCGCGATCGCGGCGATGGTGTCGCCGGGGATGCCGAACAGCAGCGATGGCACCCAGCCGGAGGCGATGCTGGCGTTGTTGCTGGCTCCGGCCTCGACCAGGCCTTCGACGTGACCGGTGCCGAACTTTTCAGGCTCCTTCGAGAAGCGCTTCGACATCGCGTAGGAGACCCAGGCGGCCATGTCGGCGCCGGCGCCGGGCAGCACGCCGATGATGATGCCGACGATATTCCCGCGCGTCATCTGCCAATGATACTTCTTGGTCAGCTTCCACTGGCCGGCCATGATGCTTCCGAATTTTCGTCGCGGCAGCGGTGGCGGCTCGGGCGTTAGCATCGCGCGCATCACCTGCGCCACCGCGAACACGCCGACCAGCGCCGGGATCGGTTCGATGCCGCCGAACAGATCGGTGAGGCCGAAGGTGAAGCGCGGGACGCCGCCGGGATTCTCGATGCCAATGCAGGAGACCAGCAGGCCGATGAACATGCCGGCGATCGCTTTCACGGGCGAGGAGCGCGCGACCAAAGTGGCGCACATCAGGCCGAGCAGCGCCAGCCAGAAATATTCGAACGTCGAGAACGACAGCGCGATCTCGGCCAGCGGCGGCGCCAGGATCATCAGCGACAGCACGCCGGCGATGCCGCCGACCGCGGAGAACCAGACGCCGGCCCCAAGCGCGAGCTCGGCCTGGCCCTTGCGGGTCATGGCATAGGCTTCGTCGGCATAGGCGGCGGAGGCCGGCGTGCCGGGAATGCGCAGCAGCGCGCCGGGAATGTCGCCGGAGAAGATCGCCATCGAGGAGGCCGCGACGATGGTCGCAATCGCCGCGATCGGCGACAGGTAAAAGGTGACGGGGACGAGCAGGGCGGTCGCCATCGTCGCCGACAGGCCCGGCAGCGAGCCGATCACGAGCCCGTACACGGACGCCGCGAACATCGCGATGATGACCTCCCAGGTGGAGATCAGTGCGAACGCATCAATCAGGGTTTTCAGCATGGGATTACCAGGGCGTCGGCAGCAGGCCGGCCGGTAGCGGCACGCGCAACAGCTTGCCGAAGATGAGGTGGATGGCGAACGGCGAGAGCGCCGCGAGCGGCAGCGCCAGCTTCCACTTCGCCCCCAACGCGGTCGAGGTCACGTAGACCATGATCGCGGCAGTGAGGATGAAGCCGAGCCGGTCGGCGGCAAAGACGTAGAACAGCAGCAGCGCCGGCGGCAGCAAGGCGCGAAAGCCGTAGAGCTTGCCCTGCGGCGGCGGGCTGGCGGCCTGGCCGTTCTCGAGCGGGACCAGCTCTTCCTCCTCCTCGAAGGAATGGCCAATGCCGAACACGATGGCGAGCCCGCACAGGGCGAGCCCGGTGCCGATCACCAGCGGAAACACGTTGGGGCCGACCGGCTGCCCCGGCACCGGCGGCAAGATCCAACCGCCATAGGCGGCGGCCGCGCCGAGTGCGACGAGAAACGATCCCGTGACGGAGTCGGGAAGACGCATGGGAGAATCCTATGAGAAGTGCACTTCCTCTCCCCGCGTGGGTTGGGCTAGCGCATATGACGAAGCTGCTCGGCCTGCATGGTTCGAGACGCCCGCTTTCGCGGCCTCCTCACCATGAGGGTCTGATATCTCGCCGCAAAACGCGACCTCATCCTGAGGGCCCGCCGTAGACGGGCGTCTCGAAGGATGGGCTGCAAGCGAGCTACTCGCCACGCTCTTCATATGCGACAGCCCTGCCGCCCGCGCGGAGAGGTGAAAATCACGCCTTGCTCAGGCCCGCCGCCTTCATCGCCTCGCCCATCTGGGCGTCGCCCTTGTCCATGAAGGCGGCGAAATGGGCGGCATCGCCCCACACGGTGCCGAAGCCGCGATTGCTCATGAAGTCCTTGAACTCGGCGGAGTCGTAGACCTTCTTCAGCGCTGCGGTCAGCTTCGTTGCGATCTCCGGCGGCAGGTTCTTCGGGGCGCCGATGCCGCGCCAGGCACCAGTCGCGTAGTCGATGCCCATCGCCTCCTTCAGCGTCGGCACATCTTTGAAGATCGGGTTGCGCGCCGGCGCCATGATGGCAAGGCTCCTGGCCTTGCCGGCCTCGATGATGGCCCGCGCCTCCGGCACCGAGCAGGTGGTCAGGTCGAGGCCACCGGCGGCGAGATCCTGCATCGCGGGCGCTGCGCCATTCGACGGCACCCAGGCGACCTGGTTGGCAGGCAGGCCCATCGCCTGCATCCAGCCGACCAGCGCCAGATGCCAGATGCCGCCCTGGCCGGTGCCCGAAGCCTTGAACTTGCCCGGAGGCGCCGCCTTGATCGCGTCGGCGAGTTCCTTGACCGTCTTGTAGGGCGAGGAGGAGGAGACCTGGATCCCGGGCGGATCCTCGTTCATCAGCGCCAGCGGCGTGTAGCTCTTCGGCGTCAGGTCGGTGAGGCCTTGCCAGTGCATCATCGAGATTTCGACCGTGAGCATGCCGATGGTGTAGCCGTCGGGCTGCGCGCTCGCGATCGCGCTATGGCCGACGACGCCGGAGCCGCCGGTGCGGTTGACCACGTTGAAGGGCTGGCCGAGATCCTTCTCCAGCAGCGCCGCGACGATGCGCGCGGTGGCATCGGTGCCGCCGCCCGCGCCCCAAGGCACGATGACGGTGACCGGACGCGCCGGATAGGCTTGTGCGCGTGCCGGCTTGAACCCGAAAGCGGCGGATGCCGCGACCGCGGCAGACGAGGCCGCAAAGGCGCGGCGGGTGATCTTGGACATTGAATGCCTCCCAGCGGCGCCCGTGACGTCGAGCGCTCTTGTCAACGGCGGCATTCTAGTCGGCTTTGCGGCGGCGCCGCAAGGTAGCGCTACCAGCGAGATCGCCGTTTGTGTGAAACCCATCGGACGGCAGTCGGAGATCGGGTGGGTTTTGCCCGCGCAAGTCGCCAACCTCAGCGCGCAACAAGAGCCAAGGCAAGCCATGACCCAAGCCTATTACAGCACCGTGCTGGACCAGCCACTGGACGAAGTCTGGTCGCTAATTCGCGACTTCAACAACTATCCCGCTTATATCGACGATAATCGTCGCGGACGCGCGAGCCGAAGATGGCGAGCTTCGATACGCCCTTGCCTTTGATGGCATCCGCGTTCTTGTATTGCAGCAATGATTTCGTCAGGTGTCATGGACACAACCTGGCCGGGCGCACGACCAGTCCATCACTACTCCGCCGCCTCGCTATGCCCAAGCCGGACGTTCAGCTTGCGGATCAGTTCCTCCGCCGCATCGGCGATCACGGTGCCCGGCGGGAAGATGGCTTCGGCGCCGGCCGCGTACAGCGCGTCGTAATCCTGCGGCGGCACTACGCCGCCGACGATGATCATGATGTCGTCGCGGCCCTGCTTCTTCAGCGCGGTCTTCAGTTCCGGCACGGCGGTGAGGTGGGCGGCGGCGAGCGAGGAGACGCCGAGGATGTGCACGTCGTTCTCGACCGCCTGCCGCGCAGCTTCGTCGGCAGTCGCGAACAGCGGCCCAATGTCGACGTCGAAGCCGATGTCGGCGAAGGCTGACGCAATCACCTTCTGGCCGCGATCGTGGCCGTCCTGGCCGATCTTGGCCACCAGGATGCGCGGGCGGCGGCCTTCCGCCTCCTCGAAGGCGTCGATCAGCGCCTGAACCTTCTCGACCTGGTTACCCATGCTGGACGCCTCCCGCTTGTAGACGCCGGTAATGGACTTGATCTCGGCGCGATGCCGGCCGAACACCTTCTCCATCGCCTCCGAAATCTCGCCGACGGTCGCCTTGGCGCGCGCCGCGTCGATGGCGAGCGCGAGCAGATTGCCGTTGCCTTCTCTGGCCGAGCGCGTCAGTGCGGCGAGGGCGGCATCGACGTCCTTCTGGTTGCGCTCGGATTTCAGCCGCGTCAGCTTGTCGATCTGCAAGCGGCGGACATTGCTGTTGTCGACTTTGAGGATCTCGATCGGCGCCTCGTCGGTCGGCTTGTACTTGTTGACTCCGATCACGGCCTGCTTGCCGGCATCGATCCGCGCCTGCGTCTTGGCCGAGGCCTCCTCGATGCGCAGCTTCGGCACGCCCGCCTCGATCGCCTTGGCCATGCCGCCGAGCTCCTCGACCTCCTGGATGTGGCTCCAGGCCTTGGCCGCGAGGTCGCGCGTGAGCCGCTCGACATAATACGAGCCGCCCCAGGGATCGATGATGCGCGTGGTGCCGCTCTCCTGCTGGAGGAAGAGCTGGGTGTTGCGGGCGATGCGCGCCGAGAAATCGGTCGGCAGCGCCAGCGCTTCGTCGAGCGCGTTGGTGTGCAGCGACTGGGTATGGCCCTGGGTGGCCGCCATCGCCTCCACCGTGGTACGCATCACGTTGTTGAAGACGTCCTGAGCGGTCAGCGACCAGCCTGAGGTCTGGCTATGCGTGCGCAGCGACAGCGAGCGCGGGTCTTTCGGATTGAATGGCTTCAGCAGCTTCGCCCAGAGCAGGCGCGCGGCGCGCAGCTTGGCGACCTCCATGAAGAAGTTCATGCCGATCGCCCAGAAGAACGACAGGCGCGGCGCGAAGCGGTCGACGTCGAGGCCTCCAGCGAGGCCGGCACGCAGATATTCGACGCCATCGGCCAGCGTGTAGGCGAGCTCGAGGTCCTGCGTCGCACCGGCCTCCTGCATGTGATATCCGGAGATCGAGATCGAGTTGTATTTCGGCATCTTCTGCGAGGTGTAGGCGAAGATGTCCGAAATGATCCGCATCGATGGCGCGGGCGGATAGATATAGGTGTTACGCACCATGAATTCTTTCAGGATGTCGTTCTGAATGGTGCCTGAGAGTTTTTCCGGCGGCACGCCCTGTTCCTCGGCGGCCGCGACATAGAGCGCGAGGATCGGCAGTACCGCGCCGTTCATGGTCATGGACACGCTCATCTGGTCGAGCGGAATCCCTGCGAACAGCGTACGCATGTCGTAGATGGAATCGATCGCCACGCCGGCCATGCCGACGTCGCCGCCGACGCGCGGATGATCGCTGTCATAGCCGCGATGCGTGGCGAGATCGAAGGCGACCGAGAGGCCCTTCTGTCCGGCCGCGAGATTACGGCGATAGAACGCGTTGGAATCCTCTGCCGTGGAGAAGCCGGCATATTGCCTGATGGTCCAGGGCTGGTTGACATACATGGTTGGGTAGGGGCCGCGCAGAAAGGGCGCGATGCCAGGATAGGTCTCGAGGAAATCGAGGCCGGCAAGATCGGCCTCGCCATAGGCCGGTTTCACGAGGATGCCCTCGGGCGTCAGCCACGGCTCGGCGCTGCCGGCCGGCGCGGCGGTGGCTGTCCGCGCGAAGGCGACGTCGGCGAAATTGGGAATGCGGCTCATGGTCTCAACCATATCATAGGCGCTCAATCATGATCCGGATGCTGATGGCTGACGATGGTCGCCATCTTCTCCGGTCCGTAATTCTGCTGCGTGGTCTGGCTTGGCAAATTGGAGATGCCGACTACCCAGCCGAGGCGAGATTCGGTGCCGAACTGCCGCGTTGGGACAACGTGGTCGGGGCGGTCGAACGTGCCTGTCATGATCTCGATCCGGTCGCCGTCGATGCGGCCAAAGCTCAGCGGCGTGCCGCAGGCGGCGCAAAAGCCGCGCTCGGCGATCGAGGAGGAGCGGAAGAACGACGGCCGTCCCTTGGTCCAGGCAAAGTCCGTCTTGTTGATGTCGGCGAAGGAGGCGAACGGGGCGCCAGCCGCCTTCTGGCACATCCGGCAGTGGCAGATCGAGACCTTGGTCGGTGCCGTCGTGACTCGAAAGCGCACGGCCCCGCATTGGCAGCCGCCGGTGAGAACGGTTTTGCCGGTTTCGATCATGATTGCTCCATCCGTCGATAGGCGTCTTGCAGCGTCGCAAGCGCATCGCCGCCGGCGAAGACGAAACCGGTGACGCCGGCCGCGCGCAGCGCAGCCTCGGCATCCGTCGGGCGGCCTGCCAGGTAGATATGGCGCGCGCCGGCCGTTTGCAGGGCTCTTGCCGCGGCTTCCGCTTGTTCCGCATAGACCTTGTCGCTGGAACAGAGACAGGCGAGGGCGGCGCCGGAGGCCTCGAAGGCGGTAACAAGCTTGGCCGGATCGGCAAAACCCTCGCTGTCGAGGGCCTGGATGCCGCCAGCCTCGAAGTAGCTCTTGGCAAACGTCGCCCGCGCGGTGAAATCGGCGGGCGTGCCGAGATTGGCCAAGAACACCTTTGGGCGGGCGCCACGTGCTTTCAGCGCTGCATCCGACTTGTCACGCAAGGCCTCGAACGGTTGCGCCAGCCGGATCGGCGGCAGTGCATCGAATTTGTATTTTTGCTCACCATAAGGCGGAAGCGCGATTGGCGTCACCTTCAGGACGGCCGTCTCGCTCTCGTGCAGGTTCGGAAACTCACTGGCGCCCGTCAGCACGTCCCGGCGTTTTGCGATGTTGGCCTCGCGCGCCTTTCGCGTAGCCGCTACTTTGCTCTGAAAAACACCCTGCTGAAGCGCGGCAAAGGCGCCGCCGGCTCTCTCGCTCTCCTGGAACAGCGCCCAGGCGGCCTCGCAGAGCTGCGCCGTCAGCGCCTCGATCCCGCCGGCGCCCGCTGCGGGATCGCTGACCTTGGCGAGGTTGCTTTCTTCCAGCAGCAGGGCTTGCGTGTTGCGCGCCACGCGCCGTGCGAACGGATCGGGCAGTCCGAGCGCCAGCGTATGCGGCAACACGGTGATCGCGTTGGCGCCGGCAAGCCCGGCCGCAAAGGTCGCGATGGTCGCGCGCAGCATGTTCACGTAAGGGTCGCGCTGCGTCAGCATGCGCCAGGCCGTGTCGGCAGCGATGAACAGCGGTTTCGGCGTCAGGCCACAGGCCTGCTCGATGCGCGCCCACAGCAGCCGCAGCGCGCGGAATTTGGCCATAGTCAGGAACTGGTCGGCATCGGCGGAAAGCCGCGCATAGACCATGCCCTGCGCCTGCTGCAGCGCAATGCCGGCATTTTCGATCGCGCGCAGATAGGCAACGCCGCAGGCGAGCACGAAGGCAAGCTCCTGCACTTCCGAACCGCCGGCATCGTGGATCACGCGTCCGTCGGCGGACGCGAACGGCCCCTTGAAGCCGAGCCCAGCGAGACCCTTGATGGCGCCGGTGATGGCTGGAACGATCTCCTCCCACGTATAGGGGCTGTGGCCCCACACCGCGCCGGCCGCGAGCGGATCAAGCCCGAAGCGGATGTCGCAGGCGGCGGGATCGAGGCCTGCGCGCTTCACATATTCCGCGACATGGATCGCGGCCATCCGTGATTGCGGACCGATCTGGAGTTCGAGGCCGATGCCGGCATCGAGATGGATGTCCTTCAGGACTCTTGCGACCGCATCGGCTGACGGTTCCAGGCCGAAGCCGTGGGCGCCGCTGCCGCCGGCGAACACCAGCGCGAGCCCCGTCGCGCCGTTCTCGAGATCGGTCAGCGCCTGCGCGTTCGCGGCAGCCGCATCGGGATGGTCGATCCGCTGCATGATCTGCCAGGGCGCAGCTGGCGGCCGGCCCACCACGGGCGCAAGGTCCTTGGCGCGTGGGTAGAGCGGTTCGATCTTCAGGCCATCATAGGTCTTGCCGACCAGCTTCTCGAACGGCGCGCCCTTCAGCACGCCGTCAACCAGCTTGCGCCAGTCTTCGATCGTCGCCTTGGGAAAATCCGCCGCCAGCGGCAGGTCGTCAGTCACGGAGGTCATGCGGCGAGGGGCTCCCGAAATCTTGTTATTCGCAGGCGAAATTGCCACGGCGGACCGCCCCTGCAAACGGTTGTTTTTGGTTAGCCGGTATCCGGAAGCCGCTCAATGCCTTGCGTCGAGACGCTGGCGAGCCCGTCACGCACACGAACGCCTGATATGAGGCGGTCGGGCGCGATCTCGGCCAGCGGCACCAGCACGAAGGCGCGCTCGAACAAGCGCGGATGCGGCAGGGTCAGATCGGGCTTCTGCAAGCTGACATTGTCATAGGCAATCATATCGAGATCGAGCGTGCGCGGGCCCCAGCGCCGCTCCTTGTCCCGCGTGCGGCCGAATTTCTGCTCGATCTTCTGGAGCACGAACAGCAGTGCATGCGGATCAAGGCTGGTCTCGATCTCGATGCACGCGTTGATGAAGGGCTCCTGGTCCTCATCGCCCCAGGGCGGCGTTGCATAGTCGGACGAGCGCGCGATCAGCGCGGCTTGCGCCATGCCGCAGATATGCGCGATCGCCTTGCGGAAGGTCGCGCGGACATCGCCGACATTGCCGCCGAGTGCGATCAAGACGCTCGCCATCTTATGGATGCCGCGAGCGCGTCAGCATGATGCCGACGTCGTCGAAGATCGCGGCGATCGGCGCATGCGGCTTGTGCACGGTGATCTTCACGGCGCGGATGCGTGGGAAATGCGACAGGATGGCATCGGCCACCGCGCCGGCCGCGCGCTCCAAAAGCTTGTAGTTGGTGTTCTTGAACGCCGCCGTGGTGGTCGCCACCACTTCGGCGTAGGACACGGTATCGGCGAGCCGGTCGCTGCGCGAAGGCTCCGACAGGTCGGTATAGAGTTCGAGATCGATGACGAAGCGCTGGCCGACTTCGGTTTCGTGATCCATGACGCCGTGGCGGGCGTGGATCGACAGGCCGGTGACGAAGATCGTATCGGTCATGGCTTGCTCTCGATTGCTGCTGCTACACGCAGGGCCTGCAAGGTTTCGGCGACGTCATGGGTCCGAATGATTTTTGCGCCGCGCTGCGCGGCGATGACGTGCGCGGCGATCGAGCCGGCGAGCCGCTCTTTCGGCTCCGACGGCGACACTGCGGCGATGAAGCGCTTGCGCGAGGCGCCGACCAGGATCGGCAGGCCGAACATGTCGAGTTCGCGCAGCCGCGCCAGCGCGATCATGCTCTGCTCGGCCGTCTTGCCGAAGCCGATGCCGGGATCGAGTACGATTTTGTCCCGCGCGATCCCAGCCTTGGCCGCGATATCCAGCGAGCGCAGGAAGAAGGTCTTCATGTCCGTGACGATGTCGATGGTGGGGTCGGCATTGTCGCGGTTGTGCATGATGATGACCGGAACGCCTTTAGCCGCGACCAGCGGTGCCATGGCGGCGTCGCGTTGCAGGCCCCAGACGTCGTTGACGATCGCCGCGCCCTGGTCGAGCGCGAATGCCACCACCTCCGCCTTCATGCTGTCGATCGAGACGGGCGCGCCAAGCGCCACGACGCCAGCCAGCACCGGCTTCAACCGGGCGAGCTCGCGTTCCGCTGTGACCGGCTGGGCCCCCTTGTAGGGCCGCGTGGACTCTGCGCCGATATCGATGATGTCGACGCCATCAGCGATCATCGCCCGGGCACGCACCAAAGCCTGCTCGGGCGCGATGAACGCACCTCCGTCGGAGAAGGAATCCGGGGTGACGTTGAGCACCCCCATCACCGCCGGAAGCGACCGTTCCAACAGCATCCGCAGCACGTCGGCCCCGGCCGAGCCGGCCGGCGGGACGGATGGGGAGGGCGAGGCATTCATGCGGGTGGCTTTAGCGGTCGGGGAGGGGGAGTTCAAGACCAACCCCTCGTGTCATTGCCCGCGAAAGCGGGCAATCCGAGGCATTGCGACAATACGGAGGAGGCGCGGCGTACGGGATACACGCCTTCGCGGGGTATGACGGAGAGAGGGTGCGGCTAATACGTAATCTTCGGCGGCAGCTTCTTCGCCTTGGCGATGATCTCGCCGACCGACTTCTCGGAAGGCAGGATGCGGAGGAGCTTCTTCTTCTCGTTCGCGTCCCGCATGCTCTGCGCGAGCCTTGCCGGATTCCGATAAGCGAGCTCGCGCACCGTGGTGACGCCGGCAGCGCGGACCAGGCCGACCTTGGCCCGGCCCATGCCGGGGATGCGCATGTAGTCCGAGACGTTGGCCCATTCCAGCAGCAGCTGCTCGCTGATGCCGGTCTTGGCGGACAGCGCCTTGCGGCCTTTCACGGTGCCGGCAGCCTCGAGCAGCGCGTCGGTGGTGCGGATTCCCTGTGCCTTCAACTTGTTGGCGGCAAAGGCCGACAGGCCCTCAATCTCGGAGATGGGATATGTCATGATACTCGATGTGAAATGCGAAAGCTTCAGGCGAATTGGCTGAGGCCCGGCGTCCCCGCGATGATCTTGCCCATCTGATCGGCTCCGATTTTGTCTCGGCCGAAGCGAAAAAGTTCACGGGCGATGTTTTGAATCTCCGACATGCCGAGTCCGAGGCCCATCAGGCGTGAGCCGACGGCCATCAGGCCGCCGCCCATCAGCCGCGACAGTCCGCCGCCGCTCCTGGACGTCTCGATCGCGGCTTCCGCACCGGGAATCTGGTCGATCAGGGCCTGCACGCTGTCGGAAGGACCCTCGCTGCGGAGGAAACCCAGGATAATGCCGACAGTCTTTTCAGCGACAGCACTATCTATGCTGGCGTTTGTTGCCAGCCGCCCGATCAGCTCGTCCATATGGCCTGCCCCTCAGCCGGTTCACATGCCGGAGTATTGCTTTCGAAAATGATCTTGAGCCGGTGCGATGTGAAATACAAGCGATGAACGCGACCAACGTTTCGAACGCGCGAAAAGTGTTGCAGCGATGCAAGAGCGGAGATGGCATCAGCAAGAAAATACCGCGGTGCGAATGCACTTTTCCGACTTTCGGCTGATGTTTCCGACGATGTCGCGTGTCCGGACCACGTTGAATGGTTTCAATCGGCTTGCGACATGCGGTAAACTCCGGAACTGGTGTATTCGAGTTTCGATACGCGAAACTGCAGAGATCAGAGACCATAATGACCGCACAGGACAACAAGCTCGGCGACACCGGCGACAAGATCTTCGTCGGCAAGGGAAACGAGCAGGCATGGCTGACGCTGGCGCTCGCCAATCGCCACGGCCTCGTCACCGGTGCAACCGGAACCGGCAAGACGGTGTCGCTGCAAGTGATGGCGGAAGGATTTGCGCGCGCCGGCGTTCCGGTCTTCGCAGCCGACATCAAGGGCGACCTCTCCGGCATCTCCGAGGTCGGCGAACCAAAGGATTTCATCGTCAAGCGCGCCACCGAGATGGGGCTGACGTTCCAGCCCGACCAGTTCTCGACGGTGTTCTGGGACGTATTCGGTGAGCAGGGCCACCCCGTGCGGGCGACCGTCACCGAGATGGGACCGCTGCTGCTCGCGCGGATGCTCGACCTCAACGACGTGCAGGAAGGCGTGCTCAACGTCGCCTTCCGCGTCGCCGACGACAACGGTCTCGTCCTGATCGACATGAAGGACCTTCGCGCGCTGCTCGACGCCATCGTGCCGGATAGCGGGAAGAAGGGGGCGGACGCGGCGGCGGATCCGCTCGCCGCCATCCGCAAGGCCGCGCAGGGCTTCGGCAACGTCACCAAGGCGACCGTCGGCACCATCCAGCGCCAGCTCCTGGTGCTGGAGAACCAGGGCGGCTCCAAATTCTTCGGCGAACCGGCGCTGACGCTGAAGGACTTCATGAAGACCGACCGCGACGGGCGCGGCATGGTCAACATCCTCGTCGCCGACAAGCTGCTCCAGAGCCCGCGGCTTTATGCGACATTCCTGTTGTGGATGCTGTCGGAGCTGTTCGAGGAGCTGCCCGAGGTCGGCGACCTGCCCAAGCCGAAGCTCGTGTTCTTCTTCGACGAAGCGCATCTGTTGTTCAACGACGCGCCCAAAACGCTGATGGACAAGATCGAGCAGGTGGTGCGTCTGATCCGCTCAAAGGGCGTTGGCGTTTACTTCGTGACGCAGAACCCGGTCGACGTGCCCGATCGCGTGCTCGGGCAGTTGGGTAACCGGGTGCAGCACGCGCTGCGCGCTTTCACCCCGCGCGACCAGAAGGCGGTCGCCGCCGCAGCCCAGACCTTCCGGCCCAACCCGAAGCTCGACACCGCCAAGGTGATCATGGAGCTCGGCAAGGGCGAGGCGCTGGTGTCCTTCCTCGAGGGCAACGGCACGCCTTCGATGGTCGAGCGGGTGATGATCCGGCCGCCGTCGGCCCGGATCGGACCGATCACGTCGGAGGAGCGCAAGGCGATCATGGCTGTAAGCCCGGTCAAGGGCAAATACGACACCGCTGTCGATTCCGAGTCTGCCTACGAGATTCTTCAGAAGCGCATCGCCGGCACGGCGGCAACGGCAGATGGTTCGGCAGGTGGAAGCGGTGGCGGCATCCTCGGCCAGATCGGCTCGATCGTCGGCTCTATCTTCGGCACCAACGTCAAGCGCGGCCGTCTGTCGACCGGCCAGGTCATCGCGCGCGACGTGACGCGATCGGTGACCAACCAGGTGATCGGGGGGATGGCCGCCAATATCGGCAAGTCGGTCGGCGGCCAGCTCGGCGGCTCGATCGGCCGCACCCTGGTTCGCGGCGCGCTCGGCGGATTGTTGCGGCGCTAGAGCGTGATCCGGAAACGTGTGAAGCGGTTTTCCGAAAAGATCATGCTCGAACAATAACCTGAAGCGCGATGACGATTCATCCCGATCTCGTCGCGCCTTAGGCAGCACGCCCGGCCATGACGCTGCAGGAGGTTTAGCGGCCATCGGGAGGCCATCACAGCGCACAAATTCCGGTGAGGGGCTCTCCAAGCATCCGCCCGTCTGCTACGTGGCTGGGAACCTCGCTCGCTTTGGGCGCGGCCGGCATCCTCATGCTGCTATCGCTGCCGTGGTTTCCCAATGTCATCCAGACCTGGGGCAATAATCTCGTTGCGACCGCCATCCTTGCCGGCAGCCTCGCATGGCACATCTGGCATCCGCCGGTTGCGGCTGGTCCCGAGGCCGCGCCAGCGCTAAAAGCGCAGACACCTTGAGACCAACAATCGGGAATACGACCATGGCCAATGCGCAGCTTCAATCCGTGCTCGACCACATCGACAAGGATTTCGATAACAGCCTGGAGCGTCTGTTCTCGTTGTTGCGGATCAAGTCGATCTCCGCGGATCCGGCCTTCGCCGCCGATTGCAAGGCCGCGGCCGAGCATCTCGCCAAGGACATCGCAAGCCTCGGTGTTGCCACTGAAGTGAGGCCGACCGCCGGACATCCCGCCATCGTCGGCAAGGCCAGGGCGGGCGGACGGCCGCACGTGCTGTTCTACGGCCATTACGATGTGCAGCCGGTCGACCCGCTCGATCTCTGGAACCGTCCGCCGTTCGAGCCCGTCGTCACCGACCATGCCGATGGTCGCAAGATCATCGTCGCGCGCGGCGCCGAGGACGACAAGGGCCAGGTCATGACCTTCGTCGAGGCCTGCCGCGCCTGGATGAAGGTGACGGGCTCGCTGCCGGTCGACATCACCTTCCTGATCGAAGGCGAGGAGGAGGTCGGCTCGAAGAATTTCGTGCCCTTCATCGAGGCCAACAAGGACGAGTTCAAAGCCGACTACGTGCTGGTCTGCGACACCGGCATGTGGGATCACAACACGCCGGCGATCACCACATCGCTGCGCGGCCTGCTCTATGAGGAGCTGAAGATCACTGCCGCCAATCGCGATCTGCATTCCGGCGTCTTCGGCGGCAGCGCGATGAACCCGATCCGGGTGCTGACGAAAATTCTGGGCAGTCTGTTCGACGACGACAACCGCATCACCATTCCCGGCTTCTATGACGGCATCAAGGACACGCCCCCTGACATCTTGGCGCAGTGGAAGAAGCTAGAATTCACACCGGACACGTTCCTCAAGCCGGTGGGCTTGTCGATCCCCGCCGGCGAGAAGGGGCGGCTGCTGATCGAGCAGGCCTCCTCGCGTCCGACCTGCGACGTCAATGGCATTTGGGGCGGCTATATCGGCGAGGGCTCCAAGACGGTGATCCCGTCGCACGCGTCGGCCAAGGTTTCGTTCCGTCTGGTCGAGGGGCAGGACCCCCAAAAGATCCGCAAGGCGTTCCGCGACTACGTGACCGCGCGCATTCCGGGCGACTGCAAGGTCGAGTTCGGCGACCATTCCGCCGCGCCCGCGGTCGCGCTCGATTGGAATATGAAACCGCTCGCCGCCGCCAAGAAAGCGCTGACCGAGGAATGGGGCAAGGAGACCGTGCTGATGGGATCGGGTGCCTCGATCCCGATCGTCGCCGATTTCAAGCGCACGCTCGGCCTCGATTCGCTGCTGGTCGGCTTCGGCCTCGACGACGACAACATCCATTCGCCGAACGAGAAGTACGATCTGCGCAGCTTCCAGAAGGGTATCCGTTCCTGGGCGAGGATCCTCGCCGCGCTGGCGGAGGTGAAGTGACCGCGTAGCGGTCATTCCGGGGCGCCTCGAAGAGGCGAACCCGGAATCTGGAGGTTGTTGCGCGAGATTCCCAGGTGCGCAATTGCGCACCTTAGTTCGCGCTTTTCGCGCGCCCCGGAATGACGGGCGTGACGAGTTACCCCAAATAAAAACGCCGCCCGGAATTGGGCGGCGTTTCATTCCAAAAGGCGTAGAGGTTCGTTGAACGCCACCCTACACCAAATCCCGAAAATCTCAAGTCCGATAGCCCGGATTGACGCGGTCGAGCTTGCGTAGCAGCGGCGGCCACACGAGGTTGGTGGCGCGCAGCTCGGCGCGGTCGCGGTTCGACAGCAGCTCGGTGTTCTTCTCGATCGCGACGTCGTCGACCGGATAGATCGGCGTACCCAGCGCGCGCGTGCGCACCTGCATCGAGCAGGCGCGCTCGAGGTGGTACATGCGCTCGAAGGCGGAAGCGACGGAGCGGCCGACCGTCAGCGTGCCGTGGTTGCGCAGGAGCATGTGGTTGTGGTCGCCGAGGTCCTTCTGCAGCCGCGGCCGCTCGTCATGGTCGAGCGCGATGCCTTCATAGTCGTGATAGGCGAGGTCGTGGGTAACGAGCTGGGCGGTCTGGTTCAGCGGGAACAGGCCTTCGGCGCTGCTCGACACCGCGGTGCCGTCGAGCGTGTGGAGATGCAGCACGCAGATCGCGTCCTCGCGCACCTCGTGGATCGCCGAATGGATGGTGAAGCCGGCGGGGTTGATGCTGTATTCGCTCTCGGAGAGCTGATTGCCATGCAGATCGACTTTGACGAGGCTCGACGCCGTGATCTCGTCGAACATCAGCCCGTAGGGATTGATGAGGAAGTGATGATCGGGGCCGGGCACGCGCGCGGAGATGTGCGTGTCGACCAGATCGTCCCAGCCGTACAACGCGACGAGGCGATAGCAGGCGGCGAGATTGACCCGTTGCTGCCACTCGGCCTCCGTCATGTTCGACGGCACTTCCTTCAGGCGCGCTTCCGCTGGCGACATGGCTGATCTCTCCGAACATCGTTGTTGCGGGGAAGGAGCCTAGTCTTGGGTGAGGCGGGCAGCAAGGCGCGGCCAGCGCGCGGCAGTTCAGCGTTGCCCGCATGAGCGAAGCGATATGCGGGCAGCTCCAAAGTGGCCCCGGATGTCGCTTCGCTCATCCAGGCTTCGCGTTGGGAGAAGATTATTATGGAGCCGGGATCGACAGCAGGCTGGAAATGCTGCGGCCGCGGATATCGTAGACGCGGGCGAACACCACGTCGTCGCGCTTGATCTCGACCATGACGGGTGCGGTGAGGCCCTTGCAGTAGAATTCGCCCAGCGTCATCGCGAAATCGGCCGCGTTGGAATCCCAGCCGATTGTGAAGTCGGGGCCGAGCGCGACCTGGGCCGGTCGCTGCGGCCCGCACACCGCGACCTTCCATTTGCGATTGCTGGGCGGCACTTCCTGGCGCTCGATCAGCTGCTCGCGCAGCTCGTCCGAGGCCTGCTTCAGCGCCAGGCCCCAATAATCGAGCATAAAGCGGTCGTCGGCGCCGCGCACGGTGCCGGCGATGTGGTTGAAGTGCGTGTATTGATAGGGATGCAGCCGGATCATCTCGGCCAGCGACAACGCAAGACCGAAGCAGAAGGTGGCGAGCACGACCGGCTGCCAGGTGCGGTGATTGGCGCGCAGGCGTTCCATAGTCCAGCCGAAGGCGACGCCGCCGAGCACCGCCATCGGCGGGATCACGAAGACGAAATGGCGGATGCCGTTGTACAGCGCGGGACGCTTCACCATCGCGATCGCGAGCGGCAGGGTCGCGGCCAGCGTCAGCATCAAGAGGATGGTCTTGCGGCGCGCGGGAACCTCGCGGCGCGGCAGCATGGCGAAGGTGCTGACGACGGCGCCGCCCATCAGCACCAGCATCACCTCGGGCAGCTGCAGCGCGAACAGCGTCGGCAGATAGGACCAGGGCATGTCGGGCACGGATACGATCGCGCCGTCGAACATCTCCTTCCACGGCTTCTCGAAGAAATGCGAGAAGTAGGTCAGCGCCTCGAAAGGATTGCCCGGCTCCATGATCGACCACGGCCAGATCAGGCCCATCACGAGATAGCCGAACGCAAGGCCAGGCAGCAGCACATAGACGACGTGGGCGAAGCGGCGGACCGCCTCGCGCAAGCCCTCGCTGCGCAATTCCTCCAGGAACAGCGGGACGAAGCCAAGCATGGCGTAGACCAGCGCGAGACCGCCGAGAACGCGGCAGCCCAACGAAAGGCCGGCACCTAGGCCGACGATCAAGACCGTGCGCGGCGAAGGCTGCGGATATTCCTCCGCGAGGCGGACGAGGCCCAGCATCAGGATGATCATGGCCACCGCGAAGGGCGCATCCTTCGGGTTCATGAACATGTGGCCGTAGAAGATCGGGCAGAGCGCGAGGAGCAAAAGTGAGGCAAGACCGGCGAGGGGCCCGCCGATGCGGCGCCCGAGCCGCCACGTCACCGCAAGCCCGATCACGCCGACGATGGCACCGACCAGACGTCGTGTCTCGAACAGTTCGAGCGGAATGATCTTGTGCAGGAGAGCGGCGATCATATCGAAGCCGCCGCCATACATGTATAGATTCGCGAACGACAGCGCTGCGGTATCCCTGAAACCGGAACCGAACATGCGCAGCAACAGATCGGCATATTCAGCGTGGGTGTAATCGTCCCAGCCGAGCCCGTAGTCGCGGAAGGTCAAGCCTGCAATGACGGCGACCGCAGCCAGCACCAGCATGGCGAGATCGTCGCAAGTCCGTTCGACCGAGCGCCGCAGAGGCGTGTCGATCGCCGAAGTCGTGATGGATGTCATGGCTATTGGTGACCCGGAATCCCCTCTGGACCCTGCTGGCGCGCGCGGGCCTGCTCCCCGGGATCCCTATAGCGCAGTTCCATTACTAAGTAATTGGGCATTATGGCTAAATTCCTGATGCGGCGCAGCAAATGCGGAAACTTGGAGTACCGGTAGCAGTAGTGAGCCGCAGCTGAAGGGAATGTGAATAAGTCTCTGATTTCCTTCCCTTTGGGAACACCGCCCACAATTGGCCGTTGGCGTGGAACACCGGATGACGGTATCGTGGCGTGACGAGCGTCGCGCGTGGATGCGCGGTCGGGGGTGAGTTCGATGATCTTGGCATTGCTGATCGTGGGGATATTCGCCGTTCTGGCGGGCCTCCTTGCGATCCTGTTCGGCTACTCCGTCAGGGAATTCAGCGTCGGCAGCACTCTCATAATCTCCGGAACCATCGGCGTCTGCACCGGAATGTTACTGGTCGGCCTGCATCTTCTGCTCCTTGAGCTGAGGCGCATCGCCCGCCGGTTGGCCGCCGGATCAGCCGCATCGTCCGAGGTTCGGGTCAGGCCCGTGCTGCCGGGTCTCGCAATGCCGGGTGCGCCTGCGCCCGAGCCGGCGCTTGCCTCGCCTGCGAAGACCGAGCCGGAGCCACCACCAGCCGCAGGCCCTCCGCCGTGGCAGAGCGAAGCCGCCCTGCGCGAGCGTCCAGGCGCCGAGGCGCCCGAGCCACCAACGCCTCCTGCGGCTCCGGAAGCGCCGCGCCGCCGCAACCTGTTGTTCGCCTCGACCTCGCGCAAGGAGCGTGAGCGCGCGGAGGCAAAGCCCACGGAGGGCCGGCAACCGTCTCATGAAGAGCCCGCAGCCCCGGACGGTCCGCCTGCCAGTTTCGAGGATGCCTGGCCGAAGCCGGAACGCATGCGCCCGCCGGAGCCGCCGGTCACCGCGCGCCGCCCGCCGCCGCGCTCGCCCTCGATCTTTGCGGAAGCCGCTCCCCCGCCCCCTGCACCTGAGCCGGCGCCTTCACCTGAGCCGGCGGCTGCGGCCGAGCAGACGCCCGTGACCGTGCTCAAATCCGGCGTCGTCGATGGCATGGCCTATTCGCTCTATTCCGACGGTTCGATCGAAGCGCAGATGCCGGAGGGCATGATGCGCTTTGCCTCCATCGACGAGCTCCGCGCGCATCTCGACCAGCGGGGCTGAGGCCGCTGTTTGAAAGTAAAGCGCCGCCCTTCACCAGTAATCAGCCCGTCGTCGTCAGTCGTTGTGGTTCAGCCGAACGTATTGTTGACACGGAATACTCTGACGTCGTCAATCCCGTGAGACGCAAGGTGGAGAAGGGGTGGGCGTATGTCGGATGCTGGGAATAAGAATTTCATCGAGCTGACCGCGAGCATCGTGTCGGCCTATCTCAGCAACAATCCGACGGCGGCGGCCGAGATCCCGAACCTGATCAGCCAGGTGCATGGCGCCTTGGTGCGGGTCTCGTCAGGCCGCACCGAGACCGCGCCGCTCGAGCCGGCCAAGCCGGCGGTGTCGCTGAAGAAGTCGATCGCGCCGGATTATCTGGTGTGCCTGGAAGATGGCAAGCGCTTCAAGTCGCTGAAGCGCCATCTGCGCACCCAGTACAACATGACTCCGGAACAATATCGCGAGAAATGGGGCCTGCCGGCCGACTATCCCATGGTCGCGCCGAACTATGCGGTGGCCCGCTCGCAGCTGGCGAAACAGATGGGGCTGGGACAGCAGCAGCGGAAACGGAAGTAAAATTCTTACGAAGCTTCCGCGAGCGCCTCTTTGGCGTCGGTCTTGATGCGCTCGACCATCGAGCGCAGTCCGTTGGACCGCTGCGGCGTCAGATGATCGCGAAAGCCGAACTCGTTGAACACCGCAATCGCATCGGTATCCAGGATCTCCTGCGGTGTCCGGCCTGAATAGAGCGCGAGCACGATCGCGACCAGACCACGCACGATATGCGCGTCACTGTCGCCGCGATATTTCAGGACCGGCGCGCCATTGCTGCGCTCTACCAGCTTCTGGAGCCAGACCTGGCTGACGCAGCCTTGCACCTTGTTCTCGGCAGAGTGCTCCGCCTCCGGCATCGGTTCCAGGGTGCGGCCGAGCTCGATGACGTACCGGTAGCGGTCGTCCCACTCGTCGAGAAGCTCGAAATTGTCCCTGATTTCGTCGATCGTCGTCATGCTGGCCCATGGTTCCCGTTCAGGCCAATATAGGGACGCGAAGCCCTGAAATCGATAGGGTTTGGGCGCTAATTGACGGTGCAGGCCTAATTCGCCGTGGCAGGTCCGCGCCATTCCAGCGCGAGGTCGTCCTGGGTCAGGGTGTCGTGCGGCGCCTCGCTCGCAGCAATGTCGCCTTCGCCGGCCAGCGCGATCGAGCCGGTGTGGTCGGGCGTCTTCTTGTCGGTCTTGTCGTTCTTCTCGTTGGTGTTCTGCTCTTTCTTGTCGTTGATGATCTGGTAGATCTTGCGCGCGCCGTCCTGGGCGCGCTGGCCGATGATGGTTGCGGCCTGTCCGCCGACCTCGCAGGCCGCCGGCTGACGCTTGCAGAACTGGGTCACGTCGGAGACCGCCGCGGTCGCAGCCTGCACGGCGTCGGCGGCGCCGATCTGCGGCAGCTTCTCCGATTCGGGCGTCTTGTCCCGCGGCAGGAGCACCAGCACCAGCCCGAGCCAGAATGTGATGCGGAGCAGAAAGCGCATCTTGCGACCTGTACGTTCGATCCTGCCGCGGCGATTTCCGCGGATATCGCACCTAGCAACGCTCGATAAATCGCAAGTGATTGCCTTGAGCTTAATTCGCGAAAAAATTGCGCAAAAATCTTCGCGGGATCGACCATCTCGTAAATTTTCAATTGACGCCCGCGCCCATGGTTCTGCTGGCCCCCCGCATCCACCAATTCGAAACCATGCCGAGGGATGTGAAACCCCGTGTTCACCATCCGCAGCGAAGACGCCGCCAAATCATCTAAAAAGCCGCGCGATGACGCGGTGTCCGGCCGCATGCCACGCCGCCTTAGCACTCGTTTAAGGTCGCTCTGACACGGTGGCTCAACGACAAGGAGGCGTTCCGGCACGTCTTCTCAGACGATTGAGCCGAAGCGCGAGACCCGTGACAGTTTTGAGTACCATCCGCGATTGTCTCGATGCACTGCTGCATCCCTCCGCGCGTTACGATGCGCTGACGCGAGCGCGCCATCGTGCCTTCATGGCGCCGCGGCTGCTCGGCAGCCTGGCCGCCTTCGCCGCATTCCCGATCTATCTCTTTCTGCGCGGCGCGCCGAGCGCGATCGAGGTCACCGCCTTTGCCTGGCTGATCGCGCCGATCCTGTTGTCCTGGTTCCTGTCGCGCACCGGCCGCTATGAGGGCGCACACGTGCTCTCGTCGCTGGCGCTTGCCAGCCTGATCATGGCGGTGGCGGCCACCACCGGCGGCATCGAATCTTTCGCCGCGATCTGGCTGGTCGTGATTCCGCTCGAAGCCGCGCTGTCGGCCTCGCGCCGCGTTGTGGCCTTCGCATCGCTGCTCGCGCTGTCCTGTGCCGGGATCCTGATCCTCGTCAGCCAGTTCGGCTGGCTGCCGGTCGAGGAGCCGGGCGCTGCGGCGCGCGGCGTGCTAATGGCGCTCGGCGTCGCCTCGGCGACACTCTATGCCGCCGGCCTCGCCTTCGGCGCGGAATCGCTCGCGCGCACCAGCGTTGCGCTGCTATCGCGCGAGGAAGAGCGCTATCGTCTGCTCGCGCGCAACATGAGCGACGTCATCTCGCGGCACCAGCGCAACGGCGCGGTCGAGTTCATCTCGCCGGCGGTGGAGGCCATGCTCGGCATGCCCGTCACGCAACTGCTCGGCCACGGCCTGTTCGACCGCGTACACGTCGCCGACCGTCCGGCCTATCTCACTGCGTTATCGGATGCGGCGCGCGGTGACGTGTGCAGCGTCGAGTTCCGGTTGCGGCGGGAGCCTGCTGGCTCCGAGCGCGGCCAGACCGACTTCATTTGGGTCGAGATGCGCTGCCGCCCGCTCGAACAGGACAGGGCTCATGACGTCACGGGCAAGGCCGAAGTCGTTACCGTGATGCGCGACGTCACCGATCGCAAGCTTTCCCAGCAGGCGCTAGATCAGGCCCGCAGCGCCGCCGAGGCGGCCGATGCTGCCAAGACGCGCTTTCTCGCCACCATGAGCCACGAATTACGCACGCCGCTCAACGCCATCATCGGCTTCTCCGAGATGATCGCGCAGGAGCAGACCTTGATGCTGGGTGCGGCCCAGCGCAAGGAATACGCCCAGCTCATCAACGATTCCGGCCAGCATCTGCTGTCGCTCGTCAATGGCATCCTGGACATGTCCAAGATGGAATCGGGCAATTTCGAGATTGCGTCGGAGCCGTTCGCGCCGCGCGCAGCGCTGCTGCATTGCTGCAATTTGCTGGCGCTGAAGGCGCGGGAGAACGGCATCGACCTCATCACCGATGCGCCGCAGGATCTGCCCGTCATGACCGGTGATCCCAGGGCCTTCAAGCAGATCGTGCTCAACCTCGTCGCCAATGCCATCAAGTTCACCGAGCGCGGCGGTCAGGTCACCGTGACGGCGGAAGTGTCGGGCGCGCAGCTTGCGCTGCGCATCAGTGACACCGGCGTCGGCATTGCGCCCGACGATCTCAAGCGCATCGGCGCACCGTTCTTCCAGGCCGGCAAGACCTATCAGCGCCGCCACGAAGGCACTGGCCTCGGACTTTCGATCGTGAAGAGCCTCATAGCGTTGCATCTCGGTGAATTGACGGTACAAAGCAGGTTAGGCGAGGGCACCACCGTCACCGTCAAGCTGCCGCTCGTCTACACGCCGCCGCAGGTCAAGCCGGCGGAGAGCAAGATCGCGACGCTGACGCCGGTGTTGCGCCAGGAACCCCACGACCAACTTCACGAAGAATCTCACGACCAACCTGCGCTGGTGAAGAAAAGTGCCTAAGAAGTCTGCAAAGGACGAAGCTGCTCCGCGCCGTCGTGGTGCCAAGGCCGCGGTCATCGATGTCGAGACCGAGCGCAACCTCGTCATGCGCGTGCTGCTGCACAGCCCCAAGGATACGCTGGCCGGCCTCGTCGCCGCCGCCGCGATCGGTGCGATCGTCGCCAATGCGCTGTTCCTCCAGACCGGCCGGCACCCCGCGCCGATGTTCGGCACGGTGATCAATCTTCCCGCGCCGTCGTCCGTGTCACTGTCGAACCCCTTGCCGCGTCCGCGCCCCGTTGGCGCCGACACTTCGCCGCTCGAGCCGCGCGCGACGGAGTTTCGCACCGAGCCCAAACCTGTCGAGCGCGTCGCCGAGAAGGCTCCCGAAAAGCCCGTCGAGGCGACCGCCTCGACGCGCTCGAACGATCCGATGACCAATCTGGTCAAGGCCACGACTTCGACGTCGCCCTCGGTCGTGCGCCCGCCGGCGCCGATCCCGGTGCAGAGCCCGGCCGCGCGACGTATCGCCGGCGTGCAGCGCGCGCTGTCCGAATATGGCTACGGCAATCTGAAGATCACGGGCACGATGAGCGGCGAGACCCAGTCCGCGATCCAGAAATTCGAGCGCGAGCACAAGATGCAGGTCACCGGTCAGGTGTCGGACCGGCTGCTGCGTGAGCTCGCGGCCGCGATCGGCCATCCCGTCGAATAGTCTTGGCGCCTGCACGGAGGCTGGTGCTGCTTGCAGCGCTGGCTTATCGTTCGACTCATGCGTTTGAAATCCAACATATGGGTGGCCGCCTATTTGCGTCGCTGCCAAACCGAGGGCGTATTCGGCGCGGTGCGTCGCCGCGGCGCCGAGGAGGCGGGCGCGGTGTTCGTGAAAGTATCGCTGCTCGACGGCCATGCGATGCTGTACGCCCCGGCGCCGCAGACCGTCTATGACGACGGCCGCCCCGTCGACCGCTTCTTCGTGCCGGTCGCGCCGCAGCCTTTGCCGGAACACACCATCGAGGAACGGCTGACCAAGGAAATTCGCTTCGATCCGGACGCCTGGATCGTCGAGACCGAGGACCGCGCGGGCCGGCATTTTCTGGAGCTGGCGCGGACCTGATCAGCGATCGGACGATCCGCCGGTGCGGGTGCGCACCGTCGGGCTCGTGCCCGGCTGCACGCCGGGCCGCGTCTGGCTTGCGCCTGTACGTGCGCGCTGGCGCTCGCCGTCATGCAGCGAGGACTGGTACTTTGCGCGGGTGACGGCGAGCGTCGAGCCGCGCCAGGCCGCCAGCATCACCAGCGCCGAGCGTTCGCCGAGCCGGTCATAGAGCCGCGACAGCCGGTACACGTCGTTCACGGAGGTCCCGATCTCCGGCTTGAAGAACAAGAGGATGCGCTGGAAGACCGGGCTCGGCATGTCGAGTGCGCGCGCGGCGACCGCGAGCGCTTCGCCGCCGGCATCATCGACGATCTGGGCCGCGACGCGCGAGGGCAGGATCAGGCTGTCGCCGAGCTCGAGGGTGAAGTTCTCGATGTCACCCGCGATCGCCGCCATCTCCAGGATCTGGATCGCGCGCTTGGCGCGCACGGTCGGAATCCGCGGCGCCGCCTTGAGCGGGGTCTGCGCCAGATTGTGCAGGATCAGCGCGCGCTCGGAGGCGCCGGCGCCGAAGAACATGTCGTGGATCTCGGCGGCATCCTTCGGCTGCATCGCCATGTTCGAGGCCAAGCGCTGCTCGGCCTCGGTGGGCGTGCGGACCGGGGCGGGTGCCGGCGGCGGCGTCGCAATCTCTCGCGCCAGCGGAACCCTGCGGCCTTCCTGGGCGGCGACCAGTCCGAGCTTCTGGAGGATCGGGACCGGCGTCGATGGATAGACCGCGAGCCGCGCCTTGACGGCGGCGCGCGTCGCCTCGTCGACCTGGTCGATCAAACGTGTGGCGAGCTCGACGAATTGCCGCTGTTCGTCATCGCTGTGGACGCGTGTCTGGACATAGAGGTCGGTCAGCACGCGCAGCAGCGTCGGACGGATGTCGACGCCTTCGCGACGGGAGAGGGTCATCAGCCCGTCGAATCCGGGAAACAGCGACTTGGTCATTGAGGCGTACGCAACTCGGGAGAGACACTTGTCACGAGCCTATCGCAGGTCTTTTAAAACCTCGTTAAGGAAAATGAGGCGTGAAGCCGGCCCGGCAATTTAAGGCATTGTCGTGCCGCAACGGGACGCCGCGGCAGGGCCCGTGCGGTTACGGTCCGGAAAGCGCGTTTACATCCCGTTAACCATGAACTGATCTTAATGAATGCATGTTGCATGAGCGGTTTGGTCGCACGGCAATTGATAGAGAGCTGGATATGGGGACGATCATCGAATTTCCGGCCGGTCGCCGGGCAGGCTCGTCGGGGGATGCCACACCGCACACGGAAACGGGAACGGTTCTGATTCTCCCGGTGGTCCGTATCGAGCGCGTTGCGGACGAAACCAGCGGCGATCGCGGGCCAGAGCAGGGCACAGCGCCGGGGCGCCGTCGTCGCCGCCGCTGACGTCCGGCTTTGCAATGCCGGACACCATCCGCCAGATCCGGCCTTTCGTATCGGCCCTCCTGCTCGCGCTGCTCGGCGCGACGCTCGGCGCCTGTAGCGGCGGCGATTTCGGCCGCACCCGCGCCGACATGCGCAGCGACGACATGCATCGCTGGTTAGGTGCGGAGGTCACCTCCAGCGTCGGCCTGAAGCCCTCGCAATTCCAGCTCACCGACGAAGAACGCCAGCTTCGCGACCTCGCCTATCCCATGATCGAGCCGCCGTTGTCGCGCCCCGCCTGGAAGAGCGTGTTCGGCGACTACAAGCCGCTGCCATCGCCCTGGCGGCAGAAGATCGTGTTCGACCGCACCATGTACGGGCGCACGCTGATCGACGAGCCGCACCGCTCGCATTCCTCGCGCTATGCGCAGCTGATCGAGGACGTGCGCAACGACATCACGCGCTTCGAGCCGTTCTTCGCCAGCGCGATCCGCGTCATCGATCTCGACAGGAAGCGCGATGCCAGCATGGCACGCGTCTCCGCGCTCTCGCCGAGGGAGAAGGACGACGCGGTCGCGCGCATGCAGGAGAACTCGCTGATCGTGCAGTGGGTGCAGCAATGTCTTGAGCAGCGGGTTTCATCCTACCGCTGGGCGCTGGAGCGACTGGTGATCCAGGCCCCCGACGGCATGGCCGCCGACGCCGACCGCCTGATCGGCGAACTCGCCGCCCAGACCGCCAACCCGCCGGTCGCAGCGCAGCCGCCCTACGGCCGCGCGCTCGTCTCGAAGGGCTGACGTACAAGCTCGCCGCGTAAGCTCGCTGCCTGTCGAGAGCGGCCATCTTACCTCGCGGCCAATCGGCGCGACGAGGTGGAGCCGCCTGTCGTGCGCGATCTTTGGGACCTCACGCCGGCGGTAGCCCGCTAACGCTCTTGGGCATCGGGAACCGCATTGATTGTGCTTGTCCTTCCGAGCCGTCTGGATAGGATTATCTCGTTTCTTCAAGTCATTTTACCCAAAGGTCCTTCAAGATGAGCTTAGACGCCACGCGTCCGTTTAAGAGCCGTCTGGACATTTCACCACACCACCTGCTGGCACTTGCCATTCTGCTTGGATCGACAGGCTCCGCAGCCGCGCTGACCAAGGAGGCGGCGATCGAGAATTGCCGGATGACCGTCGGCCGACCGATCGTACAGGGGTGCATGCGCGCAGGAGGAGGCCCCGCCGGGGGCGCCAATCTGGAAGCTTGCCGCGCCAAGGCCACGCCTCAGGTCCGGGCCTGTGTGCAAGCGGCGCTGAATGCCGCCAATGGCCGCGCCAATGTTGCAGTCGAGATTCCGAAGGAAGCGGCGCCCAAGCTCGAGCAAGGCGCCGCGCTTCCGAAGGACTTCGTTGCGCCGCCGCGCAGCATCGCCGACATCACGGCGATCCTCGACGGCGACAAGCCCGACGAGAAGATGATCGCCGAACTGAAGTCGGATGCCGATGCCGCACCGAGCGGGAAGGAATCCCGTCAGGATCTGGCGCAGTTCTATTTCGATCGCGCCAACGCGCGCGCGCAGCTCGGCCGCCTCGGCGAAGCCATCACCGACGCCGACAAGGCCGTGGAGGTTGGGCGCGGCGCCGTCAGTCCTCATTTGCTGGGGCGGATGATGCAGCTCCAGTCCCTGCAGCACGCTCTCGCAGGCGATCCGAAACGCTCGCTCGAGATCATGCAAAGGCTTCTGCGCGAATCGGCCAGCATGCCGGGCGCTAAGGGAATGCAGTTCAATACGAACCGCGCGATCGCATCCGTTCTCATTCAGATGGGAGACGTCGCGCAAGCGGAGGCCTATCTTCGCCGCACCCAGACCGCGATACAGGAGGCCCGCACCAGCGGTCATCCCAATTGGCGATCCGCCTATGCTCGATTTGGCCAGAGCTGGGAAGGCGAGCTGGAGCTCGCTCGCGCCTTGATCTTCGAGGCACGCGGACAGTTTGCCGAAGCCGAGGCTGCCTATCGCACGGCAGAGCTTCGCAAGCGCGCAAGCACGAAGGCCATCATGGAATCGGACAATCCACCGGCCGAGACCCTTCTGCTGCAGGCGATCGACGGCACCGTGTTGAACCAGGCGCGCATGAAGGCGAAGCAGGGCAGGCTCGCCGAGGCCGAGGTGGACGCGCGCCGCGCGCTGCTCTCGCGCCTGAAGGATACCGGCAAGTACAATCCCGTGACGCCGCGTTTCGTGATGGCGCTGGCGGGCATTCTGGTCGATCAGGGCCGTTACGAGGAGGCGGAGAAGCTCGGCCGTGTTGCCCTCGACATCAACAAGACCGTGGGTGTGCCGGAGGATTCGCACGCGACGGTGCAGCTGCTGTCACAGCTCGCCGGCATATTGACGCTTCGGCGCAACAACGCCGAAGCAAGCGCGATGTTTGCTCGGATCGACAAGGCTGTGGCCGGCTGGGAGCCGCAGCGCCGCCAGGTGTTCGAGCTCAATCCGGCCCGGATCCTGTCGCTCTATGGTTCCGGGCAGCTCGACGCAGGCATTGCCGCCGCCGAGCAGCTCGTGAAGAAGCAGATCGCCCGGGTCGGGGAAAATCATTTCGACGCGGCTTCGGCGCGTGGCACGCTGGCGGTCGGATTGATGCGCGCTCGGCGCGATGCCGATGCCATCAGGGAGTTCAAGGCTGCCATTCCGGTCATGATGGCAAGCGCCAACGAAAATGCCGATGACGAGAACACGACCGTGGTGGCTGCGCGGAGTCAGCGGCTGCAGACCATCGTCGAGAGCTATATGCTGCTGCTCGGCAGGGCGGAAGGAGCCGGCAAGGACGTCGGCGAAGAGACGTTCAGCCTCGCCGACGCCGTCCGTGGTCGCTCGGTGCAGCAGGCGCTGGCGGCATCGAGCGCGCGCGCGGCGGCAAAGGATCCCGCGCTCGCCGAGCTCGTGCGCAAGGAGCAGGACCTGACCAAGCAGGTCAATGCCCAGCTCGGCACGCTCAACAACGTGCTCGCGCTCCCCGCGGCGGAGCGCGACGAGAAGGGCGTTGCGCAAATCCAGGCCGCGATCGCTGCCTTGCGCGGCCAGCGCGACAAGGCGCGCCAGGAGATCAAGCAGAAGTTTCCGACTTACGCCGATCTCGTCTCGCCCAAGCCGCCGAGCGTTGCCGAAATCCGTGCGACGCTGGCCGACGACGAGGCCATGCTGTCGTTCTATTTCGGCCAGAACGGCAGCTTCGTCTGGGCCGTGCCGAAGTCGGGGCCGGTCGCGTTCGCGGCCGTCCAGGCCAGGATCGGCGACATCGAAACGAAGATCCGCAAGCTGCGCGAAGCGCTCGAGCCGCAGGCCGCGATGATCTCGGACATTCCGCCCTTCGATCTCAAGCTCGGCCATGAACTGTACGAGCTGCTGCTCAAGCCGGTCGAGAGCGGCTGGAAGCCGGCCAGGAACCTGATCGTCGTGACCAATGGCGCGCTGGGACTGTTGCCGCTGGCGTTGTTGCCGACGGCACCGGCAGAGGTGGCTGCGGATGAGGACCCGCTCTTCATCGGTTATCGCAACGTGCCTTGGCTGGCGCGAACCCATGCCGTGTCGACGGTGCCGTCGGCGGCGGCGTTGCGCACACTGCGGCAGCTGCCGCCGGGCAAGCCCGGCCGCGGCGACCTCGTGGCCTTCGGGGATCCCTATTTCAACAGCGATCAGCAGGCCGAAGCGGAAGGCGGGCATAAGATTCAGGTCGCCGACGCCAGCGGCAACATCACGCGCGGCGGGCCGCTGAAGCGACGCAACAGTCCCAAGCTCGAGGGCGTCGACAGCGCCGAGCTCGGTCTGTTGCCTCGTCTGCCCGATACCGCGGACGAGCTGAAATCGATCGCGCTGGCGCTGCAGGCGGACCCCTCGAAGGTGCTGTTCCTTGGCAAGAGCGCGACCGAGAGCGCCGTGAAGACGATGAATCTGTCCGGCTTCAGAATCCTGGCCTTTGCCACCCACGGTCTGGTCCCGGGCGAGCTGAACGGATTGACGCAACCGGCGCTCGCGTTGTCGTCACCGGCGGTGACGGGCGAGGGCGGCGACGGGCTCTTGACCATGGAGGAGATCCTCGGTCTCAAGCTGGACGCGGACTGGGTCGTCCTGTCAGCCTGTAACACCGGCGCCGGCGCTGGCGCAGGGGCCGAGGCGGCATCCGGGCTCGGGCGCGCGTTCTTCTACGCCGGAACGCGGGCGCTGCTGGTGACGAACTGGTCGGTGCATTCGCAGTCGGCACGGCAATTGGTGACAGACTTGTTCAAGCGGCAGGCCGATGATCCCAAGCTGTCGCGCAGCGAGGCGCTGCGCCAGGCGACGATGGCTCTCATCGATGGTCCCGGCTATCTCAACAACGAGGGCAAGACCGAGTTCACCTATGCGCATCCGCTGTTCTGGGCGCCGTACACCATCATCGGCGATGGCGGCTTGCGTTGACCAACCGGGGAAGGGGTGCACGGACAATGGAGCGGAATGTCTTGCTGGGCCTCATGGCCGCAGGTTTGCTGTTCTCCGGACCAACGCGCGCCACGCCATTGATCACGGAAGAGGAAGCGAAGCTGCCGCCGCCGAAGGGCGCGGTTGCCGTCGATCAGCGCGGCATCATGCGCGGCCCCAAAGTCGAGTTCGTCTCGCCGGGCGACTCGGCGAGTTCACCTCTGCGACTGGTATTGAAGTTTCAGTCCTATGGCGGGGCAAAGATTGATCCGGAATCGGTCAGGGTGATCTTCCTCCGGACGCCGAATGTCGACTTGACCCCGCGGGTCAAGCCCTTCGTCCAGCCCGACGGCATCAACATGCAGGATGCGGAACTGCCGCCGGGCGAATACACGGTGCGCGTCGATATCAAGGACAGTGATGGTCGGCCGGGCACGACCATCTTTACGCTGAAGGTCGCACCCAAATGATGTGCCCCTACTGCCGGTCCGGGACTGCAGAGGGTGCGCTGGTTTGTGCGTCCTGTGGGCGCGACATCGCCGTTCCCGCCACGCTGATCGCCGAGCGCGACGATCTCCTGCGCAAGCGCGAGGAGCTGCGCGATGAACTGCGGCAGGCCAGAGACGAGGTCGAGGCCATCATGAGGCGAAGGAAGTCGCGCTAGCGATGGAATGTCCGTTTTGCGCCGAGACGATCAAGGACGAAGCCATCGCGTGCAAGCATTGCTCGCGGGACTTGCGCGTCGTGCGGCCGACGCTTGTCGAGATTGACGAAATTGTTGCCGATCTGGACAAGATCAGGCGCGATCTCGATCGTGTCAATGTCCGCCTCGAGCGCTATAACAATCCGCTGCGCTATTACGGAACGCATGCGGTGCTCTATGTCGCCATTCCGTCCCTGCTGCTGGTGATCGCGCATGTGCTCGTGACCATCACCTTCAACGTGTCCCCGATCCCGCTTCGGATCGCATCGATCGCCATACCGCTGCTGTTCGGATTCGTGGCCTATCCACTGCATCGGGTTTTCGCCCTGACGGCGTTTGTGCTGGGGTTCCTGACGGCTTGCGTCAGCATCTTCGCGATGCTGACGGTGACCGGGATCCACGATCACGTCCCGATCCTGCCGACGATCTGGATCGAGTGGCGGGAAGTGTTCGAATATGGCGCGAGCATCCTGCTGGCCTTCGTCTCCGGCAATATCTTGAGCGTCGTGATCTTCCAGGTCTTGCCGCGTGTGCTGTCGCACGGGGGCAAACCGAACGCGTTCGCCTTCCGCGTGGCGCGCCTGCTGGGGCAACATGTCGGCGAGGAACAACTGCGCCGCCGCGCCCGCTTGATCCAGGACCTCATGCAGACCGCCGGACCGCTGGCCGGTGTCGCTGCAACCGCGGTCGGCTCGATCTACGCCGGCTTGAAGGGGCTGCTTGGATAGCCTTGCGGACGGGCGGCCGGCGAGAGCAGCACCTGCCTATCGCGATTCCACCACCTTGCCGTCCTCCTTCACGAACCGGCCGACGGGATTCTCCAGGAGATCGATCACGGCTTCCGAGGGACGGCACAGTCGTGTGCCCTTTGGCGTCACCACGATCGGACGGTTGATCAGGATGGGATGCGCGAGCATCTGGTCGATCAGCTCGTCATCGGACCATTTTGGGTCATCGAGGCCGAGGTCGTGAAAGGGCGTGCCTTTCTCCCGCAGCAGTGCGCGAGCGGAGATCCCCAAGCCTTTGATGAGCTCGACCAGCGTTTCGCGGGATGGCGGCGTCTTCAGATATTCGATGACGACAGGTTCGACGCCACTCTGCCGGATCATCGCAAGCGTATTGCGCGAGGTACCGCAAGCCGGGTTATGATAGATCGTGACGGTCATCGGGTTGCCTCCGCAACAGGGATTGGACTGGCCGAGCGAGTGTCCGAGCAGCTAAGTCATCAGCAGCATATCTGCAAACGCGCCACAAGGCTCCCCAAGGATGAAGCGGGGCGGGTCAGCGGGGCGGAGGCCCGAAAGGTGTTTTCCAGGGTCGCGCGACCGCCACGGCCGGATGGCGGACGAGGCCGGCGCACTCCTATTGGTCCCGAGAGTTTCTGTCAGCCGCAGCGCACCTCCTGAGTCCGCAGCAAGCGGTGCCTGACTGTTCGCGCGATCGCTGCCGGCGCCTCGTCGGGGATGGCAAAGCAGGAACTCGCGTTGATCTCGCACAGAACGTATGTGTCGGCCCCCGACGCATCGCGGGGCCCGTACAGGAAGTCCGCATCCCAGATCACCGGTAGCGAAGATTCATCGATGCCGAGCGTCTCCATCATCTGCGGGGTCCATTCGTGCTCCATCGATCTTCGCAACGACTGGAACGGCGGCGCATCAGGCCCGTGCATGATTCGCGGTCCCGGTTGCGCCTCAGCAGCATCCGGGCTTCGCTGCGGCGGCGGGATCAAGGCCTTGATCAATTGATGCCCAAAGCCTGCGACCCTGGCGCCGCTCATATAGCAGCGGATCATCCCCTCGGGCAGACGAGGTTGGAATGCCTGGTCAATGATGCAGCCACCCCAGCCGAAATATTGCTCGCAGCGCGCGATGAGGGCATCGAGCTGGGTGTCCTCGGGCAAGCTGCCACGTTGGGCATGGAGCACCCGGACCATGGCGTCCGTGTCCGGAAGTGCTTCGACCTTCCAAACGCCTTGGCCGCCATTGCCGCGATTTTGCTTCAGCACGCGCGGGCCGCTTGCCCGCAGGCGCGATGGAAATTCGGCGCGGAAGGCCGCGGCGGTATCATAGCGGTGCGTGTCGGTGCCCCAGCCCAGGTGACGCGTCCGGTAGAGCACCTCTTTGACGCCCATCTTCAGGATCACGTCGGGATGTGCGCTCACCCATGTACCTTGCGCTGCAACGTCGCGGAGCAGGTCGTCGAGCTCGGCGCGGGTTTTGCCTTGATGGATCGGATCGATCCAGACGAGCACGCCGTCGGCAGCGAGCAACTGGTCGCGCACCGCATCGGCGAAGCTTTCGTCGTAGATCACCGGTTGGGCTTCGATGCCGAGAGCGGCGAGTGCTTCGAAGACGCGGACGAAGCGGCTGTTTTGCGCCGTCGCCTCCCGGCGCGCGGCAGCATCGCCGCGCGAGAGGATGGCTACGGTGTTGCGGGAAGTGGGGTGTTCCTCGGTGTCCATGCGCAAGCTCCACGAATTGCGTGCTGCGCAGAGCTTGGACCGGAGTCTCACGGGGAGTCTGCTTCATCCCCACGCAGGTAATCTACGTGAGATGGTTCTCATGTTTCAAGACCCCGGTTCGCTCGGTTCCGTCGGAACGTTGAACATTTCTTGACCGGCCGCGGGCATGCGCGCGTTGACAGCTCGTCCGTCGAGGCTTTTACTCGCTGCAACGGGGACATGCGATCTCCCCGTGAGGCGACATGCCCAAGCATCGCGTCCTGATCACCAAGGGCGCCGCATGTCATGATTACCCGATCTCATCCGAACAATTCTTGGTTCATCGTGCGCACGCCGAAGCGCATCGATGGCCGCATCGTGTTGCGTCTCCCGGGATCATCCGGGCGCCACGTCGCAAGCCGATCTAACCTGGGGCAGGGAGTTCACCAGGAGAGAAAGACCATGTGTACACGCATCCTTCATGCCGCCCTGTTTCTCGCGTTCGCGTCAGGGCTGTCGAGCGCACACGCTCTAACACAGGAGGAATTCATCGCCAAAATCCAGGCTGCCGGCTATTCGCAGGTCAGCGACGTCAAGTCGACCGCCGAGGGCACGACCGCAAAGGCCGTCAAGAACGGCAAGCAAGTGCGGCTCGTGGTCGATAGTGGCGGCCAGATCAAGGAGCAGAAGTGAGGCACTGGCGGACGAAATCCAAGCTTGAGGGAGCAGTTCAATGAGAAAGACAATCCCGGTTCTGATGCTCATCGGCACCTGCTTCATGGTGGCGGCTCACGCCCAGAATGTCGACTGGCAGAAGGTTGATGAGACGCTGGGCCGCAAGCCCACTGTTACGGACGATGTCCATCGCTACGGCTTTCCTCGCACCGATCTCACGGTGACGCTCGACGGCGTAACCATCAAGCCGGCGCTGGCGCTTGGCGGCTGGGTCGCGTTCAAGCCGGCGCATGGCGGCGCCATGGTCATGGGCGACCTCGTGCTGCTCGAGACCGAGGTCAATCCCGTCATGGCGAAGATGATTGCGAGCGGTCTCGAGATCACCGCCGTACACAATCATCTGCTTCGCGCGAGCCCGGCCACATTCTACATGCACATCGCCGGACACGGAGATCCAGTCAAACTGGCCTCGGCCATCCATGATGGGCTTGCCGAAAGCAAGACGCCGCTGACGGTGGCGGCGCCGGGAAACGCGCCGCCTGCCATCGAGCTCGACACGGCGAAGCTCGACCAGATCATCGGCGTCAAGGGGCAGGGCAATGGCGGCGTCTACCAGTTCAACGTGAAGCGGCGCGACCCGATCACGGAGGACGGCATGCCGCTGACTCCGGTCGGCGCGATGGGCGTTGCGATAGCCATTAACTTTCAGCCGACCGGCGGCGGCAAGGCGGCCATCACAGGCGATTTCGTCCTGACCGGCGACGAGGTGAACCCGGTCCTCGCGGCGCTGCGGACGCATGGCATCGAGGTGACGGCGCTGCACAGCCACATGCTGGACGAGCAGCCGAGGCTCTTCTTCATGCATTTCTGGGCCAACGACGATGCCGTCAAACTTGCAGAGGGCTTGCGCGCGGCGCTCGACAAGACCGCCAGCACGAAGAGCTGACGCCAGGGAGGGGGCTGCGCACGGTGGTCTTCGTCGAGCCAGTCGCGTGCTGACCGAGTCCAAGTCATCCAAAGCGCTGGTCCAATGCATGGGCGTGGAGCAAGGCACTTGTCGTGCCTTGCCCCGCCGTGCAGCGCCAAGCGCTGCGATCCTTTCTGAACTCATGTGCGGACCGGTTGTTACCGTTCATCGAACAGAGGAGGAAACCATGCGTGTTCTTGCGATGATCACGGCAGTTCTGCTGTCCTGCGCTGTCGGCCCCTCACTTGCCGCCGAAGTGGAGAAGGCCCCGACGCAGTCGGGTCCGGCCGCCGTTCCAGTGCAACCGGATCAAACGCCCGGGCAGGCCGAGCAGGCCCGCGAGCAGGACAGAAAGGATGCTGAAGACGTTCAGATTGGCCGTGATTGGAAAGCGCAAGGCGGCAGCGAAGGCGAACGCGCGGGTCGAGCTGAGTCATCCGGGCAGGAGCATCAAACCGTGGGTCGAGATTGGCGAGCTCATCCTGACGATCCTGAACGGCGGTGAATCGACAGCCAACCTCCGGACGCTCGCAAGCGCTGGTTGTCTACGAGTCAGTTGAAATATCCATCCGCTGGTCAGAGCGGAGTGCGGAGGGCATTTGACAAATCCGCCCGCTGCGCAATAGTTGCGGGTACGGGGAAGCGATCTCCCCGTGAGGCGACATGCCCAAGAATCGCGTCCCTTTTTCGAAGGACGCTGCATGTCTGCCGTTTGCCTATCCATCTCCAAGCCCTTCTATTCCTCTCGCGCGTCAGGACCTCGCGGTCGGCCGGTCGCCGCGCGATCGCAGGCTCGTCAATCAGTGGGCGTCGGGTCCCTGACAGCCTCGCCGGCGGAACGCCGATTCTGGCGCTCAACATGTACGAGCACCTGTCACGTCGATTATGGCGCCAAGGCCAGCAGCTATGTGCTCGCCGGCATCTTGCAGCATATCGCGAGGACGGGAGGTAAGCGGGAGAAGCGTCTGACATAACACCTTATGATTTCGGGGGTACCGCGAGCTCCCCGTGAGATGGATTCCCATCCAAGCGCTCGCCACCTCGTTCCGGGGACGGTCATATGGATGTTCTTGTCTTCACTGTCTTTGCTCTTGCCGCCCTCGTCGGCGGTTTCGTCAGCGGCTTCTCGGGCTTTGCGATGGGTCTGGTGGTTTCCGGCGTCTGGCTGCACATCATCACGCCGATACAGACCGCCACTCTGATCGCTGGATACGGTCTGCTCACCCAGGGCTACGGCATGTACAAGCTGCGACATGTGCTGGATCTGCGCAAAGCATGGCCGCTCGCGCTAGGAACCGTCATCGGCATTCCGATGGGCGTTGGAATTCTCGCCTATCTCGATCCCGTCTATCTGAGGTTCGGCGTCGGATTATTGTTGCTGGTCTACTCGATATATGGCCTCACACGGCCGGTGTTCGCGCCGATGAAGATCGGGACCGGCGCCGATATCGCGATCGGCATCTCAAACGGGATGCTTGGCGGGCTGACAGGACTCGGCGGCGTCATCTCCACGATATCCTGCCAGTGGCGAGGTTGGCCGAAGGATGTGCAGCGGGCCGTCTTTCAGCCGGTGCTGTTCGTCGCCTTCGTGGTCATCTCTCTGTCCCAGGCGGCGGCCGGCACGATCACCAAGGAAACACTGATGATGTACGCACTCGGCGTTCCCTTCATGGTCGCCGGCCTTTGGTCCGGATTCAAGCTGTTCGGAACGATCGATGACGAGACCTTTCGCAAGGCTGTGCTGGCATTGCTGCTGATCGCCGGGCTCTCGCTGATCGCGTCGACACTGCCGTTTTCCTCCCGCTGACCATGAGGGCTTCATGCCACTGAAGAGCTTGGGCTTCATCCCGGTCCCGAATGGCCTGAACAGCGATTTCGATCACGCCGCCGTCGATCCGAAGACGCGCGGCGTCTTCATTGCGCACACGGCGCCCGACTGCCTGGAGGTGATCGCCTTCTGGTATTCTCCGGCGAACGATGACTGCAGATGAGCCGAGGCAAGCCGCACGCCGATCCCATGGCCCGAAAAGTTGATGATAGGACAATTGATGATAGGCACCGCCACAAACTTTCCGTCGCGACCTTCCGCATGGGCGTGGCTTGCTCTTGCATCCATGCTGATTTGGTTATTGGGAGGGAACGCCATGGCCGAGACCCTGAATTTTGACAACGTTCCGGCCGGAATGCCGCCGGAAGGATGGACTTTAACGAAGACCGGTCAGGGAGAATCGAAATGGACTGTCGAGGCCGAGCCCACGGCGCCAAGCAAGCCGAACGTCCTCAAGCAATCCGGACGGGCGACTTTTCCGGTGGCCATCAAGAGTGGTACCACCATCCGCGACGGTTTTGTTGAAGTGAAGTTCAAGGCGGTTACCGGGTCCGAGGATCGCGCCGCGGGAATCATCTGGCGCGCCAAGGATGCCGACAATTACTACGTCGTGCGGGCCAACGCACTGGAGGACAATGTCGTGCTTTACAAGACAATCAATGGCATTCGAACGTCGCTGGAGATTGTCGGTCGCAAGGGCGGATATGGCGTTCGCACGCCGGTGGCGTCCGGGCAATGGCACGCGTTGCGTTGCGACTTCGCGGGACATCGATTCAAGGTGACCTTTGATGGAAAGCCGTTATTCGAGGTGGAGGACGCCACGATTACGAACGCCGGCATGATCGGCCTGTGGACCAAGGCGGATAGCGTGACCCTGTTCGATGATCTGGCATATGGTGAGGTCAAATAGCATCTGCCCAACCTCGCCGGAGTTAGCCATGAACGCTCGATGTCTGTCGGTCGCGACCGCCCTGCTGATCGCGTGCATCAGTCCAATGCAGGCGCAAGAAGCCCTGGTTGCCTACAAATCGCTCAGTCCGGAGCTGGCGCTCGATCTCGCGCGTGCCGCGTTGGACAGCTGCCGCACCCGTGGCTACCAGGTTGCCGTCGCTGTCGTCGATCGCTCCGGTCTGACGCAAGTGATGCTGCGCGACCGCTTTGCAGGTCCCCACACGCCAATAACGGCATCGGCAAAGCGTGGACAGCTGCGTCGTTCAAGACCAGTACGACCGATCTGAATGCGATCAGCCAACCCGGCATGATGCAGGCGGGCATTCGAAATCTGCCCGGAACAGTCATCATCGGAGGCGGGCTGATCGTCGAAGCAGGCGGCTCTCTGGTCGGAGCGGTCGGCGTGTCCGGCGCTCCGGGCGGCGACGCGGACGAAGCGTGCGCGAAAGCCGGAATCGAAGCCATCCGTGACAAGCTGGAGTTTTGAGGCGCGGATCAAGCTCGCGGCTGGAATGCCCTTAAACGTTGGCGCGAAGCCGGACCGGGGTTGTCGCTACGGCTGCGGAGGAAACCGATCGAACGTCGGCAGCTCGTGTGCACGCTCCATCCAGCGCAGACGCTCGGCGACCTGGATGTGGATCGTGGCCGGCACGGCATCGGGATTATCGTAGGTCGCACTCTGGACGTCGATGATCCCAGGCATGTTGGCGTTGACGTAGAACAGGCCAGTTCCGCAGTCACCGCAGAAGCGCCGCCGAGCATGTTCCGAAGACCGGTACACCTTGGGCTCGCCCTTGGTCACCTTGACCGCATCCTCCGCATACATCGTCCAGCCGACGAGCGGAGCGCCGGCGTGAAGCCGGCAATCGCGGCAGTGGCACAGCGCGTGCACGATTGCTTCGCCCTCGATCTGATAACGGATTGCGCCGCAGTGACAGCCGCCGGTGATGGTGCTCATGCGTTCCTCCCGCTTGACGCAGTTTTGCAGATCGATAGCGCTGGAAACGTGCTGCTTCAACGGGCGCAATCGATTTTCGCTTGCGTCCTACTGTCGCCTGACATCTCCCGCCATCGCAGCTGCGGTCAGATGACTGGGGAGCAGGTGTCGGCCGCGCGGTTCCGCACGCGCAACGGCCGATCCCTCGATGATGGCATCGTGCCGGTGTTTTGCCCGACGTGTCAAAAGGACGTTTGGCCAGCCCGGTGCCCTCGCGGCCGCTGTGGAGGAAATGCCGACATGAAAGCGGTATGGACTTCAGTAACTTGGCTACTGTGCATGGGGTTGTTTTCGCAGTTTTTGTTGCTGCGCTGCCAAAGCAGCGCGGTTCAACGCCGGCTGCGCGGCGCTTCGGCCTTGGCCGGCGGCTCGGTCTGGGGGGCGCAGGTCGCGGCCGCGAGCGAGCCTTGCGCCTGCTGCATCAGGCCGGGCTCGGGGGCGAGCGCCTTCATCACGATCAGCCCGGTGGTAGCAGGGGAATCGATGATCAGGCGGTCGGCCGCGGTGACCTCCTCGTCCTCGGGCAGCTCGTTGTGCTGCGCCTCCGTCATCAGGTCGAGCTCGATCACCTTGCGGCCCGCGGAGCGGTCGTTGATGGCGTAATAGGCGATCTCGTTGCGGGTGTAGAACGACACCGAGGTGTAGGCCGGGCTCACCGGCACGGTCAGCTTGATCGGTCCGCCCGACAGATCGTAGCGGCAGATCGCGAGCGCAAAGGCCGGATCCATGAACGGCATCGGTGAGGTCTGCGGATCGGCGAGGGGAAGCTGGGTGACGGCGTTCACCTTGGTCATCGGCGTCAGCCGCGAATAGGCGTCCTGCGTCGCGATCCGCGGCAGCGCCAGCACGCTGACGAGATGGACGACGAGACCCAGAATGATGCCGGCAACGATGGTGAACAACAGGCGGATCATGAGCAGCCCACCGTCGTGATCTGCGGCATCGGCGCATCGCGCTGGGTGCGGGTGGCAACGCCGACCGGGGTATCGTAGAGGCGCAGCATCAAGGCGTAGCGCTCGATGCCGCCGGTCGGCAACCAGTTGCCGGCGCGCGAGCGCGAGGCGATGCGGATCTCGAACGAGCCGTCGGACTGGCGCACGATCTCCTGGCTGGTGAAGCCGTAGCGCTGCAGCGAATTGGCGACGAGGTGGCCCTTGCGGTCGTACAGCGTCAGGGTCCAGAACCGCGCCGGCGGCGTCACGCCGGAGACGATCACGTCGCAGCGGCCGTCGAGCGCCTTCTTCTTGTCGTCGGTGGTCGCGGTGAAGGCGACGCCGTCGCCGGTGCCGATCGGCAATTCGCCGTTGCGCACAATAGTGGCGCGTGAATAGGGATCGACGTCGGCGGTGCCGGTGCGCGGGCGCGCGGTCCAGGCGCCGATGGTCAGCGCGCCGATCTCGGTGCCGCGCGTCGTCGTCATCCAGGTCGCGCCGACGCCGACTACCGTCGCAAGCAGAAGGGCCGTCAATGTGATCAGGATCAGCCGCACGGGTTTCGATCAGTTCTTGCGCGGGGCGGAGGCGTTGGCGTTCTCTTCCGCATAATTCTGCGGGAAGGCGAGCGCATTCGTCGACGAGGCCGGCTTGGTGTCGGCGGCCGATTTGTTCGCCGTCTTGGCCGCATCATCCAGCAGCTTCTCGACGCGCACCAGAACGTCGGCGCCGCGCTTGGTCAGCACGGGCGGCGGACCGGGCTTGGTCTCCAGCACCTTCGGCGCCGCATTGGCCTGCGCATTGCTGACATGCTGCGGCGGCAGCTTCTGACCCATGCCGATGCCGGCGATCTCCCGCACCTCGACGCCCTGATGCGCCGCGACCATGATGTCGTGCCAGGTCTGCGCCGGCAGCGAGCCGCCGGTCATTCGGTTGGTCGGCGAATAGTCGTCGTTGCCGTACCACACCGCGCAGGTGAAATTGCCGGTGTAGCCGACAAACCAGGCGTCGCGATACGCGTTGGTGGTGCCGGTCTTGCCCGCGGTCGGAATGCCGTCCAGCGCAGCGCGGCGCGCGGTGCCTTCGCTGACGACGTGGCTCATCATGCCCGCCATGTCGGCGGCAACGGAGGCGGGGATCGCCTGGCGCGGCTTCGGACCGTCGCGGTCCCAGCGCCAGACGAGGTCGCCGGCGCCGGTGCGCACCTCCAGCACCGAATGCGGCGTCACCGCCTTGCCCCGGTTCGGGAACGTCGCATAGGCGACGGCATGCTCGAGCACGGTGACTTCGTCCGAGCCGATCGGCAGCGACGGCGTATCGGGCAGCGGGGCCTTGATGCCGAAACGGCGGGCGACCTCGACGATCTTGGCGCGGCCGACCTTGGCCGGGTTCGGCGCCTTCGGCTGATCCCGCCGGCCGATCTCGATCGACAGCTTCACCGGCACGACGTTGATCGAACGCGTGATCGCCTGGGTCAGCGTCACCGAGCCGGAATAGGAATGGCCATAATTCTGCGGGCACCAGTTGCCGATGCAGACGGGGCCGTCGACCACGACCGAGTTCGGCGTGTAGCCATTCAGCAGGGCGGTGGTGTAGACGTAGGGCTTGAACGAGGAGCCGGGCTGGCGATAGGCGTCGGTGGCGCGGTTGAACTGGCTGGCGCCGTAGTCGCGGCCGCCGACCATGGCGCGGATGCCGCCATCGAGATCGGCGACGACGGTTGCCGCTTGTGTCGCGTGATAATCGCGACCGAACTGGCGCAGCTGGTTCTCGATCGCGTCTTCGGCGGCCTTCTGCACATTGGTGTCGATCGCAAGCCGTACCACGAAGACGCGCTCGGTGTAGGACTTCGGGAAGGTGTCGACCAGCTTGCGCATCTCGTCGAAGGCGTAGTCGAGATAATAGTTCGGCGACGCCTCGTCGCGGCGGTCGACCGCGAAGGCCGGGTTGCGGCGGGCGCCGAACACCTGGCCCTCGGTCATGAAACCGGCATCGACGAGGTTGTCGAGCACGACGTTGGCGCGGGCGCGGGCGGCGGGCAGGTTGATGTGCGGGGCGTATTTGGTCGGCGCCTTGAACAGGCCGGCGAGCATCGCCGCTTCCGCCAGCGTCACGTCGCGCGCCGACTTGTTGAAGTAGAAATGCGCGGCGCCATCGACGCCGAAGGTGCCGCCGCCCATATAGGCGCGGTCGAGATAAAGCTTGAGGATCTCGTTCTTGGTCAGGCGCCATTCCAGCCAGATGGCGAGGAAAGCCTCGTTGACCTTGCGCTCGATGGTGCGCTCGTTGCTCAGGAACAGGTTCTTGGCGAGCTGCTGGGTGATCGAGGAACCGCCCTGGCGAACGCCGCCGGCCTGGGCGTTGGTGACGAGAGCGCGCGCGGTGCCGGCGACGTCGATGCCGAAATGGTCGTAGAAGCGGCGGTCCTCGGTCGCCAGCGTCGCCTTGATCAGCACGTCCGGAAAGTCTTCCAGCGGGATCGAGTCGTTGTGCTTGATGCCGCGGCTGCCGATCGGGTTGCCGTAGCGGTCGAGGAAGCTCACCGCGAGGTCGGACTTCTTCAGCCAGTCCTCGTCCGCGGTCTCGCGGAAGGCAGGGATGGCGAGCGTGAGCATCACGACCAGGCCGCCGAGGCCGAGGGTCGCGGCTTCCGACAGCGGCTCGATGAAGACCCAGCGCTTCCAGCGCCCGACATAGAACCGGTCCATGAAGGTCGAGTAGCGCTCGTAGAGTTCGCGGATGCCCTTGGCCGAGGAGAACAGCGAAGAGTCGATGCGCGCATCGAGATCCAGGAGGAAATTCCGGATCTTCTGCTTCCAATGCGGTGGTATGATCTGGCGCACCTAGAACCCTTGCGGCTTGCTTCGAAAGCGTTCAAGCACCCGGCCGGGGCGGCATCGAGACGTCCTGCGGGAATGTTGCGGCAAACCCAAGGCGCCCGGTTCGCGTCCTTTGGGGACTTGCTGTTCGTTCTAGCCGAGCAGGGCCCATAAACCAATGGCCACGCTCGCGATTTTGAACAACAGGCCTAATTGACCCCGGGTCATTACGGGCCTCAAAGGGCGTCTGCTTGCACCTGCACAGCCGCACGCCGTAGATGACATCGCCGTAGCTCTTTCGAACTCTTGTTGAGGCGCATGACCGCAGCTCCCAAACGACCTTCCGGCCAGGAAGGATTCTTCTGGAAAACCAAGACGTTGGAAGAGATGTCTGGGGACGAATGGGAAAGCCTGTGCGACGGCTGCGGGCGCTGCTGCCTGAACAAGCTCGAGGACGAGGACACCGGCGAGATCTATTTTACCCACATCGGCTGCAAGCTGCTCGATGGGGCGAGCTGCGCCTGCAAGGACTACCCGAATCGCTCCGACAAGGTTCCGGACTGCGTTCGCCTCACCCCGGCCAATGTCCGCACCCTGAACTGGCTGCCGCCGAGTTGCGGCTACAAGCTGGTTGCCGAGGGGCGCGACCTCTATTGGTGGCATCCGCTGGTGTCAGGCGATCCCAATACCGTGCATGAGGCCGGCGTCTCCGTGCGTGGGCGGGTCGAGGGCAGCGAGGAGGAGATCCCGGACGAGGATCTCGAGGACCACATCGTGCGATGGCCGGCCGTGCTGCCGAAACGAGCCCGCCTGAAGCGACGGCCGAAGAGCTGACCCGCCGCAGGCTCCGCATCACGTGTTCGGGATGACCCGGCGGCGGGATGCAAGGCACCGCGGCGCATGGGTGCCCGGGAAGGATTTTGCTGTCTACATTGGGCTGCATAGAACGAATCCTTCGCGGCGTTGCGCCGCCACACGACGTCCGAGCGAGATGAACAAGTTCGACCGGCAGAGCAGTTCTGCCGACATCCAGGCGTTGCCTGACGACATTGCCGAAGAGCTGTCCCGCCTTCCGAGCGAAGTCATCAGCGTCGATGACGCGCCGTCCATCGCCCCGCCGGTGCCGCTGTCACAGGACGAGGTCCGCACCATCGTCATCAGCCTAATGGTGACGATGTTCCTGGCCGCGCTCGACCAGACCATCATGGCGACCGCGCTGCCGACCATCGGACGCCAGTTCCAGGACGTCTCCAGCCTGTCCTGGGTGATCACGGCCTATCTGCTCGCCTCGACCGCGGTCGCGCCGGTGTTCGGCACGCTCAGCGACATCTACGGTCGCAAGGCCATGATCATCACTTCGCTCAGCCTGTTCGTCGCGGGCTCGGTGCTGTGCGCGATCGCGCCGAACATGCCGATGCTGATTCTGGCGCGCGGTCTTCAGGGCCTCGGCGGCGGCGGCATCATGCCGGTGGTGCAGACGGTGATCTCTGACGTCGTCTCACCGCGCGAGCGCGGGCAATATCAAGCCTATTTCTCCAGCGTCTGGATGGTCGGCGGCATCCTCGGCCCGGTCATCGGCGGCGTGTTCGCCGAGCATCTGCACTGGTCAATGATCTTCTGGATAAACCTGCCGCTGGCAGCCGCCGCGATCGCGCTGCTGCTGCCGAGGATGAAAAAGATCCCGGTGTTCCACCGCAAGCGCAAGGTCGACTGGCTCGGCGGCGTGTTGCTGATGGCGTCCGCCGTTGTGTTCATGCTGGTGCTGACCTGGGGCGGCACGCGCTATGCCTGGCTATCGCCGGCCGTGCTTGCGATGCTGGGTGGCGCCGTCGCGCTCGCCGTGACCTTTGTCTGGCACGCGCGGCGTGCGGACGAGCCGTTCCTGCCGCTGCCGCTGCTCGGTGGGACTGTTGCGCCGTTCGCCCTGACGGCTGGCGGTTGCGGTCTCGGCGCGATCACAGGCCTCACCGTGCAACTGCCGCTTTATTACGAGCAGGTCTATCATCTCACCGCCAGCGAGGCGGGGCTTGCTCTGATTCCGCTCGCGGCGGTTTCGACCTGCGGCGCGGCGATTGCCGGCCGCACCATGGCGCGCGCCAAGCACTACAAGCGCGTCGCCATCATCGGGACGTCCTGGGCTGCGCTGTGCGGCCTTGGCCTCACACTCACGACCTTGCCGCTATGGGGCCTCCTCACGCTGATGGCCGCGTTCGCGCTTGGGCTCGGCACGACCTTCCCGGTGTGCGTGGTTTCGCTGCAGAACTCGGTTGCGCGTCCGCAAGTCGGCACCATCACCGGCGCAATGAATTTCTTCCGCTCGCTGATGTCCTCGTTCACGGTCGCGGCGTTCGCGGCGATCCTGCTGATCGCCCTCGGCACCGACGTTCCGCTCGCGGGCGAGCATCACGCCGCAGGCAGCATCGCAATCCCCGCCGACGAGATGCGGCACGCCTTCCGTTACGTGTTCGGTGCCGCCACCGCGCTGATGACCACCGCCGCGCTCTGCCTGATTGCGATGGAGGAGCGGCCGCTCGCCGGGCCCGCCACCGCGCAGCCGGTCGAGATGGCGGAGTAGGGCGCTTCACCCGCCGCGATCGGCGTAGGGATCGTCCCCGGCGCTGCCTTGGCTCGCCTTCCGCGCCTTCGCTGCAAGCTGCTCTTTGAGCTGCGCCAGTGCTTCGGCGGACCAGTCATGGACATCGGTGACCGCGACCCAGGCATCGACGTAATGCTCGGGCGCGTAGACATGGCCAAAGCCCATCGGCGCCCCGTTCGCGGCCGCCATGTCGAGGGCGAGCTGCAGCATAGTCACGACGGGATACCATCGCAGCTCTGGTGACACGTCCGGCCCGCGCGGCGTCAACCAGGCGGGGGCCTGATAGGCGTCGCGGTACGCGAAGAAGGTGATCGCGTCGCTGGCATATTGCAGGTAGACGATGCGCATCGGCCCCCAGGGCGCATCCGGCGGCACCGTCGGTCCGTTCTGGTTCATGAAGCGCACGACGCGACTGTCACGGAATTCCGGCAGCCACGCCGGCGAGCCCGGATTGCGGTTCGCGGTGACCGCGCGCCAGATGCGGCTCTCGAAGGGCGCCCCGCTCCACAGCGCACCGGCAATCGGATCGCCGATTGTCTCGAACAGCTCCGCGGATTTTTCCGAGTTCATGGCGCCGAGGCTGAGCCCGTGCAGATACAGCTTCGGCCGGCGGTCCTTCGGCAGCGTCGTCCAATAGCCGTAGATCTCCGCGAACAGGATGCGCGCAGCTTCCGCGCCGTACTCGGGCTGAAACAGCAGCGACAGCGGGCTGTTAAGATAGGAATACTGCATCGCGACGCTCGCGACGTCGCCGTGATGGAGATATTCGACCGTATCCATGGCGGACGGATCGATCCAGCCGGTGCCCGTCGGCGTAATGATGATCAGGACGCTGCGCTCGAATCCGTGCTGCCGCTTGAGCTCCTCGAGCGCAAGCTGCGCGCGCGCCTTCACATCGCCGCTACCGAGGCCCACATAGACGCGCACCGGGTCCTGCGCGGACCTTGCGGTGATGGCGCTGATCTCGGTTGCTGTTGGACCCGAGGTGATGAACCGGCGCCCCGTACGCCCGAGGTCCTGCCATGTCACCAGGGACGCAGGACTTCCCGTTCGCCCGGGAGCGGTCGGCTGCGGCCGCTCGGGCTCATGCAAGGCGTCGAGTTCGCGGAAGGAGGAATCCAGTGCGCGAAACGCCGTGTCGATCAGGAGATTGCTGGCGATCGACCAGAACAACAGGCCTGCGAGGACAATGCCGACGACGTTCGCGATCTTCCGCGGAATGATGCGCCTGGTGCGCGCAGCAAGGAAGCGCGCGACAAGCGCGAACACCCGCCCCAGCACCAGCAGCACCACGAATGCAATCAGGGCGACGGCGCAGACCTTGAGCGGATGCGCGGTCTCGACGGGCGCCATCTTCATCACAGCGCGGATCGAATTCTGCCATTCGGCGCTGCGCCGCAGAAAGACGACGACGACAAGCAGGCAGCCGGCTGCGACAAGCGCATTCGCTATCGATCTCGCGTGCGCCGAAGGTTCGGGCAATTCGAGATGGCGCCAAAGCCAGCGCCACAGGACGCCGGCGCAATAACCGATCGCAAAGCAGCCGCCGGCGAGGGCGCCCTGGGTGAGGTAGCTCCGTGGGATCAGCGTCGGCGTCAGCGCGGCCGCAAAGAACAGCGCGCCCAGCGCCAGGCCGACACCGGACAGCGAGAGCAGGTGCCGTCGAATGAACCACGCGAGACTGTTCAAAACACCCCCCTGGTTGGCGCTATCCCTTGTCGTTCTCCGCGAAACTGCTCTTCCGCGGCAGCAGGATCGTGAACTCGGTGAACGCGCCGGGCTCCGTCGTGACGTCGATGGTGCCGCCGTGCTGCTTCACCACGATGTCGTGGCTCATCGACAGCCCGAGGCCGGTGCCTTCGCCGGCTGGCTTGGTGGTGAAGAACGGATTGAACATCTTCTCCCTGACCTCGTCCGCAATGCCGGTGCCATTGTCGCGGATGCGGATCTCGATGCTGTCGCCGCGGTCGCGCGTGGCAGCGATCACCACCGGCTCGTAATCGGCAGCGCCCTCGGCCTTGCGCTTGGTGACCGCATGGAAGCCGTTCGAGATCAGGTTCAGCAGCACCCGGGTGATCTCCTGCGGAAACACTTCGGCTTGCCCGGCCGCAGGATCCAGCTCGCGCTTCAGCGTCACGTCGAATCCCGGCTTCTCGGCGCGTGCGCCGTGATAGGCGAGGTTGAGGCTCTCCTCGACCAGCGCGTTGATGTCGCTCAGCCCATGGTCGCCGCCGCCTTCTCGCGAATGCAGCAGCATGTTCTTGACGATGGAATCGGCACGTCGTCCGTGCTGCACAACCTTTTGCAGATTGCCTTTCAGAAGCCCCGTCAGCTCGTCGACCTCCGCCCGAATGTCGTCTGCGAGCATGACAGGCGCAAGCACCTCGTTCAGCTCGTCCGTCAGCTCGGCGGAGAGAGAAGCAAAATTGTTGACGAAGTTGAGCGGGTTCTTGATCTCATGGGCGATGCCGGCGGTGAGCTGGCCCAGCGATGCAAGCTTCTCGGTCTGAACCAGCCGGTCTTGCGCGGCGCGTAAGTCGTCGAGCGATTTGGCGAGCTCGCGGGTACGGTCCTGCACCTCGTTGAACAGGCGCGTGTTCTCGACCGCGATGACGGCTTGATCGGCAAAGGTCTTGAGCAGATTGATCGCCTTCTCCGGAAAATGACCGGGCTCCCGCCGCGTCACCGCGATGGTGCCGATCGCGATGCCGTCGCGCAGCATCGGCACCACGAGGATGCTGCGATAGCCCCGCGTCCGCGCCAACTCCTTCATGGCCTCGGTGAGATCGGGTTCGCTCTGCATGTCGCTGCGGAAGGCATATTGTCCGCTTCTTGCCACCCGGCTGTGAATGCCTGACGCCGACAGCGGCGTCGGGAAGGAGCTGAGCAGGTCTGCGTTGCCGGCCTCAACGTCGGTGGTGAAGGCTGCCAGATGCAGCATGCCGTCGACGACCCGTGTGACGGTGGAGGAGTGCCCGCCGATCAGCGCCTTGGCGCTGTCGGATATGGCCTGAAACACCGGCGTGACGTCGGCAGGCGAGGCCGCGATCACCTTGAGGATGTCGGCAGTCGCGGTCTGACGTTCCAGCGCTTCCCTGGTGGCGTTGAACAGGCTCACATTCTTGATCGCGATCACCGCCTGGTCGGCGAAGGTCTGTAGCAGCCGCACGTGATGCTCGGCGAAGCGGCCGGTCGCCCGGCGCGTGGCGATGATGATGCCGATGGCTTCGCCCTCGCTCATCAACGGCGTGAACAGCATGCTGCGATAGCCGCGGGCGCGCGCGATGTCGCGCGCGGCCGGCTCGAGGTCGGTGTCGGGCAATTGCGCCGCGGCGCCGTTGGCCACGAGCGAGTATGGCGGGAACTGCGCAAAGGGCACCGGAAAGGAATTCTGGAGCACGCGATCCCCGGCCGGATCGGTCGGGGTGAATGCCGCAAGGTGTGCGGCGCCGTCGATGTAGCGCAGCACCGCCGTGGAGAAGCCGCCGATCAGGCGATTGGCGTTGGCGGCGATGGCCTCGAACACCGGCTGCACGTCGGATGGCGAGGCGGCCATCACCTTGAGGATGTCGGCGGTTGCGGTCTGGCGCTCCAGCGCCTCGCGCGTCTCGTTGAACAGCCGTGCATTCTCGATCGCGATCACGGCCTGGTCGGCAAAGGTCTGGAGCAGCTGCACGAGATCGGGCGCGAACGCGCCAGGCTCGGCGCGCGTGACGCTGATCATGCCGACCGGGGCGCCCCGGTTCATCAGCGGCATGAACAGCACGCTGCGGAAGCCGCGCAGCCGCGCCAGCCTTCGGTTCAGCTCCGGGACGTCGGCGGCCTCGCTGTCAGGGAACTGGATCGTCTCGCCATCGCGCACCAGGGCAAAGGTCGGGAAGTCCGCGATCTTGCGCGGGAACGATGCCTTGAGCCCTTCGTCAGCCTCCGGACTGGTCGGCGTGAACGCCACGAGGTGCAACTCGTCGCCGATGAACTGAAGTACGGTGGCGGAGAAGCCGTCGAGCAGGCGCTTCGAACTGGACGCGATCGCCGCGAAGACCGGCCGGGCGTCGGAGGGCGAGGCTGCGATGGTACGCAAGATCTCGGCGCTGGCGTTCTGGCGATCCCGCGCGACCGCAAGCTCGCCGCGCAGCCGTGCATTCTCGGTTGCGGCCGACTGCAATCGCTGTTCGAGTTCTTCGATTTCGTTGGAAGGGGCAGTCATTCCTAATCCGGCTTGATGCCGCGACAAGCGCGGCACCGGGCCGGATTATCACATCTTCTGCTGCCTGAGCCAACGCCCCGCCATGCCACTGAAGCCCGGCCGGCTCACGTGCCCGGCCGCGACACCTCGGTTTCCTTGCTGGTGATGAACTCCAGCAGCACCGGTACGCCTTCCCGCGTTTTCTGGATGCCGCGCTTGATCGCGGGCACGATGTCCTCCGGCCTCAACACACGCTCGCCATAGCCGCCGAAGGCGCGCGCCATCGCGGCGTAGTCCCCGGAAATGTCGGTCGAGCGATATTTCTCGGTCGAGACCGGCATCACCTTCAATTCGATCGCCATAGAGAAATTGTTGAGCAAGATCGACATGATCGGGATGCGCTCGCGCACCGCGGTCTCGAAATCCATGCCCGTAAAGCCAATGGCAGCATCGCCCCAGACATTGATACAGAGCTTGTTCGGCTTTGCCAGCTTGGCGCCCATCGCGAGCCCAAGCCCATAGCCGAGCTGCGTCGTCTTACCCCAGCCGAGATAGCTGAGAGGCTCGACCGATTTCCAGAATGGCGAGAGCTGGTCGCGCGGGCTGCCGGCATCATGCGTGATGATGGTGTTGTGGATGTCGACGGTGTGCTGCAGGTCCCAGAGTACCCGATACGGGCTGAGCGGCGCATCGTTGCTGGTGAGTTTCGGCATCCATTTCGCCAGCCACTGCTCGTGCGAGGCCGCAATCTCCGCCGCGACCACAGAGGCATCACGATCGGATGTAACCGACTTGCCGATCTCCTCCAGCAGTGCATCGAACACGAGGGCGGCGTCGCCGACGAGGCCGATCCTGGCTTCCACATCCTTGTTGAGATGGTTCGGGTCGAGTGTGGAGTGGATGATGGTCTTGCCCTTCGGCATCGCGATGCCGAAATTGGTCTCGGTGAAGGAGCAGCCGACGCCGAAGATGACGTCGGCTTCAGCCAGAAACTTCGGGACCGCGCGCGGCACCGCGAGCCCGCCCGAACCGAGCGAGAGCGGATGTGTTTCCGGAAAGGACGACTTGCCGCCAAGACTGGTGGTGACGGGGATAGCCAGCCGTTCGGCCAGCCGTTTCAGTTGCGGCCACGCCTGCGCGTAATGCACGCCCTGGCCGGCATAGATCACCGGCCGTTTTGCATTCACGAGCAGGCTGGCTGCTTCCTTCACGTGAACAGGATCGGCGCCGTAGCGCGTGCGCAGCACCGGCGTGTAGTCGAGCGGCTCCGGCACCTCCTCGTTCCACATGTCGGCCGGTATCTCGACGATCACAGGCCCGCCGCGGCCGTTCTTCAGCTTGGTGAAGGCGCGGCGGAAGATGTTGGCGACCTCGGCCGCGAGGTTGATCGGCTCGGAGGATTTCGCAAATGGCTTCATCGCCTCGCTGGAATTGAAGTTCGGCTCGATATGCGCAAGCCTGCGCGGATAGCCCATCGGCAACACCAGCACGGGAACGGATTCGCCGAAACACTGCGCAACCCCGCCCATCGCGTTCTCCGCGCCCGGCCCATGCTGCATGCAGAACGCGCCGATGCTGCGCCCCGATGACACCCGCGAGATCGCATCCGCCATGTGGATGCCGACGCGCTCCTGCCTCACCATCACGGGCCGGATCTCGGCTTTCGCCGCATGCTCGATCAGATGGTTGACCGGGTAGCCGCAGAGGATCTCGATCCCCTCACGCCGCATGATTTCCGCGATTGCGGTGCCGAGTTTCATGGCGTCTCTCTCCTGAGGCTTGGCCGGTTGGCCCGGCTGATTGGAGGAGAGAGGATCAGGAAATTGGGTGAGGGTAAAGCGCGAGCAGACGGTAGTCGCGGTAGGTCAGCCATGCGGTGTGCTGCGGTAGCCCGGCTGGAGTGCAATCCGGAAAACTGCATCCGCGGAGCCACTCCCGGTGTTCGCTCCGTCTCCAAGCGGGCTACAATCTTGCCAGCCACTCAGCCGCTTTTGCCAACGGCCGAGAAACTTCCCTATTTGCAATTCTTGCAAATCGTCAGCTTTCGCTTCAACGCCTCATCGTCCTGATCAATCGATGATTGCCCCGCGAGGCCATTTGTCTCCAGATTGGAACTGGAGCCCTTTGCTGCGCGTGACCTCACGGGCGGCGTCACCTGACTTGGGGTGTCATGGTCGTCGGCGGTGCCTATGCTGAAGCCATCGTAATCGGCGGCCGGATTCGGCACCTGCGGCGCAGTGCCGATCACGGGGGGCGAAGCTTCTCTGCCGGATGCCGCCGGCGGAATTCTGGAGTTTGTTGCGCTCCCGCGTGGCGGCGATGTATTGGGCGGAGCAAGCGAAACCGGTGGCGCGGCCGAACTCTGTCCTCTGGCGCTCTCGCCCGAGCAGACGCCGACAAACATAAAACTGAGAGCCAAGAGCGCCACGCTTCTCATCCGCATCCTTCAAGCAGCTCTGGTTCATCCATTGACGGCATGGCTCGTCGAGCCATGTCGTGCCGAAGGATATCAGGACTTACATGGCCGTCAAAGCGCGGCGCTGCGAAGCTTCGCTGCGCTCGGAATGACGAGATGGGGAAGGCGGCATGCTCCGGCAAGGCGCTGCGAGCCATGCTGAAGTCAGTGCGCGGGAAGTCCGCCGCCTCAGGCGAGGGCGGCCGTTACTTCATCGACGAACTGATCGAGTTGAACTTGTTGTTGAGGAGCTGGCTGCCCGTGTTGTTCACGACGGTGACGATGGCCAATGCAATGCCGGCGGCGATCAGGCCGTATTCGATGGCGGTGGCGCCAGTCTCATCGGCAAGGAAAGACCTAAGCAAACTCATTGCCAACTCCTCTTCATCCGATCCAATGTATGGCCGCGTTGTTTTCGAACTCGTCAATCGATCGAATAGATTTTCTTCGCGCCAAAACAATTAAACCCAGGCGAGCGCGCCACTGCTTCATACGTTGCCATTCATTAAGTTAAAGTTCCCTCATCCCATCCAAATGCGCGCAATTCGGTGCACTCTCTGTGGCAGCCGCAGCGTGCGCTAGGACGGCATCATTGTGCCAGCAGGCGGCGTTTCAGCACGGCGGCGAGGCGGCCGACGAAGGCCCATCTTGCCGGGCTGCGACTGCGCCGTGTGCGCGGCCCAGTGCTCAACTTCGTCTCGCGCAGGAATACCCTGGTTCACGCGCAGAGCGCCGCATATTGGAAAACGAGGGTCTCGCTTAACGGATTATTGAGCCTGTTCGTCAAGGGGTCGGCAAGCATGCCAACCGAAGGTCGCGGCCATCGCTCTCATGCGCGCCGGCCGTCCGCATTCAGCGCCCGCAACATGGCGATGCGGGCAAACATCACCCAGCCGCCGCCGGTCTCGGCCGCATTGATCAAGGTTTCGATGGCAGTCTGCCAGTGCGCCTCGTGCTGCGCATCGTCCGGGAGCTGCATGATGTAGTCCGCCGCTTCCTGAAGCGTGAGCAAGTTGCGCTTGTTGCTCACACGAACCGGATCGTCGAACGCCGTCGACCAGGGCATGTCAGTCCGGCCGACCGGCGAGGGGGGACATCACGCGAGATCGTAAGTGTGAGGTCGCTAACCGGCCTTCTTCGTTCGCGCTGGCGCACGTACTGGCTTGTCGGCCCTTTTCGAAGCCTCTTTGGGCGCGGTTTTCGCCGCGGCGTCCTTGCCGCTCTTGCCGGCGATTGGCAGCAGCATCTCGCGCTGGCCCTCGACGCGCTTCTTCGGCTTCTTGCCCTTGACGGTCTCCTTGGCGACCCCCGCCGCGGGAGCCGTCTCCCGCTCGCTCGCGAGACTCTTCTTCAGCGCGTCCATCAGATTGATGACGTTGCCGCCGGTCTTCGGTGCCGCCTTGGCGGTGATCGGCATGCCGCTGCGTTTCTTGTTGATGAGATCGATCAGCGCGGTCTCGTAGTGATCTTCGAACAGCTCGGGCTCGAAAGCGCCGGACTTCTTCTCGACGATGTGCTTGGCAAGGTCGAGCATGTCCTTGGTCAGCTTCACGTCCTGGATGTCGTCGAAATATTCCTTTTCACTACGCACTTCGTAGGGATAGCGCAGCAGCGTGCCCATCAGCCCGCTCTCGAGCGGCTCCAGCGCGATAATGTGCTCGCGGTTGGTCAGCACCACGCGGCCGATCGCGACCTTATCCATGCTGCGGATCGTTTCGCGGATCACCGCATAGGCGTCGTGGCCCACCTTGCCATCGGGCACGAGGTAATAGGGACGGATCAGGTAGCGGCTGTCGATGTCCGCCTTCGGCACGAACTCGTCGATCTCGATCGTGTGCGTGGAGTCCAGCGCGATCTCGTCGAGCTCGTCTTTGGTGACCTCGATATAAGTGTCGGTATCGACCTTGTAGCCCTTGACGATGTCCTCCGACGTCACCTCGTCACCGGTCTCGGCATCGACCTTGAGGTACTTGATCCGGTGGCCGGTCTTGCGGTTGATCTGGTTGAAGGAGACCTTCTCGGTATCCGAAGTGGCCGGATAGAGCGCGACCGGACAGGTCACGAGCGATAGACGCAGAAAACCCTTCCAATTGGCGCGGGGGGCCATGGGCTACTCCAAACGCAACGGGGACAGACGACTAGGATACCATCAGGGCACAACGAATCATAGCAAGGCGGGTTGCTGAATCTTGCAACTGCGTTAACCGGCCGCTGGGCCTGCTCTCCTGCGGATCGAAGCGTAAAGGCCGGAACATCATATTCAATCAGGCGTTGGCTCGGGACATCGGCTGCGAGGAGGTCGCGGCTATCGAAGCGACGTCCAGAGATTGAGGGCATTATGGCAACCACGCGAGAGCGGCATCAGATCGTGGAAACTCCGACCGAGGCGCGCCAGGGCGAGCCCGGGCCTTCGGTGGCGGCGCTGCTTGCCATCTCGACGGGCCTTGCCGTCCTGATCCTCGCCGTCGTCTGGTTCGTGTTCTTCCGGACCTGACCCGGCTGGATCCGAACGCCACGGATCTTCATATTCGCCGCGTGACGCAACACTTTGCGCCCGCCATGCTGCCGGCTCGCCCGGTTGCCTGGCGGGCGCAGTCGCGTCGGCGCGTCAGAGGTCGTATATGACCAAAAAGTAACCTGGCCGGTTCCCCGCGTTCATATTGGGTTCACGCCGGAATTGCTCATCTCTGGCCGTGGTCATGCAGCCTGTTCTTGCAGCTAATCTTTGGAGAGAAGCGTGCGCCTGCTCGTTGTTGAGGACGACCCCGATCTCAATCGCCAGCTTACCAAGGCGCTGACCGACGCCGGTTACGTCGTCGACCGCGCTTTCGACGGGGAGGAGGGGCATTATCTCGGCGACAACGAGCCTTATGACGCCGTGGTGCTCGACATCGGCCTGCCGAAGAAGGACGGCATCTCGGTGCTGGAGGCCTGGCGCCGCAACGGCCGCACCATGCCGGTCCTGATCCTCACTGCGCGCGACCGCTGGAGCGATAAGGTGCAGGGGTTCGACGCCGGCGCCGACGACTATGTCGCAAAGCCGTTCCATTTGGAGGAGGTGCTGGCACGCATCCGCGCGCTGCTGCGCCGCTCGACCGGCCACGCCCAGAGCGAGCTCAGCTGCGGTCCCGTTACGCTCGACACCAGGACAGGCCGGGTCAGCGTGTCAGGCAATCCCGTGAAGATGACCTCGCACGAATATCGGCTTCTGGCCTATCTGATGCACCATTCCGGGCGTGTCGTCTCCCGCACCGAGCTGGTCGAGCATCTCTACGACCAGGATTTTGACCGCGACTCCAACACAATCGAGGTCTTCGTCGGCCGCATCCGCAAGAAGCTCGACGTCGACATCATCCAGACCGTTCGCGGGCTCGGCTATCTCCTGACCCCGCCCAGTCCCGGCGCTTGAAGCGGCTTGACGGGCGGCCCGCCAGGGGCCTTGGTCCGGTCATGACCGACGCTTTGCCATCCTGCGCCTCCCGGGATCGTTCCGATGCCCGCTAGCTCACTTGCGAACCGCCTGTTCCTCTCGGCGACCGCGTGGCTCGTGGTGATCCTGGCCATTACCGGCGTCGTGCTGTCCTCGGTCTACAAGAACGCCACCGAGCGCTCCTTCGACCGCCGTCTCAATCTCTATCTCCGCACGCTGATCGCCGAGGTCGCCACCCCCGACGAGCCGCCCGACCGCCAGTTCCAGTCGCTGGGCGAGCCCTTGTTCGACCTGCCGCTGTCCGGCTGGTACTGGCAGATCACGCGGACCGACACCGAGAAGCCGGAAGTGCGCTCCTCGCGCTCGCTCTGGGACAAGAAACTGCCGAAATTGGAAGAGCAGGGGGCCGAGCTCACCGCCGCCGGCATCCGGCTCGCCTATGTCGACGGGCCGGAAGGGCAGAACCTGCGTATGGTGGAGCGGCCGGTCGATCTGGGCGCCGACGGCAAATTTCTCGTCAGCGTGGCCGGCGACGCCACCGAGATTTTCGACGAGACGCGGAGCTTCGACTATTACCTCGGCGGCACGTTTACGGCGCTCGGCATCGTGCTGCTGCTGACGACCGTGTTCCAGGTCCGCTTCGGTCTGGCGCCGCTCAAGCGCATCTCGGAATCCATCGCCGACATCCGCTCGGGTCGGGCGGAGCGACTCGAGGGTGAATTTCCCGTCGAGATCGCGCCTCTGGCGCGCGAGACCAATGGGCTAATCGATGCCAATCGCGAAATCGTCGAACGGGCGCGCACCCATGTCGGCAATCTCGCCCATGCGATCAAGACGCCGCTCTCCGTCATTCTCAACGAGGCCGGCGCCCACGCGGCCGATCCGTTCGCGGCCAAGGTGATGGAGCAGGCCGACGTGATGCGCGACCAGGTTGCCCATCATCTGGAGCGCGCGCGCATTGCGGCACGGGTCTCGGTGGTCGCGACGGTGACGGAGGTGGCGCCCGCGATCGAGGCGCTGCGGCGGACGATGGAGAAGATCCATCGCGACCGCGGCATCGTGGTCGAGGCCAAGGCCGATCCGTCTGCGAGGTTCCGGGGCGAGCGCCAGGATCTGGATGAGATGGTCGGCAATCTGGTCGACAATGCCTGCAAATGGGCAGCCTCACGCGTCTTCATCGAGGTTGCGGTCGAGACGCCGCAACTGGCCGGCTCCGGCCCACGTCTGCGGATCATCGTCGACGATGACGGCCGCGGCCTGTCGGAGGCCGAGCGCACCCAGGTCTCCCGGCGTGGCCAGCGGCTCGACGAGTCCAAGCCGGGCTCGGGGCTGGGACTGTCGATCGTGACCGACCTCGCCGCGCTCTATGGCGGCAGCCTCTCCCTCGGCGGCGCGCCGATCGGGGGGTTGCGAGCCGAGCTGGTCCTCCCGGGATTGTAATCTCTTGTTCTCACTTGATTTTTCGCCGTGGCCGATGCTTCTCGGCAAAAGCCGGTGGCATTCGAGGCGACTTCCTAAACGGCTTCTTAAGTGGGGAGCTCCTAAGATCGCGCCCGGACGCATCCCATGTCCGCCATTTACCGTGCATGACCCGGGCGCATGAGCCAGACATCGATCGAGCGGCTGAGGGAATATCTCGCGCAGCTCCCGCCGCAGTCGCAGGCACTGCTGATGCGAGAGTTCGAGCGCGCGCTGGAGCGCGGCCAGGACACGGCTGTCGCGACCCTCGTGCTCGAGCAGTTGCGCAAGATCGTCCGCAAGACCGAAGCCGACGAAGCCCCGCCGCCGCGCACGGACGATCTGTCGCGGCTTCTCTTCCAAGTGCTGGAACCGTTCCTGGTCGAGGCGGGCGCCCCGGTCCGGGTCGGACAAATCCGCCGCTCCTCGCTGCATCCAATCTGGCAATGGCTCGGCCGTGACGGCGCCCCGGACAAAGTCAAGGAATTCGAGGCGGCGCTGGCACGCATACCGCTAGACAGTGCAGGCCAGGTCGAGGCGCTGGCCTCGAGGCTCCAGGCGGTGGCGGCGAACGCCATCCTCGAGCTGACGGGGCCAGGCGGCGGCGACAAGTCGCGCGCGCTGGCCCGTGTCGGCCCGCCCAACGTGATCGAGGACCTCTATTCAATCGGTGCGGTGCTCCAGGTTCGCGAAGCCATCGCCGCCCTGAACGAGAAGTTGCCGCGCTTCTTGCGCGTCTTCGGTGATTCCCAGATCGCCTCGGTGACGTCGGCGCTCAACATTCCAGTCCTCCAGACCCCGCAGATGCTGCCCTTCGCGCTGTCCATGGTGGTGCAGCGGATGACCGCGCCGTGGCAGATCATCCGCCTCGCCATCAAGATTGCCGCCTCGGACGACGAGATCCGCGTCGCGGCAACGCCCTATGGTGTCGCCGTCACGATCGCCCTGCACGATCTGTCCTGTGTGGCCGCGGTCCTGCGCATGGACATCAAGCGCGGCCATTTCGACAATGTCGCCGACAATCTCAAGGCGCTGCATGACGGCGTGCGCGGCCTGCGCACCGAGCTCGATCTGCGGAACGATTCCGCCTGGGGCAAGCAGTTGGTCTCGATCCGGGCCGACATCTCCAATGCGCTGCAATCCGAGATCGACAGCGTTCCCGGCCGCGTTCGTCGCATCCTGCGCCAACGCGCCGAGAAGGACATTCCGCCAGGGGCGCGAATCGACAGCACCGAGGTCGAGGAAACCGTGGCGCTGATCGATTTCGTCGCGACCTGCCGCAACTATGCGAGTGAGCTTGCGATCAACGAGGTGACGCTGCGCACCTATTCCGACCTCCAGCAATATGTCGAACGCTCGACCGAGCAACTGGTGCAGTCGCTGCGCGCCGCCGATCACAAGGTCCGCACCTATCGGCAGCAGCAGGTGCAGGCCGCGATCCGCTTCTGTCAGGTGCTGTTCGGCGACGACTACGCCTCGCTGATGAGTCGCGCGGCCGAGAATGCGGCGACGGGCGAGCGCAAATCGTCGCGCGCAAGCTGATCCGAGCGCATATTTTCGTTGTCACAATTTCTGGTTGACGGTACCGATATCGCGCCCTACGGTCGCCAGCAAGTCTGGGGAATTTCTATTTGTGGGCGCATGAAACCGGTTATCAGCTCCATCGAAATCGAGAACCGCGTCGTTGTTGCCAAATATCAGAGACTGATGGTCGGCGCGAAGGTGGTGCTGGTCGAGAAGGCAAGCGGCCGGCAATTGTCTGAAACGCTCACCAGGGTCGCGTCTCCGGTTCCAGTCGGGGCGCTGCGCATCCGATTGCCGGATGCTGTCAGGCCGGGAACATATTTCCTGAAGGCCTTCAACGGGCACGGCGAGGATGCCGCGCAGAGTGCGGACTTCGACATCGGCTAAGCTGTTGGAGTTTCTCCGTTTCGGGACCAGGCGCGGTCGCGCCGAATTGACAATTGTCAATTGCCGCCTCCTCCGGCCGTGGTGTAAAGCCACCTATGGGCGCGGATCGCGCGCCGCCGGAAGCCTGCCAGATGACGCTATGGTTCGTGTTCGCGCTGATGACAGTCGCGGCGATTTTCGCCGTGCTTCTGCCGCTCGGCCGCAGCGGAGCCGCGCAAAATCAAGGCAGCGAGATTGCCGTCTACAAGGACCAACTGGCCGAAATCGAGCGTGATCTCGGCACCGGACTGATCGCCGCTCCTGAAGCCGAGGCGGCCCGCGTCGAGATCAGCCGCAGGCTGCTCGCCGCTGCCAGCGAACCTGCCATGGCGCCGAAATCGAGCCTCAAATGGCGCCGCGCGGCCGCGGTGCTGGCGTTGGCCGGCCTGCCGCTGGTTGCGGTCGGCGTCTATATGCCGCTGGGCTCGCCCAGGCTTCAGGACTTTCCCTTGGCGCAGCGCGAGCGTGGATCCGGATCCGGGATGGCGCAATCGCTCGAGAATCTCGTCGTGCAGGTCGAGCAACATCTGGAAAAAAATCCGACTGACGGTCGCGGCTGGAACGTGCTCGCGCCGGTGCTGGAGCGGCTCGGCCGCTTCGATGATGCCGTGCGCGCCTATCGCAACTCGCTCACCTACAATGGCGAGAGCGCCGAGCGCCGGTCCGATCTCGGCGAGGCGCTCTCGGCGGCCGCCGGCGGGGTCGTGACCGCCGAGGCCAAAGCGGAATTCGAGCGTGCGCACGCGCTCGATGCCGATGATGCCAAGGCGAACTACTTCCTGGGGCTCGCCGCCGAGCAGGACGGCCGCAAGGATGATGCGGCCAATATCTGGCGCGCGCTGCTGGCGAAGGCGCCGGCGGATGCGCCGTGGCGATCTCTGGTGCAGTCCTCGCTGGCGCGGGTCGGCGGCGGCACGATGCCAGCGCTGTCGGACGAGACGATCGCAGCCTCCAAGGATATGGCCGAGGACGATCGCAACGCGATGGTGCGCGGCATGGTCGAACGCCTCGCCACCCGCCTCAAGCAGAACGGCGGCGACGTCGAGGGGTGGCTGCGCCTGGTGCGCGCCTATCTCGTGATGGGCGACCGCGGCAAGGCGGTGGGGGCATCGGCCGATGCCCGCCAGGCGGTTGCCGGCGATGCCGAGCGGCTGCGCCAGCTCAACGAAGGGCTCAGGACTCTCGGGCTCGACGGATGACGATTTCGGGACCAGACGAGCGGAGAACGGATACGCCATGACGCGCAAGCAGCGACGTATGACCATCATCGGCGGCTCGCTCGCCGTGCTTGCGCTCGCCGCCGCGCTGGTGCTCAACGCATTGCGCGACTCCATCGTGTTCTTCTCGACTCCGACCATGGTGGCCGAGAAGCACGTCGAACCCGGCAAGCGGTTTCGTCTCGGCGGGCTGGTGCAGCCCGGCTCGCTCCAGCGCGGCGACAATCTCGCGGTGACCTTCGAGGTCGCCGACGGCAACGCCAAGCTGCCGGTCGCCTACAAGGGCATCCTGCCGGACCTGTTCCGTGAAGGGCAGGGCGTCGTTGCCGAAGGCGCACTCGACGGCAACGGCGTGTTCAAGGCCGACACCGTGCTCGCCAAGCACGACGAAACCTACATGCCCAAGGACGTTGCCGATGCCCTGAAGAAGCAGGGCCACTGGAAGGACGATTACGACGCAAAGGCTTCTGAAGCCAAGGCTTCTGATGGCAAGGCTTCGGGCGGCAGCAAGCCTGCGGCCACGACGGCGCAGGGTAACCCGCAGGGAGCCATGCGGTGATCGCAGAATCCGGACATTACGCGCTGGTGCTGGCGCTCGGGCTTGCACTGATCCAGTCCGTCGTGCCGTTGATCGGTGCACGCCTGCACGACACCGCGCTGATGAACGTGGCGCGGTCCACCGCGCTGGCGCAACTGCTGTTCGTCGGGGCATCGTTCATGGCGCTCGTGATGCTGCACGTGAACTCGGATTTCTCCGTCGCCAATGTCTACGAGAATTCCCACTCGATGAAGCCGCTGCTCTACAAGATCACCGGCGTGTGGGGAAATCATGAAGGCTCGATGCTGCTATGGGTGTCGATCCTCGCTTTGTTCGGCGGGCTGGTTGCGGCTTTCGGCAACAATCTGCCGCTGTCGCTGCGCGCGCACGTGCTGAGCGTCCAGGCCTGGATCGCCAGCGCCTTCTATCTCTTCATCCTGATGACATCGAACCCCTTCCTGCGCATCACGAGCCCGCCGCTCGAGGGACGCGATCTCAATCCGGTGCTCCAGGACATCGGTCTCGCCGTGCATCCGCCGATGCTCTATCTCGGCTATGTCGGCTTCTCGATCTCGTTCTCCTTCGCCATCGCGGCGCTGATGGAGGGGCGGATCGACGCGGCTTGGGCGCGCTGGGTGCGGCCGTGGACGCTGGTGGCCTGGATCTTCCTCACGCTCGGCATCGCCATGGGCTCGTACTGGGCCTATTACGAGCTCGGCTGGGGCGGCTGGTGGTTCTGGGATCCGGTCGAGAACGCCTCGCTGATGCCGTGGCTCGCCGGCACCGCGCTGCTGCATTCGGCGCTGGTCATGGAGAAGCGCAACGCGCTGAAGGTCTGGACCATCCTGTTGTCGATCCTGACCTTCTCGCTGTCGCTGCTCGGCACCTTCCTGGTCCGCTCCGGCGTCATCACCTCGGTGCATGCTTTCGCGACCGACCCGACCCGCGGCGTGTTCATCCTGCTGATCCTCTGCCTGTTCATCGGCGGCAGCCTGGCGCTGTTCGCGGGCCGTGCCACCTCGTTGAAGCAGGGCGGCCTGTTCGCGCCGATCTCGCGCGAGGGCGCGCTGGTGCTGAACAACCTGCTGCTTACCGTCGCCTGTGCGGTCGTGCTGTTCGGCACGCTCTATCCGTTGGCGATGGAGATGCTGGCCGACTTCAAGATGTCGGTCGGCGCGCCCTTCTACAACCTCACTTTCGCGCCGCTGTTTGCCCTGTTGCTGTTCGCCGTGCCGTTCGGGCCGATGCTTGCGTGGAAGCGCGGCGATCTGCTCGGCGTGACGCAGCGCCTGCTCGCGGCGGGCGTTGCCAGCCTTGTCGCCATCGCCGTCGCCTGGGCCTGGGCGCGCGGCGGCAGCGCGCTGGCGCCGCTGGCGATCGGGCTTGGTGTTTTCGTCATCGCCGGCGCTGTCACCGACATCGTCGAGCGGACGGGCCTGGTTCGCCTGCCGTTCGCCACAGTGCTGAACCGGGCGCGTGGCCTGCCGCGCTCGGCCTGGGGAACCACGCTGGCGCATGCCGGCCTCGGCGTCGCGCTGATCGGGATCGTCTGCGAGACCACCTGGAACAGCGAATATATCGCGACGATGAAGCAGAGCGACGTCGCCCATGTCGCCGGCTACGACGTGAAGCTCGAGGGGTTGTTTCAGCGTCAGGGCCCGAACTACCGGGAGATGATCGCCGAGTTCAATGTCAGCCGCGACGGCGAGACGCTGAGCATGATGACGCCGTCCAAGCGCAGCTTCACCACGCGCGGCTCGTCCACCACCGAAGCGGCCCTGCTGACGCGCGGCGCGAGCCAGCTCTACGTCTCGCTCGGCGATGCCACCGCCGAGGGTGCCATTGCCGTGCGCATCTATTACAAGCCGATGGTGCTGCTGATCTGGTGGGGACCGGTGCTGATGGCGTTTGGCGGCGTGCTGTCGCTGTCCGATCGCCGCTTGCGGGTCGGCGCGCCCAAGCCGGCGCGGGCCAAGCAGCGGCTCCAGCCCGCGGAGTAATCCGATGCGCCGGATAAGGTTCGTGATCGTCGCGCTGATGCTGCTGGCCTCGCCTGCGGCACACGCCGTGCAGCCCGACGAGATCATGTCGGATCCCGTCAAGGAGGCGCGTGCGCGCGAACTGTCGCGCGAGCTGCGCTGCATGGTCTGCCAGAACCAGTCGATCGACGATTCCGACGCGCCGCTGGCGCGCGATTTGCGGCTGCTGGTGCGCGAGCGGATTGCCGCCGGCGACAGCAATTCGCAGGTGCTCGACTTCTTGGTCGCGCGCTATGGCGAGTTCGTGCTGCTGAAGCCGCGCTTCGAACGCCAGACCCTGCTGCTATGGCTGCTCGCGCCGCTTCTGTTGGTTGGCGGCGGCCTGGCGCTATGGCTGCAAATCCGGCGCCGCGCGCGGAGCGGTGCAGATCTGCCAGCACCGCCGCTCACGCCCGAGGAAGAGGCGCGGCTCGCCGGCTTGATGTCGGACGATGCGAAGTCGCAGTAGCTGAAAACGGGGCGCGGCCCAGAAAGCCCAACGGCCTCGAGTGGTGCCGCTGCGGAGCAATCCAGGTCACCAAAAGCTGTTCCGATACGTTTCACCGGAACTCGACTAAGTTCCTGTAGGACCAGAACTTTTAGCCTGCGTTAAACTGCCGCATCGCCGCTGCCCTTCATTACGAAAGTTTAACCCCGCCGCCAGCGCGCGGTAAGGCGGGAGCCCCCATCTTCAGGTCCGCAAGGTGCTGGCATCCGGCACCTAAAAGAATTCAAGGCCCTGGAGATTTCTGCATGACCGACCGTTCCGACCTCTCCCACCTCCCGTCCTACCGGCAGCCGCGCCGGTCGGTATTCTCCGCGCGCAAGATCGCGCTGATGGCCTCGGTCGTCGCCGGCCTCGGCGCATCCGTCTATGGCTTCAGCCCGTCGACCTCGCCGGGCGACCTGTTCTCCAGCCCGGCGCATGCGCAGGTCAACCAAGAGGTTCGGAAGGTCGAGCGTCCGATCGGCTTTGCCGACATCGTCGAGCGCGTGAAGCCGTCGGTGATCTCGGTGAAAGTGAACATGAAGGAGAAGACCGCGAGCAACGATGACGGCGATGATTCCTCCTCGCCGTTCCAGCCGGGCTCGCCCATGGAGCGCTTCTTCCGCCGCTTCGGTGGTCCGGATGGTTTCCCGGGCCTGAAGGGCGGTCGTGGCCGCGTCGTTCAGGGCCAGGGCTCCGGCTTCTTCATCTCGCCCGATGGCTATGCCGTGACCAACAATCACGTGGTCGACGGCGCCGACAAGGTCGAGGTCACCACCGACGACGGCAAGACCTATACCGCCAAGGTCATCGGCACCGACCAGCGCACCGACCTCGCCTTGATCAAGGTCGAGGGCAGCTCGAATTTCCCGTTCGCCAAGCTCGCCGACGGCAAGCCGCGGATCGGCGACTGGGTGCTCGCGGTCGGCAATCCCTTCGGCCTCGGCGGCACCGTGACCGCCGGCATCGTCTCGGCCAGCGGCCGCGACATCGGCAACGGTCCCTATGATGATTTCATCCAGATCGACGCGCCCGTGAACAAGGGCAATTCCGGCGGTCCGGCCTTCAACACCGAGGGGGAGGTGATGGGCGTCAACACCGCGATCTACTCGCCCTCCGGCGGTAGCGTCGGCATCGCGTTCTCGATACCCGCCAACACCGTGAAGAGCGTGGTGGCCCAGCTCAAGGACAAGGGCTCGGTCAGCCGCGGCTGGATCGGCGTACAGATCCAGCCGGTGACGTCTGACATCGCCGACAGCCTCGGCATGAAGAAGGCCGAAGGCGCGCTGGTCGCGGAGCCGCAGGCGAACGGTCCGGCGGCGAAGGCCGGCATCGAGTCCGGCGACGTGATCACCGCGGTCAACGGCGAGCCCGTCAAGGACGCTCGTGAGCTTGCCCGCACCATCGGCGGTATGGCGCCCGGCGCCTCGGTGAAGCTCAACGTGCTGCACAAGGGCCAGGATAAGGTCGTCAACCTCACCCTCGGCCAGCTGCCGAACACGGTCGAGGCCAAGGCCGACACCGACAATGACAGTGGCAAGGGTGCGAGCCGCGGCACCGACGTGCCCAAGCTCGGCATGACCGTTGCGCCCGCCAATTCCGTGGCCGGCGCCGGCAAGGAAGGCGTCGTGGTCACCGAAGTCGATCCGAAGAGCGCCGCGGCCGAACGCGGCTTTAAGGAAGGCGACGTGATTCTCGAAGTCGGCGGCAAGAGCGTCAGCACCGCCGCCGAAGTCCGCGATGCCATCAACACGGCGCGGACCGACAACAAGAACAGCGTCCTGATGCGCGTGAAGAGCGGCGGCCAGTCGCGCTTCGTCGCCGTGCCCATCGCCAAGGGCTGAGGCCTCAGGAGGCTTACGAGATGAAGGGTGTCGCCGGCATCAGTCGCCCCCGCCGACGGCGCCCTTCGGGGGAGCAGCGCAACGTTTGCTTCCCCTGTCTACCTTCCGGTGGAATTACGCCCCCCTCCGTCGGAAGGCCTAGGGCGGTGAAGTCCCCCCAGCTTCACCGCCCGCCTTTTCCCCGATCCGAGATCGTTCCGCTCGGCTTGCATGCGATTGCCGCTCGCGCCATGTTTAGAGAAGGTTCACTCCCTTGACTGCCGCCGAACGCACGATGCGCCTCCTCATCATCGAAGACGACCGCGAATCCGCCGACTATCTCGTGAAGGCGTTTCGCGAAGTCGGACACATTGCCGATCATGCCGCCGACGGCGAGGAAGGCCTTGCCATGGCCGAGAACGGCGATTACGACGTGCTGGTGGTCGACCGCATGCTGCCCAAGCGCGACGGCCTGTCGCTGATCGGCGCGCTGCGCGACAAGGGCAACACCACGCCGGTGCTGATTCTCTCCGCGCTCGGACAGGTCGACGACCGCATCAAGGGGCTGCGCGCCGGCGGCGACGATTATCTGCCAAAGCCTTATTCGTTCGCCGAACTGCTCGCCCGCGTTGAGGTGCTTTCGCGCCGCCGCGGCGGGCCCGCCGAGGACACGCTCTACCGCGTCGGCGATCTCGAGCTCGACCGGCTGTCCCACCGCGTCGCCCGCGGCAAGGACGAGCTGACGCTCCAGCCGCGCGAATTCCGCCTGCTCGAATACCTCATGAAGCACGCCGGCCAGGTGGTGACGCGCACCATGCTGCTCGAGAACGTCTGGGATTATCATTTCGATCCGCAGACCAACGTGATCGACGTGCACATTTCGCGGCTGCGCTCCAAGATCGACAAGGGCTTCGAGCGCCCGCTACTGCATACGATCCGCGGCGCCGGATACATGATCCGTGACGGCATTCGGTAAACTCGTCCGCACCACGGCATTCCGGCTGACGCTGGTCTATCTGCTGCTGTTCGCGATGTTCGCGGCTTCGCTGCTCGCCTATTTCGCCTGGAATACGCGGCGGCTGATCACCGAGGAGATCACGCAGACGGTGAATTCCGAGACCTCGGAGATCAACGAGATCTACGGCCGCCGCGGCCTGCGGGGCCTCGTGCTCGCGATCGAGTACCGGGCGCTGCGGCCGGGCGCCAACCTCTATCTGGTGACTACGCCGACTGGGCAGGCGATCGCCGGCAACGTCGGCTCGCTCGCGCCCGGCGTGATGGCGACGCGCGGCTGGTCCGAGACAGCCTATCGGCGGATCGAGGATGCTGACGAACGCGATCATCGCGCGCTGGTGCGCGTCACCGAGCTGGAGAACGGCTTCCGGCTTCTGATCGGCCGCGATCTCGACGAGCGGCGGCGGCTGTTCGGCATCGTCGCGAAGGCGGCGCAATGGTCGATCCTGATCGTCGTGGTGCTCGGCCTCGGCGGCGGCGTCTTCGTCGCGCGCCGCGTGCTGAGGCGCATCGATGCCATGACCGGCACCGCGCAGCGGATCATGACCGGTGATCTCAGCGAGCGCCTGCCCGTGGGGCGCAGCGGCGACGAGCTCGACCGTCTCGCCGAAAACCTCAACGCCATGCTGGAGCGGATCGAGGCGCTGATGGCGGGGCTGAAGGAAGTCTCCGACAACATCGCCCACGATCTCAAGACGCCGCTGACGCGCTTGCGCAACCGCGCCGAAGAGGCGCTGGCGAAATCGGGCTGCGAGGCGGACTACCGTGCAGCGCTGGAGCGCACCATCGAGGAATCCGACGGGCTGATCCGCACCTTCAACGCGCTTCTGATGATCGCGCGTGCCGAATCCGGGCAGGCGCGCGGCAACATGGACGATTTCGACGCTGCCGAGGTCGCGAATGGCATCCACGAACTCTACGAGCCGCTGGCCGAGGATGACGGCATGACCCTGAAGGTCAAATGCGAGCCGGCGCCGGTTCACGCCAATCGCGAACTGATCAGCCAGGCGCTCGCCAATCTCGTCGAGAACGCAATCAAATACGGCAAGCCGGCGGCGCAGACCGCGGGAACCGTGGTCAGCATGGACGTGAGGCAAATCACGATCGAGGCGAGGCGCGATGGCGACCAGGTGCTGCTCAGCGTCACCGACCGTGGTCCGGGGATCCCCGAAGCGGATCGCAAGCACGTCGTCGAGCGATTTGTGCGGCTGGAGGCCAGCCGCACGCTGCCGGGCTCCGGCCTCGGCCTCAGCCTCGCCTCGGCCGTTGCGACATTGCATGGCGGTGAGTTGCGCCTAGGCGATGCCCATCCCGGTCTCGTCGCCACGCTGGTGCTGCCGGCGCGCGCGGGCGCCGGCGACAGGGTTGCTCCGCCAATGCCGGATGTGCCACAGAAGGTGGCATGAACCACTCCGCGCCGGGAAACGCGGACAAACATGGTGAGAGCCTCGCGGCACGCTTCGCGGAGGCTCCCTATGTTGCCGCTTCCACAACCGACCAAAGACGCTTCGAAAATTGGCTGGCCGAGCTCGAGCCGGTGCAATCGACTCGTCTCCAATCCCTGCTGGTTCGTCCCTTCGCGCGGGATATTCTGACCGGCATCGCGGAATTCTCGTCCTATCTGTTCGATCTGATGCGCGCCGATCCCTTGCGCCTGATGCGGTTGCTCGAATGCGATCCGGAGGTGCATCTGGGGGCGCTGATGGCGGAGGCGAGGGCCGCCGTACTCGCGGCGCCGGATGAAGCCGAGGTGATGCGCCTGCTTCGCCGGATGAAGGCGGAGGCGGCGCTGCTGATCGCGCTGTGCGATATCGGCGGCGTCTGGCCGGTGATGCGGGTGACGGCGGCGCTGACAGATATCGCGGTGTTCTCGGTGCAGGCGGCGCTGCAGTACTTGCTGCGGCAGGAAGCTGCACGCGGCAAGCTCTCACCGCCCGATCCCGAGGCGCCCGAAGAAGGCTGCGGGCTGATCGTGCTCGCGATGGGCAAGATGGGCGCGGGGGAGCTGAACTATTCCAGCGACATCGATCTCATCGTGTTCTTCGATCCCGATGCCACCACGCTCGCGCCCGATATCGAACCGCAGCCGTTCTTCGTGCGCGTGACGCAAGGCATGGCGCGCATCCTCCAGCAGCGCACCTATGACGGCTATGTCTTCCGCGTCGATCTGCGGCTGCGGCCCGATCCGTCCTCGACCCAGGTGGCGATCTCCCGCGATGCCGCGCTGAACTATTACGAGCGGGAAGGGCGCACCTGGGAGCGCGCCGCGATGATCAAGGCGCGCGCCTGCGCCGGCGATCCCCGCGCGGGTGAAGCGCTTTTGGCAGAGATCGCGCCCTTCGTCTGGCGCAAGCATCTCGACTTCGCCGCGCTTGCCGACGTGCACGATATGAAGCGACAGATGCAGACCTATCGCGGCCAGAGCGAGGTCGCGGTCGAGGGCCATAACGTCAAGGTCGGGCGCGGCGGCATCCGCGAGATCGAGTTCTTCGCGCAGACGCAGCAGTTGATTGCGGGTGGCCGCCATCCGGAATTGCGGGTCCGGCCGACGCTCAAAGCGCTCGACGTGCTCGCCTCCAGCAACTGGATCACGTTCACGGCGCGCGACGAACTGACCACGGCCTACGAATTCCTGCGCCGGGTCGAGCATCGCCTCCAGATGATCGCCGACGAGCAGACCCATACACTGCCCGAGGACAAGGAGGCGGTCGAGCGCTTCGCCTGGTTCTTCGGCTACCCGGACCGGGAGGCCTTTGCGCGCGACCTGTTGCACCAGCTCCAGATCGTCCAGGGGCACTACGAAAAACTGTTCGAGGGCGATGATCCGACCGGGACGGCCAAACTGCCGGCGCTCGACTACAGTGCCGGTCCCGACGATCCGCGCCTGCTCCAGCACATTGCGGCGCTCGGCTTCAAGAAGCCGGCCGCCGTCGCGCAGACCGTGCGCGACTGGATCACCGGCGACTATCGCGTGTTCCGCAATGAGGCGACGCGCAACGCGTTCGTCGAATTCGTGCCGGCCTTGATCGATGGTCTCGCCCATGCCGAGGAGCCGAACCGTGCGGTCGTGGCGTTCGATCATTTCCTCGGCGCGCTTCAGCGCGGCGGCCGGCTGATCACGCTGCTCGGTCAGAACCGCGATCTGGTCGCACTGGTGGCGCTGGTGCTAGGCGCGGCGCCCCGGCTCGGCGAGATGCTGGCGCGCCAGCCGCAGCTCATGGACGGCCTGATCGATCCGCGCTTCTTCGGCGCCATGCCGGACAGGCAGGAATTGTCGGGACGGTTAGCTGCGACCGTGCAGGACGCGGGCTCCTACGAAGAGTTCCTCGATCGCCTGCGCCTGTTCGGACAGGAGAGCCTGTTCCTGATCGGTACGCGTATCCTGTCCGGCACGGTGTCGGCGCAGCAGGCGAGTACCGCTTTTGCGGACGTCGCCGAGGGCATCGTCCACACCGTGCATGGCCTCGTTGCCGAGCGCTTTGCCGCCCAGCATGGCCGCATTAGGGATCAGCAGACCGCGATCATCGCGATGGGCCGGCTCGGCAGCCGCGAGATGACGGCGTCGTCCGATCTCGACCTGATCCTGCTCTACGATTTCGACAGCGACAATCCGGACTCCGATGGTGCGAAATCGCTGCAAGGTGCCCACTACTTCGCCCGCTTCACCCAGCGTCTGATCAGCGCCTTCACGACGCGCACCAATTACGGCGTGCTCTATGAGATCGACATGCGGCTGCGTCCGTCGGGACGCGCCGGTCCCGTGGCCTCGAGCCTGGTTTCGTTCGCGGACTACCAGGCGAACGAGGCCTGGACCTGGGAGCACATGGCGCTGACGCGCGCGCGCGTGGTGTCGGCCTCGCCCGAATTCCGGGAACGAATCGAGCGCGTCATCCGCGACGTCCTGACCCGCCGCCGCGATCCCGCCATCACCGCCAACGACGTTGCCGACATGCGGCGCGCCATCGCCCAGGAGAAGGGCGAGGCCGATTGCTGGGATCTCAAACATGCCGCCGGCGGCATGGTCGACATCGACTTCATCGCGCAATATCTTCAGCTCGTGCACGCCCACGACAAGCCGGAGATCCTCGACGTCAGCACCATGCAGGTGCTGGAGAACGCATGTAGGCTCGGCGTGCTCGCGCAATCTGAAACCGAGATATTGCGCGCCGCGGCCCGGCTCTATCACGACCTGACGCAGATCTTGCGGCTCTGCGTCAGCGACCGCTTCAAGCCGGAGACCGCCGGGACCGACCTCCTGCGTGTGATGGCGCGCGCCGGCGACGCGCCGGATTTCTCGTCGCTGCAGGCGCGTGTAAAGGAGACGCAGAGCGAGGTGCGGCGCGTGTTCAGGGTGCTGCTGGAAGGGTCGTCGTCTGCTTCAGCGAGGTGAGGGCCTCGCGGACATCAGGCGCAAGGCCCGCGCCCCCCGCATCGAGATGGGCGAAGATCGCGCGTTTCATCCGGGGATCCCAGAACTTCTTGATGTGCTCGGCGATGCCCGGCACGGCCCTGTCGTGGCCCTGACTCTGGAAGAATGTGCCGATCTGGTTGGCCATGTAGATCAGACGGTCAGGCGACATCAGCAACCTCCCTGGCATGGCGGGCGACGACCCGGTCACCATGCGAGAACACTTCGAAGCCGTCCTGGCGGGCAATGGCAATCAGCGTGATGCCGGCGGCTTCCGCCGTGCGCACCGCGAGCGCGGTCGGCGCCGACACGGCAACCATCACGGGGGCGCCGATCGCGGCTGTCTTCTGCACCATCTCCACCGAGACGCGGCTCGTGAGCAGCACCATGCCGCCGCGCGCATTGGTGCGGCTGCGTGCCAGGGCGCCGGCGAGCTTGTCGAGCGCATTGTGGCGGCCGACGTCCTCGCGCAGCGCGACGATGTTGCCGGCAGGGGACCAGAACGCGGCAGCGTGAACGGCGCGGGTTTGCAGGTTGATCGATTGCAGGGGCGCGATGGCCTGCATCGCCATCATGATTTCTTCCGGCGTGAAGCTCTGCCCCTGCGGCACCACGGCCGCCGGGCGCACCGCCTCGGCAATGGACTCGATGCCGCAGATGCCGCAGCCGGTCGGACCTGCGATGTGGCGACGACGCTCGTTGATGCGCGCGGCAAGCTTCGGCGCCAGCCACATGCGCAGCTCGATGCCGTCGTCGAGGCGGACGATTTCGAGCGATCGGATCTCGTCGGCCGATCCGACGATGCCTTCGCTCACGCTGAAGCCGACGGCGAAGTCCTCGAGGTTCTGCGGCGTCCCCATCATCACGGCGTAGGTGCCGCCATTATAGGTCAGCGCCAGCGCCGTCTCCTCCGGGATCAGCCGCGCGCCCTCAGAGGCCGTCCCGTTGCGCCAGATTTCACGATCGATAGCCTGGACCGCTACGTGCATGCCATTACTCCGCGGCTTCGGCGGGCACGATGCGGCGGGACTGCCGTGCCTGCGCGTCATAGGCCTTCTGCCAGTCGGATGGTCCGTTCGACGGCGAGACCTGCACCGCCGTGACCTTGTATTCGGGACAGTTGGTAGCCCAATCCGAATAGTCGGTCGTGATCACGTTGGCCTGCGTGTCCGGATGATGGAAGGTGGTGTAGACGACGCCGGGCGCGACGCGATCGGTGATCTCGGCGCGCAGAGTGGTCTCGCCGGCGCGGCTTTTCAGCCGCACCCAGTCGCCGTCACGAACGCCGCGCTGCTCGGCATCGTGCGGATGAATCTCGAGCCGATCCTCGGCGTGCCAGATCACGTTGTCGGTGCGCCTGGTCTGAGCGCCGACATTATACTGGCTGAGGATGCGCCCTGTCGTGAGCAGCAGGGGATAGCGCGGGCCGGTGCGCTCGTCGGTCGCGACATACTCGGTGACGACGAATTTGCCCTTGCCGCGGACGAAGCCGTCGATATGCATCACCGGCGTGCCCTCCGGCGCCTTCTCGTTGCAGGGCCACTGCACCGAGCCGAGCTCATCTAACTTGGCGTAGGAGACGCCGGCAAAGGTCGGCGTCAACGCCGCGATCTCGTCCATGATCTCGGAGGGATGGCTGTAGTTCATCTCGAAGCCCATGGCCTTGGCGAGGCCGATAGTGACCTCCCAGTCGGCAAGACCGTTCTTCGGCGTCATCACCTTGCGCACGCGCTGGATGCGGCGCTCGGCATTGGTGAAGGTGCCGTCCTTCTCGAGGAAGCTCGATCCGGGCAGGAAGACGTGGGCGTAGTTTGCAGTCTCGTTGAGGAAGAGATCGTGGACGATGACGCATTCCATCGCCGACAGCGCCGCCACCACGTGCGAGGTATTGGGATCGGACTGGAGGATGTCCTCGCCCTGCACGTAAATGCCCATGAAGGTGCCTTCGACCGCGGCATCGAACATGTTGGGAATGCGCAGGCCTGGCTCCGGGTTGAGCTTGACATTCCACAGCGCCTCGAACTGGTCGCGCACGGCATCGCCCGAGATATGGCGGTAGCCGGGCAGCTCGTGCGGGAACGAGCCCATGTCGCAGGAGCCTTGTACGTTGTTCTGGCCGCGCAGCGGGTTCACGCCGACGCCGGGACGGCCGATATTGCCGGTCGCCATCGCGAGGTTGGCGATCGCGATCACGGTGGTCGAGCCCTGGCTGTGCTCGGTGACGCCGAGGCCGTAATAGATCGCGCCGTTGCCGCCGGTCGCGTAGATGCGGGCCGCTTCCCGCAGCGCCTTGGGGTCGACACCGGTGAGCATGGCGGTGGCTTCCGGGCTGTTCTTGGGCTGGGCGACGAAGGCGGCCCATTCCTCGAACTCGCTCCAGTCGCAGCGCTCGCGCACGAAAGCTTCGTTGACGAGCCCTTCGGTGACGATGACATGCGCCAGCGCCGTCATCACAGCGACGTTGGTGCCGGGCATCAGGGGCAGGTGGAGCGCCTTCACATGCGGCGATTCCACCATCTCGGTGCGGCGCGGATCGATCACGATCAGCTTTGCACCCTGGCGCAGCCGCCTTTTCAGTCGCGAGGCGAATACCGGGTGCGCCGAGGCAGGATTGGCGCCGATGATGAGCACGACATCGGTGTCCTCCACCGAGTCGAAATCCTGCGTGCCGGCGGAGGTGCCGAAGGTGGTGGCGAGGCCGTAGCCGGTCGGGGAGTGGCAGACGCGGGCGCAGGTGTCGACATTGTTGTTGCCGAAGCCGGCGCGGATCAGCTTCTGCACCAGATAGGTTTCTTCATTGGTGCAGCGGGACGAGGTGATGCCGCCGATGGCGTCGCGGCCATATTTCTTCTGAATGCCCCGCATCCTGGCGGCGGCAAACGAGAACGCCTCGTTCCACGACACCTCGCGCCAGGGATCCTCGATCCGTTCGCGGATCATCGGCTTGAGGATGCGCTCCTTGTGGTTGGTGTAGCCCCAGGCGAAGCGGCCTTTGACACAGGAATGGCCGCGATTGGCCTTGCCGTTCTTGTACGGCACCATGCGCACGACTTCCTCGCCGCGCATCTCGGCCTTGAAGGCGCAGCCGACGCCGCAATAGGCGCAGGTGGTGACGACGGAGTGCTCGGGCTGACCGATCTCGATCACGGATTTTTCCGTCAGCGTCGCGGTCGGGCAGGCCTGCACGCAGGCGCCGCAGGAGACGCATTCGGAGCCGAGGAAGCTCTCGTTCATCCCGGGGGAGACACGGCTGTCGAAGCCGCGGCCCGAGATGGTCAGCGCGAAGGTTCCTTGCACCTCCTCGCAGGCGCGGACGCAGCGCGAGCAGACGATGCACTTGGAAGGATCGTAGGTGAAGTACGGGTTGGACTCGTCCTTCGGCATCCATTTGTCGTTGCTGCAGCCATCCGTCTTCGCGAAGACATGGTTCTCGCCCTCATAGCCGTAGCGCACGTCGCGCAAGCCCACGGCGCCGGCCATGTCCTGCAATTCGCAATCGCCGTTGGCGCCGCAGGTGAGGCAATCGAGCGGATGGTCGGAGATGTAGAGCTCCATCACGCCCTTGCGAAGCTGCTTCAGCCGCTCGGTCTGGGTGCGCACGACGAGGCCGTTCGTCGCGGGCGTGGTGCAGGAGGCCGGCGTGCCGGCGCGGCCCTCGATCTCGACCAGGCAGAGCCGGCAGGAGCCGAACGCGTCGACCATGTCGGTGGCGCAGAGCTTTGGAATCTGATGGCCGGCCTCCAGCGCCGCGCGCATGATCGAGGTGCCCTCGGGCACCGAAATCTGCTTGCCGTCGATGGTCAGCGTCACCACCGTTTCCGATTTCGAGGGCGGCGTGCCGAAGTCGATTTCTTCGATCAGAGACATGGTCGTTCTCCTATTCCGCGGCCTGAAGCGTGGTCGGCGCCGGAAGGAAATCCTCCCGGAAGTGCTTCAATGCGCTGAGCACGGGATAGGGCGTGAAGCCGCCGAGCGCGCAGAGCGAGCCGAATTTCATGGTGTTGCAGAGGTCTTCGACGAGCATGATGTTCTCGCTGACGCGCTCGCCCCGCATGATCTTCTCGATGGTCTCGACGCCCCGGGTCGAGCCGATCCGGCACGGCGTGCACTTGCCGCAGGATTCGACCGCGCAGAACTCCATGGCGAAGCGCGCCTGCCTGCGCATGTCGACGCTGTCATCGAACACGACGATGCCGCCATGGCCGATCAGGCCGTCGCGCGCGGCGAAGGCCTCATAGTCGAACGGCGTGTCGAACAGGGCGCGGGGGAAATAGGCGCCGAGTGGGCCGCCGACCTGGACCGCGCGAACGGGCCGGCCGGTGAACGTGCCGCCGCCGACGTCGTCGACGAGCTCGCCGAGCGTCACGCCGAACGCGGTCTCGAACAGCCCGCCATGGCGGATGTTGCCGGCGAGCTGGATCGGCATCGTGCCGCGCGAACGACCCATGCCGAAATCCGCATAGGCCTTGGCACCCTCAGCGAGGATGAAGGGGATCGCCGCGAACGACAGCACGTTGTTGATGACGGTCGGCTTGCCGAACAGGCCGTGATGCGCCGGCAGGGGCGGCTTGGCGCGCACGAGGCCGCGGCGGCCTTCGAGGCTCTCCAGCAGTGAGGTCTCCTCGCCGCAGACATAGGCGCCGGCGCCGACGCGCACCTCGAGATCGAAGGCTTGTTTCGAGCCGCCGATGTTGCTGCCGAGATAGCCGCTGCGCTTCGCCGCCGTAATGGCAGCGTTCATCGCCTCGACCGCGTGCGGATATTCGCTGCGGATGTAGATGTAACCTTTGGCCGCGCCGACGGTGAGGCCAGCAATCGTCATGCCTTCGATCACCAGGAAGGGATCACCTTCCATGATCATGCGGTCGGCGAAGGTGCCGCTGTCGCCCTCGTCGGCGTTGCAGACGATGAATTTGCGGTCGGCCTTGGCCTGCGCGACCGTCTTCCATTTGATGCCGGTCGGAAAGCCCGCGCCGCCACGGCCGCGCAGGCCGGACGCGGTGACCTCGCTCAGGATCGCATCCGTGCCGAGCGAGAGCGCGCGCTCCAGGCCCCTGTAGCCGCCATGGGCGCGGTAGTCGTCGAGCGAGCGCGGATCGATCACGCCGCAGCGGGCGAAGGTGAGGCGGGTCTGGCGCTTCAGCCAGGGGATCTCGTCGACCGCCCCCAGCCGCAGTAGATGCGGCGTGTTGCTGGCGAGCGCATCGAGCAGGGAGGGCACGTCGGTTTCGGCGACGGGGCCGAACGCGATGCGGCCCTGCGGTGTCGCCACCTCGACCAGCGGCTCCAGCCAGTATAGGCCGCGCGAGCCGGTCCTGACGATGTCGATTGCAACGCCCCGCCTGGCGGCGGCTTGCTCAAGCGCCAGCGCGACCTCGTCGGCGCCGACGGCCACCGCGCCGGCATCGCGCGAGACGTATAGACGCATGCTCATCGCTGCGCCTCCGCAACCAGCGCATCGAGGCGCTTCTGATCGAGCCGTCCGATCAGGCGGCCGTCGAGCATCGCGGACGGCGCAGTCGCGCACAGGCCGAGGCAGTAGATCGGCTCCAGCGTGACACGATTGTCGGCGGTGGTGCTGCCGAGCGGCACGCCGAGCTTCGCCTCGGCGCGTGCAGCGAGCGCATCGCCGCCCGCAGCCTGGCAGGCCTCGGCGCGGCAGAGCTTCAGCACATGGCGGCCGGCCGGCCTGTGCCGGAAATCATGATAGAACGTGAATACGCCGTGCACTTCGGCGCGCGACAGATCCAGCGCCTGAGCCACGATCGGAATGGCGGCCTCCGGCACGTAACCGAACGCCTCTTGAAGAGCATGCAGGATGACGAGCGTCGCGCCTTCCTGCCGAGCGTGTTCGGCGATGATCTCGGCGCCGCGCGTTTCGCCCCAAGGCTCATAGCAAGGCTCGTAGCAAGGCTCGTAAACCGCTGTCATTCTTCGTTCTCAACTTAAGCGTTTCTGATCGCAAACTATTTGGAATCACTCGAAGATCAATAAAGCTGTCCCGTGCTGCGATTGCGAATTCGGATCGATTGGCATGGGCGATCGGTCGATCCGAAAATGCAATTATGGGCGTTCCGCTCGGCGGTTTTTGCGTGTTGCAAGGGGGCGAGCGTGCTAGCTTGCATGCCACGACAGAATTCGAGGGGACGACCGGTTGATCGACAAGCTTGAACTATTGCTGGCGCTGGCGAAGGAGCGGCATTTCGGACGCGCGGCGGAGGTCTGCGGCGTGACGCAGCCGACGATGTCGACCGGGCTCAAGCAGCTCGAGGAGATCCTCGGCGTGATGCTGGTCCAGCGCGGGTCGCGCTTCCAGGGCTTTACGCCGGAAGGCGAGCGGGCGCTGGATTGGGCGCGGCGGATCGTGGGCGATGCCCGCGCCATGCGCGACGAGATCAACGGACTGAAGCATCAGCTCTCCGGCGAGATCCGCATCGCGGCGATCCCGACCGTGCTCGGCATGGTCGCCGCGCTGACGACGCCGTTCCGCGCCAGGCATCCCGAGGTGCGCTTCCGCATCCAGTCCACCACCTCGTCCGAGGTGCTGGGGCTGCTGGAAAATCTCGAGGTGGATGCGGGGCTGACCTATATCGAGAACGAGCCGATCGGCAAGGTGCGAACCATTCCGCTCTACAACGAGAGCTACCGGCTCCTGACGGCCCCCGATGCGATGTTCGGTGACCGCGAGACGGTGACCTGGACCGAGGTCGGGCAGGTGCCGCTGTGCCTGCTCACGCCCGACATGCAGAACCGCCGCATCATCGATCGCGCGCTGCGCTCGGTCGGTGCCGAGGCAACACCGACGCTGACCTCGAACTCGCTGCTGGTGCTGTTCACGCACGTCAAGACTGGGCGCTGGGCGAGCGTGATGCCGGCCAAGCTCGCCGAGACGCTCGGCCTGTCCGACACGGTGCGTTCGATCCCGATCGCCGACCCCGAAGTCAATTACAGCATTGGCCTCGTGATCCCGCAGCGCGATCCGATGACGCCGCTGATCGCGGCGCTGGTCAATGTCGCGCGCGAGGTCGCGCCCTCGCTACAATCATAGCGCATTACGAGATCAGGTGTGCCGGCAGCCTAGGTGCCACCTCTCCCCAGCGGGGAGAGGTCGGATTGCGCTGGGCGATGCGTCGCATCGTCCAGCGCAATCCGGGTGAGGGGCCGCCGCGATTGGTGGGAGTGTAACCCCTCACCCGGATCGCATCTTTGCGATGCGATCCGACCTCTCCCTACGGGAGAGGTGAACAAGCTCTGGGGCCGACAGCGGTTCAATTCATTGTGGCCTGTTGATCGCCTCAAGCCGCTGCCGATATCGCCGCCGCCGCCTTGATCGCATCGCGCGGCAGCGTCACGCGCACCACCGTGCCGACATCGATTTTGGAACGCAGCCGCATCGAACCGCCGTGGAGCTGCGCCAGCGAGCGGGCGATCGCCAGGCCCAGTCCGGAGCCGTGATAGGTCTTGGTGAGCTGGCTCTCGACCTGCTCGAACGGGCGGCCGAGCCGCGCCAGCGAATGCGGCGCGATCCCGATGCCGGTGTCGGCGATCATCAGCACGATCCGGTCGTCGAGCTGCCGGCTGCGCACCACGACGCGTCCGCCGTCGGGCGTGAACTTCACCGCGTTGGACAGCAGGTTGACGATGATCTGCTTGGTGGCGCGGCGGTCGGCGACGACGGAGATGGATTTGGCGATGTCAGCATCGAGCGTCAGGTGCTTGTCCTGCGCCCGGCCGGTGACGACGCGCAGGGATTCCGCCAGCGTCCGCGACAGGTCCAGCTCTTGCATGTCGAGCTTCATGCGGCCGGCCTCGATCTTTGACATGTCGAGGATGTCGTTGATGACCTCGAGCAGATAGTGGCCGCTGGTCAGGATGTCCTGGCAGTATTCCTGGTACTTCTCCGAACCGAGCTCGCCGAACATGCCCGAGCCCATGATCTCGGAGAAGCCGATGATCGCATTGAGCGGCGTGCGCAGCTCGTGGCTCATATTGGCGAGGAATTTCGACTTGGTCTGGTTGGCTTCCTCGGCGCGAGTCTTCTCGCGCTGGTACTTTTCGGCCAGGTCGGCGAGCTCGACCGCCTGGCGTTCGAGCGCGGCCTGCGAGCGCTTGAGGTCGATGACGGTGGCGCGCAGGCGCAAATCGTTGTCGACCAGCTTCTGCTCGTGCTCCTTGATGCGGGTGATGTCGGTGCCGACCGAGACGTAGCCGCCGTCTTTGGTGCGCCGCTCGCTGATGTGCAGCCAGCTGCCGTCGTCGAGTTGTGCCTCGAAGGTGCGTGCGCCCGGGCCCTGGCTCGCGGTCTCGTTATGGCGGGTGCGCACCTCCGGCATGCGGCCGACTTCGAGCACGGTCTCGTAGGAGGTGCCGGGGATCACGGCGGTGTCGGGCAGCTTGTGCAGCCGCTGGAAGTGCGAGTTGCAGAGCACGAGGCGGTCGCTCGCGTCCCACAGCACGAAGGCTTCCGGAATGGTCTCGATCGCGTCGCGCAGGCGAAGGTCGGCTTCCACCGTTCTCTCGGCGAGGCTCTTCTGCTCGGTGATGTCGACCGCGATCCCGATCAAGTGCACGCTGGAATCGGTCGCCCCGCGCGTCTTCTCGCAGCGGACGCGGAGCCAGATCCAGTGGCCGTCGACATGCTGCATGCGGAAGGTCTGGTCGATGTGGTCGATCTTCTCGGAGATGAGCTGATCGGCGATCTCGAACAGATCGATATCGTCGGACTTCACCAGCGCGTTGACCTCGCCGAAGGTGAGGAGCTCGTTGCGGCCGTCGAGGCCGAGCATCGAGAACATTGACTGCGACCAGAAGATCCGGCCGCGCGACAGATCCCAGTCCCACAGTCCGCAGCGGCCGCGATTGAGCGCGGTGTCGATGCGGCCGCGCACGGCGTCGTTGATGAGGTCGCCTTCGCGGGCGCGGGTCGACTGCCAGTGGAAGGCAAAGCCCAGGATCAGGACGACGAAGCCGGTGGTCGCCGACAGCGTCACCGAGAGCGCGGCATCCGAGCCCCAGATCGGCTCGTTGCGCTCCTGGATCACCGTGACGAAGCCGGGCAGCGACTTGATCTGGCGCGAGGTCGCCATCGCGGCGTTGCCGTTCGGCAGCGTCATGTCGGCGACGTTGCCGTCGCGCGGGGGCGCCGCGAGCAGTTGCGCGGTCGTGATCGCGTCGAGCAGGCGGTCGTTGCCGGAAGGGTCGCTATCGACCGGGACGCGGGCGAGGATGCGGCGGTCGACGTCAGCCGAGGCGACAATGATGTGGCGGCCCAAGGCCGTGCCCCATGACGGAATGAGATCGGGCAGCAGCTTCGGCAGGCTCTCGATGTTCTTGAGCCGCTCCTGTCGCACGGAGGTGAGGCGGTCGATGCGTTCGGCGAGCAAATCGGCGAGCGCCGAGATGTCGTGCCGGATCACCAGCCGCTTCTGGCGCGTCTGGTCGACGACCTGCACGAACGCGCCGAGGCAGATCGTGATCAGGAAGGCGATGATGAGCGTTGGCACGGCGCGGCGCAGCGCCGGCTCCGCGATCAGCAGCCGGTGATAGGCAGGTTTCGCGATCGATTGCGCCAATCCCTTGATCGAATCGGATTGAACGCATGCGTTCGCGGCGTCTGCACGCGCCATGCCTTCGGCCCCCTGAAAACCTGCTTACGACGAGTGTCGAAAGCGGCCCCACGTCGCTTTCGAATCACACCGATTTGAATCCAGTTTTCGCGGGCTGTCGAGAGTCAACGAATCCTTAACGCGAAATTATTCTTATCCAACGCGCAGTTTGCGCATCGCTTGTCCGTAAAGTGACGTGCGCGACAGGTCCGAAACGAGAACGTGTGACTCTTCGCGCGCTGTCATGCACGCGGGGGCTCGGCGTGGCTGATCACGCGCTTCACGCTCGGGAACGCGCGCCGCAATGCACGCTCGATTGCATCGACATGCTCGTGCACCTTGATCACGCTCATCGATGGCGTGGCGCGGCAGTGAAAGTTGACGATCTCGCCGGCCTCGGTGTTGCGGACGCGCACATTATGGATGTCGTGGATCTCGCCCTCGCCGGCAAATTCGGTCAACGCGGCGGCAATGGCCTGCACGCGCTCCGCGGGGGCGTCGACACCGAACGGCAGTTCCGGTTCCAGCGGCTCGATATGGACGTCGACTTCGACGTCCTCGCCGAATTCCTCCTGGATGCTGCGCTCCAGCGTGTTGGCGACATCGTGGGCGGCCTCGAGCTGCATTTCGCCATCGACCTCGAGGTCGATGCCGACGATCAGCTTGGCGCCGAGGTCGTGCACCGTGACATGGTGGATGGCGAGGCCGGAATTGCGCGCGATCACCATGATGCGGTCGCGCACGGTCTCGTTGTTGCGCGCGACGGGGACGGCCGTGAAGGTGAGGTCGGCGTCGCCGAACGCTCTGCTGACGGCGGCTTGCGCATTGCGCTTGATGTCCTCGACGCGGTCGATCGGATAGGTCCGCGGCACTTTTGCGATGGTATCGATGAAATAGGTTGCACCGACCATGCGCACGCGCAGCCGCTCGACGTCGATCACCCCGGGCACGCTGCGGATCGCGGCCGTGGCCTGCTCATGGGCGCCCTCCGGCGCGCGGTCGACCAGCGTCTGCACGGTCGAGCCCGCCATGCGCAGGCCGAGAGCCGCGATCATCACGGCGACGGCGGCGGCCGCGGCGGCGTCACCCCACCAGAACCCGAGTCCGGCGAGGATCAGGCCCACGATCACCGCAGATGAGCCCATCACGTCGGAGGCGAAATGCAGTGCGTCCGCGGCGAGCGCCTGGCTCCTGGTCTCCCGCGCAGCGCGGTGCAGCGCGCGGGCGCGCCAAAGATTGACGGCGATGTCGATCACCAGCACGACAAAGGGCACGGCCGAAATGGTCGGCGGCGCGGTTCCCTCCCGCAGCCGGCTATAGGCCTCGACCAGGATGCCGCCGGCGAGCACGTAGAGCAGGGCGGTGACGCCCAGCGCCGAGACGCTCTCCAGCTTGCCATGGCCATAATGGTGCTCCTCGTCGGCCGGCTTGTCGGACACCCGCACCACCGCCCAGGTGATGATGGTCGCGACCAGGTCGATCGAGGAATGCAGGGCCTCGGAGATCAGCGCCAGCGAGCCGATCGCAATTCCGACCACGAATTTGGCCGCCGCCATGCCGCCGCTGGCGAAGATCGAGATCGCGGCGACCGAGGTCTTGTTGTGCTGGGAGATCATGGCGGGGATTTAGCAGGACGTAGGTGAACATCAAGCGACGATCCACAGCCGTAGTCGCAAGTGACTTGCAGGAGCGACGGCGATGTCATTCCTGGGATGGCGACCAGACCCGACTCTCGAGATTTCAGGTTCGGCTCTTCAAGCGCTCCGGAATGGCGCTTAAGGCACCGTCACGACAATCTTCCCGAGATGCTTGTTCGCCTCCATGTGCGCGAACGCCTGATCGATGTCATCGAATGTGAACACCTTGTCGATCGGCAGTTGCAGCTTTCGCGACTCGACGGCGCCCCAGATGTCCTTGCGCACCTGCTCGAAGATCTCGCGGACCTCCTCGATGGTGCGGGTGCGGAAGGTGACGCCGACATAGTCGATGCGGCGTGCGGCGTGCAGGTCGAAGTTGAAGTCGGCATGGGTGCCGCCGAGCCGGCCGACATTGACGATGCGGCCCTTCACCTTCGTCGCGGCAAGGTTATGGTTCGCGACCTTGCCCGAGACCTGGTCGACGATGAGATCGACGCCTTCGCCGCCGGTCGCTTTCAGGACCTCGTCGACCCATTTCGGATCGGAGCTATCGACGGCCAGATCGGCGCCGTATTCCTTCAGCCGGCCGCGGCGAGTGGCGTCGGTCGACGAGCCGATTACGAGCTTGGCGCCCTTGAGCCTGGCGATCTGCATCGCCATCAGCCCGACGCCGGAGCTCGCGCCCTGAATCAGCACGCTCTGGCCCGCTTGCACGCCGCCGACGGTGACGACGGCATTGTGCATGGTCGCGAGCGCCACGGGAAGGGTGGCCGCCTCCTCGAAATTCATGTTCGAGGGCGCGTGGAACAGCCGGCCGTGATCGGCCAGCGTATATTCGGCAAATGCGGCACTGCCCGACCCCATGATGCGGTCGCCGATCTTGACGCCCTTCGCGTCCGGCCCGAGCTCGGCGACTTCGCCAGCCCATTCCATGCCGAGCACGGTGCCGACGCCGCCGGCTGCGCCGTGGGCATGACCCTTGCGCATGCCGGTATCGGCGCGGTTCAGGGCACAGGCGCGGACGCGGACCAGCACCTGCGTGCCCTTAGGCTTCGGTTGAGCGACATCGGAAATCGTAGCGCCGTCAGGACCGTAGACATAAGCCTTCATGTCTTACACTCGCTTCTTACAGTGATTATTCCGCCGCTTCGTGTTGCGGCTGAACGATCATGCCCCCCAGCCGGCTGCGGATGATGGCTTCCGCCTCCCGCACGATGCGGGAGACCAGCTCGGCGCAGCTCGGGATGTCATGGATCAGGCCCTGCACCTGGCCGGCCGACCAGATGCCCTCGTCGGAGTTACCCGTCGCGTAGACCATCTTGCCGCGGGCACCGGCGACGAGTTCGCGGATGTCCTCAAACTTGGCACCTTCCTTTTCCATGGCGACGACCTTGGTCGAGATCGCGTTCTTGGCCACGCGCGAGGTGTTGCGCATGGTGCGGAAGATCAGCTCGGTCTCGCGCTCGTCATTGGCGACGATCTTCTCCTTGATGAGCTGGTGGATCGGGCTCTCCTTGGTGGCCATGAAGCGGGTGCCCATGTTGATGCCGTCGGCGCCTAGCGCCAGCGCGGCAACGAGGCCGCGCGCATCGGCAAAGCCGCCGGAGGCGATCATCGGAATCTTGATCTTGTTCGCGGCGGCCGGGATCAGGATCAGGCCGGGGGTGTCGTCCTCGCCCGGGTGGCCGGCGCATTCGAAGCCGTCGATCGAGAGGGCATCGACGCCCATGCGTTCGGCCGAGAGCGCGTGACGGACGCTGGTGCATTTGTGCACGACCTTGATGCCGTGCTTCTTGAATTCGTCGACATGCTCCTGCGGCTTGTTGCCGGCGGTCTCGACCACCTTGATGCCGCTGTCGATGATGGCGGCGCGGTATTCGGCATAAGGCGGCGGCTTGATCGCGGGCAGGATGGTGAGGTTGACGCCAAAGGGCTTGTCGGTGAGGTCGCGGCAGCGCGCGATCTCCTTGGTCAAGTCTTCCGGCGTTGGTTGGGTCAGCGCCGTGATGAAGCCGAGTGCGCCGGCGTTGGCGACCGCGGCAACGAGCTCGGCGCGCCCGACCCATTGCATGCCGCCCTGGACGATCGGGTGCTCGACGCCGACGAGCTTAGTGAACCGTGTCTGCAGCATAATGTTTCCCCCGCCGGTGTGGCGCTCTGGTCTCGGTTGATGCAGGGGAGGATGCCGCCCGGACCGGGAAATGTCTATTCGTCGCGCCGTGCGGTGCAGGCGGGGCCATCATGCGGGACGCGAAGGGATTCCGTGGGGCGGATAATTGCCGCTGCCGGACGGAGCGAAGAGCTACTCCGCCGACAGCCGCACCATCTGGCGGCCGCCGTTCATTTCTTTGAGGCGGTTGACGAAGTTCTCCGGGCGCTGCCAGCGGTTGGGGACTTGCAATCCCATGAACTCGGCGATGTCGCCGATGAAGCCGGTGCAGTTAGTGGTCTCCGCGTTCCACACCGGCGAGTTCGCCTGCAATTTCTTGATGTAGGCGAACACGCGCTTGGCGTCAGCCTCGTTCAGGTACACGCGATAGCTCGCGGTCAGATATTCCGGATCGAGATCGCCGTAGCTGGCGCCGGTCTCGGAGGGCACAAAGGTGATGTGGCCAAGCACGTAAGCAAGCGTGTCGCCGGCGGGTGTGAGGCCCGCGACCTCGACCGCGCGTTCGCTGGTCTTGCCGTACCAGACGAAGGCGTGGCCCCAGCTCGCGGCGGTTCTCGCCCGGAAGTCGACGTAGTACGGACCTTTCTCCGCACGCGCGACGGGACGCCGCGTCGCTTGCGGCGCCGGTCGCGATGTGGTGTCGGTCGTCGCAAGCGCGTTCGCATCGGCAACGCGCTTGTTCGCTTCATGGGCCGAGGCCGAGGGCATCGTGCATGCGATCATGGCCGCGAGCGCGAAGCCCGCGAGGATGCAGGATCCCGATCGACCAGATTTGTAGGTCACGCTGTGCCCCTCGACTCTCGCCCGCTTACGCAGATTCGTGTTGCGTGTCAGTACCGCGCTGCGACCGGGCCGGGCGCCTTGCCGATCGGGGCCTTTCCAACCGGGCTCTTGCCGATCGGCATCTTGCCGATCGGAGCCTGCTCAGCCGGATAGGCCGGCACGGGCTGGCGGCGCGGCAGATCCGCAGCGTTCGCAACCGTGACCAGAGCAAGCGTGGCACCGAGAGCAAATACAATCTTCTTCACAGTCATACCCCTAGAAGTTTGGTCCAAACACGGCGGCGCCGTGCCCCCAGACACGCATCACAGAAGGGCGGCCGAATGCGTCCAAGTTGCGGCACGCGCGGGACATGTTGACGGCATATGTCGGGCGTACGCAGATGTGATGTTTAGGGATACTTCGGAGTGTGTGACGGCCGGGGATTGGGCTGTCGCTGCGCGCATTCGGGCTGCGGCGGCGCGCTGGCGGCTACAGCCGAAACTCGTTCGTTAGCTCGCCGATGCCGTCGATCGCGACGGTCACAGTGTTCAGCGGCTCCTTCATCACGCCGACACCGACCGAAGTGCCGACGGCAATGAGGTCGCCGGGGAGCAGGGTCATGTCGTGGGAGATCCTGCTCACCAGCTGCTGCGCGCTGAAGATCATGTCCGAGATCGGATAGTTCTGCCGCTCCGCGCCGTTGAGGATAGTGCGGACCGTGAGCTTGGCCGGATCGAGGCCGGTGGCGATGACGGGCCCGAACGGGCCGTAATCGTCGATGCCCTTGGCGCGAGCCCATTGCGGGAAAGTGGGGTCGCTGGTCAGGATGTCGTTGGCGGTGATGTCGTTGACGCAGGTGTAGCCGAAGATAAAGCTGTCCGCTTCGCCAGGGGAGACGCGTGCGCAGGTCCTGCCGATCACGATGCCGAGCTCGCCCTCATAGGTGGTCTTGCCGTCGTAGTAAGACGGGCGGCGGATCACGGCGCCAGGCGTCGTGATGCTGGTGGTGGCTTTCAGGAGATACAGCGGCTCCGGCGGCTCGGGCTGGTTAAGCTTGGCCGCGAGCGCATGGAAATTATTCCAGAGCGCGACGATCTTGCTGGGCGCGCAGGGCGCGAGCAGCTCCACATCCGACAGCGCCAGCATCTTGCCGCTGCTGGCATTGCGGCCGAACATGTCGCCCTCATGCACGCTGATGCCTGATGGCGTCAGCGTGCCGAAGCCGGTCGTGCCGCCATGGCGGAAGCGCAGCCAGCGTTTCATCTCGCCCGCCATCACGCCACCGCCAGTGCGCGCGGATCTGATGGTGCCGAAACGCCGTCATAGAGGCCGGCGATGCGTGCGCGCTGCGTCACCATCGCCAGCACCGAATCGAGCACGGGCGTGGCAATGCCGGTGAGGCGGCCCATCTCCTGCACCACGGTGACGAGCGGATCGATCTCCATCGGGCGGCCGCGCTCCAGATCCTGGAGCATCGAGGTCTTGTGCGCGCCGACCTTGCGGGCGCCCTCGATGCGGCGCTCGACGTCGACGCGGAACGTGACGCCGAACGTCTCGGCGATGGCTTGCGTCTCGACCATGATCGCGCGCGACAATGCACGCGTCGCCGGATCGGTGCAGATCACGTCGAGCGTTGCATGGGTCAGGGCGCTGATCGGATTGAAGCAGACATTGCCCCACAGTTTGAGCCAGATCTCGTCGCGGATGCGGTCGAGCACCGGCGCCTTCAGCCCGGCCGCGACAAAGAGATCGGAGAGGCGCTGCACGTCCGGCGTGATCTCGCCGGAGGGCTCGCCGAGCGGGAAATTGTTGCCGTAGATGTGGCGGATCACGCCGGGCGCCTCGATCTCGGTGGCGGGATAGACGATGCAGCCGATGGCGCGCTCGGCGCCGATCTCGCGCCACTGCCGGCCGCCGGGGTCGATGCTCTCCAGCGTCGAGTTCTCGTATGGGCCGCCGTGCTTGTAGAAATACCAGTAGGGAATGCCGTTGACGGCGGTGACGATGCGGGTGTGAGGCCCGAGCAGCGGCTGCATCTTCTCGATCACACCGGTGATCGAATGCGCCTTCAGCGTGATGATGATGTAGTCCTGCACGCCGAGCTCGGCGGGATCGTCGGTGCAGCGCGGATGCACGGTGTGCTGCTCCTCGCCCGCGAGCAGCGTCAGGCCGCGCTCGCGCATCGCGGCAAGGTGCGCGCCGCGTGCGACCAGGCTGACGTCGGCGCCCGCGCGCGCGAGCTGAACCCCGAGATAACCGCCGATCGCGCCGGCGCCGTAGATGCAGATTTTCATGAAGTCCTCGCGAAGGAGCTGAAAGCCGGAATTTGGCACGAAAGATCCGGTCCGGCTCGGAAGGGTCCGAGCCGGGGCCGGCAGTCGCAGGGGGAGTGTGGAGGGCTCTAGGCTGCTTGCGGCGTAGAGTTGGTGGCCTCGTCCACGGCAGCGGCGATGTCGCGCCTGCTGATGACCGAGACGAGGCTGTAGTCGTCGATGACGGGCAGATGGCGGATGTGATTCCGGTTCATCAAGTGGCGGACGTGCTCGATCGTGTCCGAGGAGGTGCAGGACACGAGCTGCTGCACCGAGACCAGCTGCGAGACCTTGACGTTGATGGCATTGGCGCCGTGATCGGCGACGGCGCGCACCACATCGCGCTCAGTGAACATGCCGACCGCAGTGTTGCCTTCGGAGCGGACCACGTCCTTCACAACCAGCGCGCTGATGTTGTTGGCGCGCATCAGCTTGGCGGCGATACCCACGGTTTCGTTCATTCGCACCGTGACAACGCGCGGCGTCTTCTTGCGCAGAATGTCTCCGACCAGCATTGCAACCTCCCTGGGTGAATGACAGGGAAGTGTGGTATACATAATGCCAATCGTCAAGCGCTGGATTTGGCTGATCCGAAAAATCTTGCGGCAGCATTGCTGACGTTTGTGGGCGCCAAAAAGAAAGAGGCGCATCGCTGCGCCCCTGTTCAATCCTCTAAGCCGTGTGGTGGCTTATGCCGTCTCGGTCTTGGCATTGCCGGTCGCGGCCTCAATGGTCTCGGCTTCCTTGCCGAGGATAAAGGAGCGGCGCAGCGGCTTGATCACGAACAGCGCCATCAGCGCTGCCGTCGCATTCAGCGCCACTGCCACCACGAACACGGCCTTCCAGCCATAAGCAGTCGAGATCACGCTCGCCAGCGGGACGAGCAGGGATGCCGTGCCCTTCGCGGTGTAGAGCATGCCGTTGTTGGTGGTCGCGAATTTCGCGCCGAAGGTGTCGCCGCAGGTCGCGGGGAATAGCGAGTAGATCTCGCCGAACACGCCGAAATAGACCGCGGTGGCGAGCACGAAGACGACGGGCACATGGCCATAGGCCGACAGCGCCAGAAGCATCAAAGCAGCGGTGCCGAAGGCGATGAACATGGTGGGCTCGCGGCCAATCGTATCGGAGACCCAGCCGAAGAAGGGACGTCCGAAACCGTCGAAGATGCGGTCGAGCGAAATCGCGAAGGTCAAGGCCGCCATCTGGAAGCCGGCGAGCGTGACCGGCGTGTCGGCGATCTTGAAGTCGTGCGCGATCGGAGCGATCTGCGCCGCGGTCATCAGGCCGCCGGAGGCGACCATCACGAAGACGAGATACATCACCCAGAAAACAGGGGTCCGCAGCACCTGCGGCGGGGTGAAGTCGATCTTGGTCTGCGGCAAATTGAGCTGCTTCTTCTTCGGCGGGATCGAGATCCGCGGCGGCTGGATGAAGAAGGCGAGCACGAACACGATCAGGCCCTGGCCGATGCCGAAGGTGAGGAAGGCGTGCTGATAACCGCTGGAGACGATCATGCTCGCGATCGGCACGACGGTAAGCGCGGCGCCGGCGCCGAAGCCGGCGGCGGTCGCGCCCGCTGCGAGCCCGCGGCGGTCGGGAAACCATTTCAGTGCGTTGCCGACACAGGTGCCGTACACCGCGCCCGCGCCCATGCCGCCGATGATCGCGGCGGCATAGAGCAGGGTAAGGCTATCGGCGTAAGAGTTGAGGATCCACGAGAGCGCGATCATCGCGCCGCCGAACATGACGACGATCCGTGGACCGTATTTGTCGACGAACCAGGCTTCGACTGGCACCAGCCAGGTCTCGGTGACGACGAAGATGGTGAAAGCGAGCTGGATCGCGGCGCGCCCCCAATGGTGGGCCGCATCGATCGGATCGACGAACAACGTCCAGCCGTATTGCAGATTGGCGATCATCGCCATGCAGACGATGCCCATCACGAGCTGGAGCCAGCGGAAACCGGTGCGAAGTGGCGCGGCCGTGACGGCGCCATCCGGGCTGGAAATCATCAAGAACCTCCCAAGGCGCCTGATTAGCTGCGACGCAGGATCGCAAGATGACCTGATGTCGCAAATATTGTGGCTTATCGTCGCAGGCGCGGGCCGAACATTGGTATACGATATTCCAGATTGCAAGCCCTAACTTGGCGCCACATTGAAGAATGCGCGAAGTTCCATCGTGATTTCGGGGGGCATCGCGGGGGCCTTCGCACCAAACGAAAACGCCCGACCGTGAGGCCGGGCGTCCCGCTGAGTGAATTGTAGCGGAGCGGGTCAGACGGTCGATTTCGCGACCACGACCTTGCGCCAGGGTTTCAGCACCGCGATTGCGAGCAATGAAGCCAGAATGTTGGCGCCGGCCGCAATGATGAACACGCTGTCCCAGGTGCCCGACGATTGCTGCATGTAGTTGGCGATCGGCACCAGCAGCGCGGCGGTGCCCTTCGCGGTGTAGAGCAGGCCGGCATTGGTGGTCGCGAACTTGGCGCCGAACGTATCGGTGCAGGTCGAGGGGAATAGCGAGTAGATCTCACCCCAGGCGAAGAACACGAAGCCCGAGAGCAGCACGAACCAGATCGGATCATGGCCCCAGAGGTAGAGCATCCAGATGCCGAACCCTTCCATGCCGAAGGCGATGAACATCGTGTTCTCGCGGCCAATCATGTCGGAGATCCAGCCGAAGAACGGACGCGTCAGGCCGTTGAGCACGCGGTCGATCGTCGCCGCGAACGTCACCGCCGTCATCGTCACCGCCATCAGCGTGACCGGCACGTTGTCGACCTTCCAGTCGGCTGCGATCGGCTTCAGGTTCGCCGTCACCATCAACCCGCCAGCGCCGACGATCACGAACATGAAGTACATCAGCCAGAACAGCGGCTGACGCAGCACCTCGGTCGGTTGATAGTTGCGGCGGGTCTGGAGCAGATTGGCGTTCGCCACCACACTCGGCACCTGGCCCGCTTTCGGCGCCAGCAGGAAGAAGGCGAGGATGCAGATGATGATGCCTTGCCCGAGGCCGAAATAGAGGAAGGTGGTCTGAAATCCGCTGTCCTTGATCATGGCCTGGATCGGCGCGACGGTCAGCGCAGAGCCTGCACCGAAGCCTGCGGCCGTGATACCCGCAGCAAGACCACGCTTGTCCGGAAACCACTTCAGCGCGTTGCCGACGCAGGTGCCGTAAACGCCGCCGGCGCCGATGCCCGCGATGATCATGCCGAGATAGTAGCCGTTCAGCGTGGTGGCCTGCGCGTTGATCGCCCAGCCGATGGCACAGAGCACGCCGCCGACCAGCACGACGATGCGCGGGCCGTATTTGTCGACGAACCATCCCTCGACTGGCACGAGCCAGGTCTCGAACAAAACGAAGAGGGTGAACGCCCATTGAATCGAGGCGCGATCCCAGCCGAACGTCTTCTGGATGTCGGGGACGAAGAACGTCCAGCCGTATTGATAGTTGGCGATCATCACCATCGCGCCTACGCCGATGGCCAATTGCGCCCAGCGAAAAGCATCGCTTACACGTGTGACACTAGGGGCCGCTGCTGACTGCACCATGTCCGTCATTAAAACCCTCCCGAACGCGCCGATCATTTTTTATGCATGCGCTGGCTCGCATCCTGGTATTCATTATGCCAAGATTCAAGCGAGGGACTGAGGGTGCGGCGAAATATCGCGGGCTTGTTCACATGCGCCTTGGCTGCGGGATTGTAAAGCCTGAATTGCTGCCGGAGTGCCGGCGGCCATAGCGACTGTGCCATTCAAGCGATTGATCCAACAAGAGATTTCTGTAACGCGGCGCAGCCGCAAGCACGCTGTGAAAAGCCCGTGCCCTCGGCACACGACCACTTGCGCGCTGTTCGCACACAGCGCCGTCCGGTGGGTCGGCGACTGCAATCGTGGAATTCCTTATCCCAGAAGTCTTGGGGAGCTTCGCACGGCCGGCGCGCGGCGACGCCGGGTCGCGCGCGTCACACCATCGACGTCCGCAGCCGGCTGTAGCCTTCCTGGATCGCGGACCAGAACAGGGCGACCAGGCCGAGCGCCATGATGGTGCTGACGAGGCCATTGGAGAAGAACACGCCGAGCGATCCTTGCGATCCCAACAGCGATTGGCGGAAGGCTTCCTCCGCCTTGTCGCCGAGCACGATGGCGAGCACCAGCGGTGCCAGCGGGTAGTTGCACTTCTTCAGGAGGTAGCCCAGCACGCCGAACACAAGCATCAGCATCACGTCGAAGGTGCTGTTGTGCACCGAATAGGCGCCGATCGCGCAGAGCACCAGGATGAGCGGCGCGATGATGCCGAAGGGCACGCGGAGGATCGCGGCGAAGATCGGCACGCAGGTGAGCACGACGATGAGGCCGGCGAGATTGCCGAGATACATCGAGGCGATCAGGCCCCAGACGAATTCCTTCTGCTCGACGAACAGCATGGGGCCGGGCTGCAGGCCCCAGATCAACAATCCGCCGAGCAGGACGGCGGCGGTCGGGGAGCCCGGCACGCCGAGCGAGAGCATCGGCAGCAGCGCCGAGGTGCCCGCGGCATGGGCGGCCGTCTCGGGCGCGATCACGCCCTCGATCTCGCCCTTGCCGAAATTGTTGCCGCGTCGCGCCAGGCGCTTGGCGATGCCGTAGCTCATGAAGGAGGCCGGCGTTGCGCCGGCGGGCGTGACGCCCATCCAGCACCCGATCAGGCAGGAGCGCAGCGAGGTCAGCCAGTACGCGGGTAATTCCCGCCAGGTCTGAAGCACGACCCGAAGATTGATGGTGGCGTTGCCGCCTCGGAAAGCCAGTCCTTCCTCCATGGTCAGCAGGATCTCGCCGATACCGAACAGGCCGATCACGGCGATCAGGAAGTCGAATCCGTTGAGCAGTTCAGTGACGCCGAAGGTCAGCCGCAACTGGCCGGTGATCGAATCGAGGCCGACCGCCGCGAGCGCAAAGCCCATCATCATCGCCGCGATGGTCTTGAACGGCGGCTCCTTGCTGAGGCCAACGAAGCTGCAGAAGGCGAGGAAGTACACCGCGAACTTCTCCGCCGGACCGAATCGCAGCGCGAAACCCGCGACGAGGGGCGCGACCAGCGTGATCATGATGACGGCAAACAGCGCGCCCACGAAGGAGGAGGTGAAGGCGGCCGTGAGCGCCTCACCGGGTTTGCCCTGTTGCGCCATCGGATAACCGTCGAAGGTGGTCGCCACCGACCAGGGCTCGCCGGGTATGTTGAACAGGATCGAGGTGATGGCGCCGCCGAACAATGCGCCCCAATAGATACAGGACAGCATGATGATCGCCGACGTCGGCGGCATGCTGAAGGTCAGGGGAAGGAGGATCGCAACGCCATTGGCGCCGCCGAGCCCCGGCAGCACGCCGATGATGACTCCGAGCGTGATGCCGATGATCATCAGCATCATATTGTAGGGCTGCAGGGCGACCGCGAAGCCGTGAAACAGGTTGGCCAACTCTTCCATATCGATACGTCCTGCAGCAATAACGGGATGGCGGCGCAGCTCTTACAAACCAAGCCATTCCTCGAACGGGCCCTTGGGAAGCGGAACCAAGAACCAGCGCTCGAAAACGAGATAGGTCACGACCGGCATGCCGATCGCCACCGCGATGGTCGTCAGCCAGCGATAACCGCCGAGCCAGCGCATGAACCAGGCGATAAAGATCATCGAGGCGACGTAGAGGCCGATGAACGGCATCGAGCCGACATAGATCGCGGTGGGCACGACGACGCTCATGACCTGGCGAAGCTGTCCCCATTCTGCGAACAGCCGGCCGTCGTCGTGGCGCTGCGCGCTCCAGAGGTTGATGGCGCTTGCGCCGACGATGGCGGCGCCGACATAGAAGGGGAAGAAGCCGGCACGCGGGCCCTCCGCGCCCCAATTGATGCCGGCCTTCAGGCTGCCGAAGATCACGACCAGGCCGAAGACGCCGATCAACAGCGCCATGCCGATTTCCAGCGTCTTGTGTGCGGGGCCGGATTCGGATCCGGATCGTTCAGTCATGGGACCTCCAGGCGGACGCAATCTTGCGCGGTCGCGGCAGATGGGAGGACGATCCAGCGTCCTCAGCCGTCGATGTCGCGGGTCAGTTCCCCGATGCGAGGAAGCCGGCTTCCTTCATCAAGCCTTCGTGGCGCTTCTCCTCGGCCTCGACCCACTTCGCGTATTCGGCTCCGGTCAGGAATGTCGTGTTGAAGGCGCCGCTCTTCATGAAATCCTGCCATTCCGGCGTGGCGCGGACCTTCTTGAACAGCTCGACGTAGTATTCGATCTGATCCTTCGTGGCCTTGGGCGACATGAAGATGCCGCGCAGCATGAGATATTCCATCGCCAGGCCCTGCGACTTGCAGGTCGGAATATCCTTCCAGGCCTTGCCGTCGGCGATCGGCTCGTCATAGGCCATCGGCTGAGCGTCGAAGACGCAGAGCGGACGGAGCTTGCCGCCGCGCCATTGCGCGACCGCCTCGATCGGATTGTTGACCGTCGAATCGACGTGATTGCCGACGAGCTGAACGGCGACTTCGCCGCCGCCCTTGTAGGGGATGTAGGTGAATTTTGCGTCGATTGCCTTCTCGATGCCGACGGTGATGATCTGGTCTTCCTGCTTGGAGCCGGTGCCGCCCATCTTGAATGAGCCGCTCGGGGCTTTCTTCACGGCGTCGAGGTAGTCCTTGACGGTGTTGTACGGTTTCTCGGCATTCACCCAGAGCACGAATTCGTCGAGCGCCAACATCGCCACCGGGGTCAAATCCTTCCAGTTGAACGGAATCCCCGTTGCCAGCGGCGTCGTGAACAGGTTCGACAGCGTGATGATGATCTTGTGCGGATTGCCCGACGACGTCTTCACATCGAGGAAGCCCTCGCCACCCGCGCCGCCGGCCTTGTTGATGACGACGAGCGGCTGCTTCATCAGATTGTGCTTGGTGACGATGCCCTGGATGGTGCGTGCCATCTGATCGGCGCCGCCGCCGGTGCCCGCCGGCACGATGAACTCGACCGGACGGACGGGCTCCCAGGCAGCACGGCTTGCGGTGCTGTTGGCGCACGACATCGCGATTGCCGCCAAAGCGACATTCAGAACGAATGGCCTCATCTTGTTTCTCTCCCTGTCGAATCCTCAACGCAGCCGATCTTTGTCGGCTTGCGTCAGCCCATCTCGATTCGGATGCCTGGGGTCACTCTTGCGGTCGATTTCCCATGGCAGTCCGGCAGAAACTCTATGAGTAGGGACAATGCGCGGCATCCGCTCCTTTCGGCTAAGGCTCCGCCAACGCTCGCGGCAGGTGTGCCCCTCGGCCGCCCCGCCCTGCGTTGCTGTTTCCCCTCTCAGGCCTTTGATCGCGCAATCGTTCGGGCGAATGGTATGCGAGATGCCAGCCGTCAAACAATCTGATCGGCGGGCCCCACCAGCGGACCAATCGTCGCAGTTGTGGTCGCGGGCCAGGGCAAGCCGCAAAACGAAAATGGCCCCGACATGCGAGGCCATTTGATCGAACGTAGGGTCTGCTAGGTCTGCCATCTCGCCGTTGGGCGGGCGGGCAAGGCCTTCTTACAGGCCGAAACGGGGCAGGTCGCCGTTGTGATTCGAGATCCTGGCGCTCGCCATCAGGAGGCTGTCGATCGCGGCCATCAGGCGGGCGAACAGCGAGGAGGAGGGGGCCAGGGCAACGGAAGCGGTCTTGGACATCGGAAATCCCTTTCTTGAGAACAGTCAGCCTTGCTGTCTCATTTCGAGGGCAATCTATGTATACCAGATACCAGTGTCTATGCTCTTGTTTGCATAGCAGTACGCAAGCTTTCGCATTGCAGCATAATGCTGGATTAACGAAGCCGTTTCGGAAATAAAATTGCTTATGCCCGGGCGGGGATGTCGTTCCAGTGGGCGAAGGTGCGAAAAGCTGGCTAAATCATCCCGGATCGCGCGGGATCTTGCAGCGATGGGACGCCAAGTTCCGGCCGCACTGCAACGGTGGGTCTTGGCACGGTCGTGCAAAGCCGTTAGTGGTCCGCCCCCTTATCCAATCATCCGTCAGAGTGGTTCATGTCGAGCGCCTCGCCCGCCGTCTCGATCGGCATCGATTTTGGAACCAGCAATACGGTCGTCGCGCTCGCGGCGGACGACCGCCGGGTCGAGGCCATCCGCTTCGACCATGGCGGACAGCGCCACAGCGTCTACGTGTCGGCGCTGTGCTTCTGGGAGGAAAGGCCGGGAGCCGGCGCCCAGGCCGAGGGCGGTCCATGGGCGATCGAGCAGTTTCTCGAAGGGCGCCACGTCTACCGCTTCCTCCAGTCGTTCAAGACGTTTGCGGCGAGCTCCAGCTTCAACACCACCCAGGTGTTCCGCCAGCGTTACAAGTTCGAGGATATTTTGGCGGCGTTCCTGCGGACGCTGGCGCGCCACGGCGGCGACCGGTTCGGCTTCGAGGCCGCAAACATCACGGTCGGCCGCCCCGTCCGCTTTGCCGGCGGCAATCCCGACGAGGCGCTGGCGATGCAGCGCTATCGCGCCGCGTTCGAGCGCTTAGGTGCCGGCCACGCCCGCTACGTCTATGAGCCCGTGGGCGCGGCGTTTTCCTTCGCCCGCCGGCTGGAGCGGGATGCCACCGTGCTGGTTGCGGATTTTGGCGGCGGCACCAGCGACTTTTCCGTGATGCGTTTCTCGCGCAAAGGCGGCAGCCTTCGCGCCGAACCGCTGGGACACGCCGGCATCGGCATTGCCGGCGACACGCTCGACTATCGGATTGTCGACCACGTGGTCTCGCCGCGGCTCGGCAAAGGCTCCAGCTTCCGCTCGTTCGACAAGGTGCTGCCGGTCCCGAGCGGCCACTACACCAACCTCGCCCGCTGGCATCAGCTCGCGATGATGAAGAGCAACGGCGATTTGCGCGAGCTGCGCGAGCTTGCGCGCACCGCGCTGAAGCCGGCTCTGCTCGAGGATTTCATTACCATCGTCGATCTCGACCTCGGCTTTTCGCTGTACCGCGCGGTGTCCGACGCCAAGGTGGCGCTGTCGGCGCAGGACGAGGTGGACTTCCGCTTTGGAGGTGGCGGGGTCGACATCGGCGCGGCCATCACACGGAAAAATTTCGAATCTTGGATTGCCGACGATATCGCCCGGTTAGGGGCCACCGTCGACAAGGTGCTGGGCGAGGCGGGCATCACCGGGCGCGAGGTGGAGAAGGTGTTTTTGACCGGCGGCACGTCCTTCGTGCCGGCCGTCCGAAAGCTGTTCGCCGACCGTTTCGGTAACGAACGGCTGATGTCGGGCGACCAGTTCGAGTCGATCGCGTATGGTCTCGCGCTGATCGGACACAGCCCCGACCCGGACAGATGGACCGCCGGCGGCGGGCTTGAATCGAGGGCGGGCGCGTAACGATCGTTCGCAATGGATCGGATCTGCCTCGCACGCAGCCGCAGCTCAATTGGGCTCCGTAGATATCTGCAGACTCGATGTGAGTTGTTCTCTCGGAGAGTTCATTCGACGAGGCGGGGAAATCTGCGAATTTGGTCGAACAGATCACCCCGCTGCGTCAAACGCGGACCGGCTATTGGTTGATCTCCGGCTCGACGAGCCGTGCCAGGTTGCGCAGCGATTCCTGCCAGCCGAGATAACAGGCCTCCGGCGGGATGACGTCGGGGATGCCGGCCTGCGTGATGTCGACTTCGGTGCCGACCGAGACCTTCTTCAGGATCACGGTGACCTGGATCTCACCCGGCAGGTTAGGATCGTCGAACCTGTCGGTGTAGCGGAGGCGTTCGCCCGGGACGAGCTCGACATATTCGCCGCCAAACGAATGGCTGTTGCCCGTCGTGAAATTCCGGAACGACATCTTGAACGTGCCCCCGACCTTGGGCTCGAAATGATGCACGGTACAGGTGAAGCCGTTCGGTGGAAGCCATTTCGCCATCGCGTCGGCCTCCAGGAAGGCGCGATAGACTTTCTCCGGGCTGGTGGCCAAGACGCGGTGCAGACGGACAGTGCTGGGCATGATTGTTATCCTCAGTGAATTGATGGGCCCGAGTTTGGCGTCTATGGCCCATTCATGTCACGAGGACGACGGGGAGGCTGCCGATCCGACACGGCTTTGCAGATTTTTGTTGGGCGTCGGTGCCTGCGATGGTTCGCGCGCCGGCCCGGCCAATCAGGCTTGGCGTGTCTTGTCCGCTTTGGTCTTCGATGCCAGAACCGGAAGGACGTCCCCCATGCGCAAAGGCTGACCGTTGGGGAAGCCGGACATCCTCAGGCTCGAAAAATGCGTGGTCCCGTCGACCGGAGACACATAGGCGAACTTGACCTCGATCTTGTGCTTGATTTCGTAGCCCTGCCATTTCGGGTGTTCGCGCGTCAGGATTTCGGCCTGGTCACAGCGAAGCAGATCAGAGGTCGACGTCGTCTTGGAGAAAATGCCGCGCTCGACCTTCTCCAGGTAGCACTGATCGGTCACAGCGCTGACGCGCGCATCGACGCGTTGAAAATTCGCCTTCTTGTCGTACTGGTCGTAGGCAGCAAAACCGGCGATGCCAACGGCGATCAAACCGAATACCAACAGACGCATGCTCGTGCTCCCGTTTGTGGCAGGTTGAAGCGCCAGACATTAAGGGCAGTTGAATCCGGTCAAGACGGTCTTCAGGAACAGAGAACGCTTCTTTGCGACCAACGCAGCCAGTTGAATCAAATTGATGCGATGCGAGTTAGATGAACTCTCAAATGGCCCCATCCGCGATGAGGTTCGGTTCGGGCCTAGAACCGCCGCGCCGGAGGAACGCGGAGCGCGCCGGCCTGTTGTTCGCGATCAGGACGGGAGATAGATCAATGATAACGAAGCTCTTAGTGAGTACGATGATCGCCTCGATGATGGGAACCGCGGCACTGGCGCAACCGAGTCAGAGCCAGCAGGGCGCGCAGGCCGGAGTGGCCGGAACAAGCGATACCACCAAGAGCACCGCTAAATCGAAGGGTGGGATGACGACGGGCACGTCTTCCAGCACGACCGACAGCTCAGGCACCAGCACTCCAGGTGGCCAGTCCACAAAGAAGAGCGGCGCACGGAAGTGATTGAGTTGAAAGCCCTCGAAACCAGCGAGGGCTTCTTGGTTTCAGCGGTCTTCCTATAGTCTACGAGGGAGCGCGAACCGCAATTCGAAGGACTCGTTGGGGGAGTCCGATGGGCTGCGTGCGGCGTCCACGAGGCCAACGGGCCGACCGCCACTCACTTCGCGTGGCGTAGAAATCAAGCTGCGCGTGCCGCTGCAAAGGACCGGCGGCCCGCCCAAAACATGAATGCAGCCATCGCGCCGATGCCGACTAGGCTTGGAAGGCTGCCGGCAAGGCCCGAAGCAAGCGCGGCAAAGCCCCAGATCGCCGCGAAGAAGTAGCAGATCAGTCCGACAACGGCCTTGCCGGCGCGTCGTGCCCCGCTGTAGCTGGTCTTCGCGAGCGCAGAGGCCGTGCGGATGGTTCGGACGGCTCCGTCTTCGTGCCGCTGAGTCCATGCCGCGGCGGGTTTTCGGATCATCAGGCGGCCTGTTCGGCTTTCAGTGCCGCCAGCCGTTCGGCGACGGTTGCGCTCTTCCGCATGCCGTCGATTTCGGCCACGCGATTTATCGTGCTCGCATCAGTGCGCGTGAATTCAACACCGCCCGCTCCGGCCATGGCGCGATCGAAGGCCTTTTCGGCCGCGTCGACTTTCTTCTCCGCAGCACGGTTCGGCCGAGCCGGGCCATCGCCGCCGAGCGCGGCCTCCTGCCGTGACATCAGGAAGGCCTGAAGCGTATCCTCCATCTGACGCTTGCGCGCCTGAAGCGCGGTGAGGCTGTCTTCAAGTCGCTGCTCCAGCTCGCGGGCCTGTTGCTGCACGGCATCGAGTTGCTTGGCTTGTGCTTCGAAGTCGATCTGGCGGGACAACGCAGCTTCGGCGAGATCATCCCGTTGCTGGTTCAAGGCGAACTTGGCCTTGGCGGTCAGCTCGTCGGCCCGCTCGGCGAGCATCTTCTGCTGACGTGCCGCTTGCAACCGACGCGCCATCGCAGCTTCAAGCTCTGCTTTCACCTGATCGATTGCGCGATCGGCCTCGCGGATGGCCTCGCGCATGACGGCATCGCTGCCGGCCTGCTCCATACGGTCAACGGTGTCCTCGACAGTTGCCGAGAGCAGACGGGACACGCGCGCGAAAATCGATTCAGCCATGACGAACCCCTTTTATGAAATTGGCGCCGAGTAGGCACAGGATTGTTTTAAGGCACTGTTACGCCATTCGACAACTTTAGCTATTGTTTGCAACGAATCCGCAACCGCATTGCGGTACCGTTCCGGAAGGTACCCAAGGGAGAGCGGGTCATGCTGTTGACATTGCTTGTTGTCTGTCTCGCGACGCTGCTTTTGTTGATTGCCTTACCTTCCTACATCGCATACGCGACGCATAACCGCCTGGTCGCGCTCGATCAGCGCTGTGACACGGCGTTCGGCGATATCGACGTTCACCTGAAGCACCGTCACAACCTGATTCCTCCCCTGGTGGAGACGGTGCGCGCATTCGTTAAGCACGAAAGTGACATTCTGCTGGGCGTCACGCAGGCGCGCGCCGACGCGCTGCAAGCCGCGACCCCGGAGCTGCGGCTCAGCGCCGAGCGGGATCTGACACAAAACATCAACGCCCTGATCGGCATGGCGGAGCGCTATCCCGAGCTCAAGGCATCCACGCACTTCGCCGAGTTGCGCAGCGAACTCGTCGATGCGGAAAATCGCATCACCGCCTCGCGTCGCTTCTACAATCTGGCGGTCGAGGAATACGCGACGACGCTGCGTCAGTTTCCCGGCAGCTACATCGGCCGCCTGTTCAGGATGGGCGCACGAAAGCCGTACGACCTCGGCATCGAACGCGTCCTGATCGACGAGCCCCTAGCGGTCAAATTCTGATTGAAGAGAGTTTGCCATGCGGGTGAACGGGCTCTACGGCCACGTCCGTCGCAATGACACGCGCTCGCTCGCATTGTTCGCGGGTTTCGTCGTCGCGTTCCATCTGCTCGCGATACTGGCGCTCGTGGTGCCGCTGGCCATGCTCGACCCCGAGCACGCGCCGCTCTACGGCTGGACGGGCTACCTCGTGCGCTGGGTGCCGATCGTCACCGTTGCCGGCGGCCTGCTGTTCGCAGTGCAGATGGCCTGGCACGTTCGCACCGTGCGCGGCAGGACCAACTTCCGCTTCGTCGACGACAATGATGAGCCGCGGCTCTGCCGCATTGTCGAGCCACTGGTGATCGCGGCCGGCCTGCCGACGGCCTATGTCGGCGTCATCGACAGCCCTGCGCTCAATGCATTTGCCTGCGGGATCAGGCGAAAGGACGCCGTGCTGGTCTTCACGCGCGGGCTGATCGACGTCCTGGACGACGACGAACTGGCCGCCGTCGCCGCCCATGAGATCGTTCACGTGGTCAACGAAGACATCCGGTTGATCGCGGCGACCAACATCTGCCTCGATACGCTGAGCTTTCTCCAGCCGCGGCGCAACAAGAGGCAGGTCAACCGGATCTGGGAAGCCTGCTCGCTGCCGATCCTGGCGATCGCGTTGCCGATTATGGTGGTGCTCATCCTCGTCGTCTCGCTGCTTCGCCGCCTTGCGCTCGACGGCAGCCACCTGACGCGTCTGCTGATCGCATCGGCACGCGAGTTCATCGCCGATGCGGAATCCGTCCGCTTGACGCAGAATCCGTCCGCGCTCGTCTCGGCGTTGCAGCGTATTGACGGGCGCAGCGCCATTCCCGGACTCGCGGCCGGGCAGGACGCCATGATGATCGATGGCGCGCACCAGGGGGCTTTCGCGACCCATCCCACGATCGCCGAGCGCGTGGCGGCGATCGTTTCGGTCACGGGATCGATGGCGCTGATCGCGCCTGCACGGCGGGACACGCGGCCGCCCGAGCTCCGGTCCGGAGCCGGGTTTGGTCGCCGTCCGTCGGCTACCCGCGCGGCGAGGTCTTGGCTTGCGCCAGCCTCTTTCGATTCCGACTTCAACAGGCTCGGCCTGACGTGGGAAATGACGGCGGGCGCAATCGCCGCGATCGCCGTGTTTCTGTGGATCCACCGCTCGGACCTCACCGGGCCTGCGGCGCTCGCCCGGGCTCTCGACCCTGCGCCGATGCGGACGTTCTTCGCGATGGGCGGCGAGGGAATGCGCTGCCAGATGCAGGGGATCGGCAAGCTCGTCGGACTGGCGAACGCGCCGGTCGGCTGCGACGAAGCGTCGATCGACAAGATGCTCGGGGCGCATCGCGGCGAGTCCAATCTCGTCGGGATCATGGCGGCGGGGCCGGCGATGACCCGCCAGGAGACGGCCGGGCCCGCCAGCCAGTGGAACGGAACGTTCGGCAATATCGCCACGGCGGAAGCTCAGCTGGCCGAAGTCCGGCGCGCTGGCTGTTTCCAGACCGAGCGCTATTCGGTCGGCGACCGCGGGCTTCACAAGGTCACCGAAGTGCCGCGGGACGCCAATTCGATCTCATTGCCCAGATATCTGGCCTTGAACGCCAGTGCTGCGCGGTACGTCGGCGAAGCGCCGCCCGCCGGCCGCGACGAGGCGATCCTCAAATATTTCAGATCCCGCAAGACGCTCAGCGGGGTCATTCATCGCTTCTTCGGCGATCCCGGTCTCGATGTTGCAACAAGGTCGTATGCGACCGCAGAGCATCAGGCCGCCATCGCTGCGTTACGCGAGCGCGTTGCGGCGGCCGATTTCGCGCCGGCGCTGACGCCGCTGGAGCGGGCCGAGATCGAGGCCCTTGCCAGGGCGCCGTTGGATTTTGTTTCGTGCACGGCGCGCCGAGGCCGCGTGGGCAAGGACGCTTAGGGCGAAAGTCCGATTGGTTAGCTTCGGATCATCACCGACGATTCATCGGTTCGCCCCGCGGCAGGGCCGTCGAGAACCAAAGGGACCGGCGCGCGGGCCCCGGCGCCGGAAGCGAGTCCGGCACTGACGAAGCGAAGCCACCATTCCGCTGTCGTTCTCCCGTCATCTCATGACGGACTAGGGCGCGGACTCATAACGCGCGGCCAGCCATAGGCGGATAGGTGCGAGTTGGACGAAGGCAAGGTAGTTTCCTGCAACCCTGTCGTAGCGCGTCGCCACCCGACGGCACTGCTTGATCCTGTTGAAGAACCGTTCGACGAGGTTGCGAGCGCGATAGAGGTACGGGCTAAAGCAGATCAGATCGCTGCGATTGCTTTTCGGCAGGATGTTGGCCCACGCGCCCTTCTTCACGGCAAGCTCCCTAATCCAGTCGGCGTCATAGCCACGGTCGGCAAGCAGCATTGATCCGGATTTGAGACGAGACAGCAGTTTTCCGGCAAGTCAACGTCGTGCGCCTAGCCGGGACTCAACGCAGGCCGTATCGGTAGACGATTGCTATCGACCACCGCGTGGATTTTGCTTGTAAGACCGCCGCGTGACCTTCCCATCGATTGGCGATGGTTCCTTGTCATACAGGCCCCATGTTGATGGACGCGAACAATGGATGTATCGATCATCTGCACGGCAGCATCATGGGCACCAGCCGGTACGCTCATGAGCTTGGCCCACACGCCCGCCCGTCGCCAGCCAACGAACCGATTGTAGCAGGTCGTGTACGGACCGAAGCTTTCCGGCAGGTCGCGCCACGGTGCCCCGGATCGCAAGATCCAGAAGATGCCATTGAGGACACGACGGTCATTCACTCGTGGCACGCCGCGCGACTTATTCGGCAGCATCGGCTTAATCGCAAACCACTCATAGTCCGTGAGTTCGTAGCGCATGATTCGACCCCTTCCGATGGATGGCTTGAATCATGGCTCGGCTGGCAGGCTCAACTGGTCGCTATGCACCCGAAAGCGGACCTATTATGCTCACCTTGAGTTTTGTCGTTCATGACCCAAAGCGGACTTCGCCTCCGACAATCGATACAATTTGAGCACCATCTCTTATCAGAGCGAAAGAATGCCTACCTACACCCGTGGGTAATCGCGG